>JBEKNU010000232.1:0-11933 GCA_049522495.1 Terriglobia bacterium
CCTGCCACAGACGCGCCGTGAGATCCAACGCCTGTTGTTTACCTGGACCGGCGAGTGTGCATATTGTGGCAGCATAATTCGCAAACGAAACCGTCCACCTTAACTTAACGTAGTAGTACTAGCCGGCTATCGACAGACGCCTGAAACACTATAAGCTCCTCCGGCTCTAGGTCGAGTTGGCCGATCGCAGCCTGGGTTTTAGCGGACACGTCATCGGCGATTTCAGCCGGCGTATCGCTCGCACAGACAAACCTAAGAGCGTCGACCAATTCGCGAGCTTTGGCGCGGGCGTCTTCGTGTTTCTGGGATTGGAGGGCGGCGTAGAATGTACCGAAAAGGCCGATCACAATCACCAGGGCAAGAGTCAGAGCCTTCTGATCCTGGCTGGACAGCCGCGGCTGGACTCTTTTTCCGCAGTGCTTGCAGTGAGTCGCCGCGTCGGGCAGGTCATCGGAGAGGCAGAAGCGGCAGGTTTTCACCTTACCCTCCTATCCTTAGTATACGGGTCACTTCCGCAGGGTGGCCAGGTGCTCGTTGGCGGCGGCGAGCTGGCCGGAGATCCGGGTGAGGACTTCGATCGCCGTGGATGCCTTCTTGGAAATTCCGGCGAGTATCACCCACATACAAACGAACCCAACCAACAGGAAGAGCCCAACGACCGTGGCCAAGCCTGAATCGATTCCTTCCATACTCCTACCCTCCGTTATCGATCACCGGCCACTTCCCTGATTTGGCGAGATCCCTCAACTTCATTATTGCAGCGTGCGCAAGCTCCAGCGCCGGAGGCGACTCGATAATGAAGTAGCTGGATGACGCCCTTCCCTGGGCGGTCAAATGGAGCGTATCGCCGCGGGCCTCACATTGCAGGAGCTTCTTCAGGGGAATTGCTTTCGCGCCGCCCTTGACGATGAAGCAAACCCTCTTATCGGTAATGTGAAGTGTTCCGTAGTCGGATTTTTTCAGGCCGTCGACTCTGACCGCCTGGCCGGGTGCAGCGCGGCCGACAGCGCGAGGGTAAAAGAGCGTGCTCCAGCAGCCCTTGAACATGGCGCAGAGAGTTTCACCGCGGTCCAGCAGCATCTCCGATTGCCCATTGAGGCTCGCAAAAATACCCTTCTCGGTCCGTTCCATCAAGAGCCTCAAGTGCGCGGCGGCTTCCTCCTGCTTCTGCCTTTCCTTCGCCCGGGCCTCTTCTCTCAATTTCCTATCGCGGGCTTCGATGCAGGCGGGATGATCGGCAGCCCCAAACAGGCCGGCGAAAAAACCTCGCGGCTTGCCGCAGATTGAGCAGCTCAAAGTCTGACCTCACTTCATCAGGTACCCCATTTGGTGCCAGTCGCCGCCGCGGGTGCTTAGTTTGCCGGACAGGTCGGCCAGGACCTCCAGGGCGCGGTCGTGCCCATCTACAGCGGCCTTAGAGAGAATGTTGAGCGCATCCACGGACAGGTTGAAGTAGAGATGCGCACGCTGCTGGCTATCGCGACCGTTGCTTGCGGATCGGCTTGTCGGTTTGCGGCCTTCCATCGGATTGAGTGACTACTGGACTGCGATCTATTGAAACCGATGCCTCGCGAGGCACTTGCTGCGAAGGATATTGCTCTCCCAGGGGAGAGATGTCAAGGCCAAATTTCGCCAATGACTCCGCGTCTGGGCAGCGCCGGTACGAAATCCAGGGTGTGCGCAGCCGCTTTGCCTGTTGCGCTTTGCGTTGTGACCTTGCTTTGAAGGGCTCCGCCGCCCTGGGCTAGATGACGGGGTAAACCTACCGCGATGCGCCGAAAAGCGACAATCTTTCCTCTTGACAAATCCGAAACTACATGGTAGGCTATAGTCGTGAGGAAGGAGGGCTGAGCGCTACAGAGAATCAGAATTCCCTAAGACCTGGGCAGAGGACTTACGAGAAGGGGGTTGCTTGAAACGAGGTCGCAGAGAATAACAAATTGCCGTTTTCCTCAGACTATGTTATTGATAATAAATGCTGTTATCGAGATTGGATATGAGCTGTGAAAATTGCCAAGTCAATGAAACAAAACAAGTTAAAATCATAGTATTGCCACACTGTAACAATACAGCGGGGGCTAAAAATGAAGGCAAGTCAAACTATGTTATTGAAAATAAATGTAGTAAAAATGTCTGATTTCTGGCCTGAGACTATATTATTGAAAACAATACACCTACAGTCGTCATAAGACTATGTCAATGAAAATAAATGGTGTTAGCGGGTTCTTTCGAATACGGCTGGAGCGTGGTTTCCGGCCTGTTCGAGTGGAAGCGGACGGTGCCGGGCCTCTGAAGCCGAGTGGCGAGCCCCGCTTCATGACACCGCACGGCGCGAGGCGATCCCGGCTACATGCTCCTGCCTCAATGCCGGGTCGAGGATGAAATTTGGCAATAAGCGTTGCCTGTGGTCGCTGGACCGCGCTGCGTACCATTCGCCCCTTTCACAACTCCCGGTGCGGCATGATAATGAATGGGTGAGGAACAATTGAATTCCAGCCTTCGCGAAAAAGCCGAAGCGCTGCCCGCCGAGCCGGGCGTTTACGTCTTCAAGGACGAGAGGGGCCAGCCCATTTACGTGGGGAAGGCGAAATCGCTGCGGGCGCGAGTGCGCTCGTATTTCCAGGAATCCCGAGCGTCGGATGATAAGCGCGACCTTATGCTGGACGCCGCGCACGACCTGGAGACCATCCTCGTCGACAACGAGCACGAAGCGATGGCGCTTGAGAATAACCTGATCAAGCAGTACAAGCCACGCTACAACATCCTGCTGCGCGATGACAAATCGTACCCGTATATCAAATTCACCGCCTACGAACGCTTTCCGCGCGTTTATGTGACGCGCCGAGTGAAGAAAGACGGCTCCCTTTATTACGGCCCGTACTTTCCCGCCAACCTCGCCTATCGGATCGTGGATTTCATTCACCGGCACTTTCAGGTCCCGTCGTGCCACGTGGACCTTACGCGTGATCATCCGCGGCCCTGCTTGCAGTTTTACATCAAGCGCTGCCTGGGACCGTGCGTGGAGAAATTGACCACGCCGGAGCGGTACGCGGAGGCCGCGCGGGATGCTCGATTGCTGCTGGAAGGCCGCGAAAGTGATCTGGTGCGCAGCCTGCACGGCCGCATGGCGGAATCCTCCAATTTATTGCAGTTCGAAGATGCGGCCCGCTATCGCGACCAGATTCGGACCGTGGAAGAACTTCGTGAGCGGCAGAAAATGGCGGCGAACTCCGGTGAGGAAGCTGACATCCTGGGTTTCCACCAGGAAGGCCCACTCGTGGCCGTCAACCTTTTTCACCTGCGCGGCGGGCGCGTGCTGGACCGGCGCGAATTCTTCTGGGAGGACTTGGAGGAATTCAACCCGCGCGAATTCTTTTCCTCACTGCTCAAACAAATCTATCTGGACCAGCAGTATTTGCCCGGCGAGATTCATGCGCCCGCCGACTTCGACGACCGCGAAATCCTGGGGGAGATGCTCTCCCAACGCCGTGGGCGGCCCGTCCATATTTTCACGCCGCAGGCCGGGCCCAAGCGCGCGCTCCAGGAATTGGTGGCGCGGAACGCCCGCCACTCGTTTGAGCGGCGCTTTCGTATCCTGAAACCTCACGCCCGCGAGGTCTTGGAAAACCTCAGCGAAGCGCTGGACCTTCCCAAACCGCCCAACCGCATCGAGGCCTTCGACGTTTCCCACATCCAGGGAACCGATATCGTCGCGTCCATGGTCGTCTGGGAAGCGGGAAAGATGAAGAAATCCGATTACCGGAAGTTCATCATCAAGAGCGTGCCGCAGAACGACGATTTCGCCAGCATGAAGGAAGTGGTGGGGCGCCGCTACCGGCGGTTGCAGGAGGAGAAGAAGGCCCTTCCTGACCTGGTGCTGATCGACGGTGGCGTGGGCCAACTTCATGCGGCAGCGGCGGCCCTGGACGAGTTGGGAATCATCAACCAGGCACTCGCCAGCATCGCCAAACGCGAGGAAATTCTCTACGTCTTAGGGCATGAGAATGAGCCCGTGGTGCTCGATCACCACTCCCCGGCGTTGCACTTGGTTCAGCAAATCCGGGATGAGGCCCACCGCTTTGCCGTGACTTTCCATCGTGCCCGACGCGCCAATCGCGAGGTCACTACCGAGCTATTACAAATCCCCGGTGTGGGGGAAGGAACCGCACGGAAGCTCCTCGGCCAGTTTGGAAGCATAAGCAAACTGCGGAAGGTCTCCTTGGAGGAGTTGGCCCAGGTGGTAAAGCAGTCTCAGGCGAAGCGGGTGTTCGAGTACCTGTCGGCCAACAAAGGTGAATAAACATAATCCGACTGGTCGGTCTAATAATAATTGTAAGAAAAATTAGAATATTATCTTGTGCTGATTTTTTCGAAGTGCTAGATTAGAAACTCCGAAAGGAGGACTATCATGGCAAATTGCAATGTCACAACCAAGGTGACGTACTTTGTAGCTGGCTTAGGGATCGGGGCTGCGATTGCCCTGCTCTTTGCGCCACAGTCCGGTGAAGAAACAAGGAAGCAGATTGCGGAGAAGGCACAAGAGGGGAAGGATTATGTCGCCTCCAAAGGCCGGGAAATCCGCAAACATGCGGAAGATATTGTCGACCAAGGCAAGGACCTGGTGGCCAAGCAAAAAGCCCGGCTGGCGGATGTCTTGGAGTCAGGCAAGCAAGCGGCGCGCGAAACCTTTGCACGCTAGCATTGTGGAGGATAGCGATGAGCGAAGAAAACGGTGGATCCAAAGTAGGATTTTTCCTGGCCGGTTTTGGAATCGGTGCGGTGATGGCCTTGCTCTTTGCCCCGCGTTCCGGAAAAGAAACACGGGACATGATTGTGCAGAAAGCGGAAGAGGGCAGAGACTTCGTCATCACGAAGACCGAGGAAATCCGTCATCAGGCGGAAGACGCGGTGGAAAAAGGCAAGGACCTGGTCAGCAAACAGAAGGAACTGCTTTCCGCCGCGCTGGAGGCGGGCAAGCAAGCGTACCAGGACGAAAAAGCTAAAGCGAAGTAAGGCGCCTGAGGCGGCTGAGCCTCATGTGAGCGAACCATGGAGCAAAATACTGGGCTGACCGTGGCCTTGATTCTGGTCGCGATCGCGGTTCTGATGCAGGCGGGGGCCATGCTGGGGATTTGGCTGGCCATGCGCAAAGTTCCCGGACAGATTGAAAGCGTGCGGTCCGACGTCAAGCAGCGGCTGGATCCCCTGATGCAGTCGGCCTTGGAGATTGTCAACAACTCGCGCGAACCCTTGCGGACCATTACCGCGAACCTGGCAGAGATCAGCCAGATTCTCCGCAACCGCACCTCCAATGCCGACCAGGTGGCCGCCGAGTTGCTGGATAAGAGCCGGTCGCAGATCGTCCGTGTGGATAGGATGGTTTCCGAATTGGTGGAAAAAGTTGAAACCACCGCGGACACTGTCCAGAAGGGCGTGCTCGGCCCCATCCAGGAAGTCTCTGCGGTGGTCAAGGGCGTACGTTCCGGCCTGGAGTTCCTGTTCTCGCGCCGCCGCGTGACCAACGTGAGCGAAGCGACCCAGGACGAGCAACTCTTCATCTAACGGCCACGCGGGCGGCGGGCAAGGCAGCCGGCGCGGGGTTTCCCCCCGCTCGATCGCGCGCCCCGCGGCGCGGGGCGTGCCTGTTACCCTTTGGCTTCCAAAGAAGGGTTTGTCTCGCGATGATCATAAGATTAATGAGTACCAAAATCAGATATATCTCATTTGTGCTTACCTTCGTACTGCTGGCCACCCTGGCGAGCCTCACCGCGTGCAAGCAAGGGGCGAATGCCCCCGTCGCGGAAAAGCCCGCTCCCCAGCAACAGCCGGTGTTGCCCACCGCACCCGGTTCCCCGTCCGAGATGGGCAGCGTACCCACCCAGGCCGCGGGAGTTGCCTGGACGGTTCCCACGGGTTGGGAGGCTGAACCCGCGCGCCAGATGCGCATTGCCACTTACCGCATCCACGCCATCGTCGGCGATCCGGAAGACGCGGAATGCGCAGTCTACTTTTTTGGGCCGGGGCAAGGCGGAACGGTGGAAGCCAACCTCGACCGGTGGGCGCATCAATTCACTGCGCCGGATGGCCAATCTCTGGCCCCACCCGCGAAAAGGGAAACCAAGGTTATCGCGGGGCTAAAGGTCTCAACCCTCTCGATGTCGGGAACTTATCTGGGAGGGGGTGGAATGATGTCCCAGGAGCAAGTAAAAAAGCCCAACTCTCGCATGTTGGGCGCGATCGTCGAGGCCCCGGAGGGACTGGTCTTCTTCAAACTCAACGGTCCCCTCAACACCGTGGCGGCGGCCGAGAATGATTTCAATTCCCTGCTCGGAAGCGTACATCGTCCTTAGTCGTTTCTTATTCCCTTGAACTTAAGCGCAGCGTGACAAACTCGAAGGGTTGGACGGCGAATTCGATAGTTCCTTCCTTGACGGCTACCGGCTGGAGCGGGTGCTCCAGCAGGTTTGCCATCCAGGCGTGCTTTACCGGGATCTCCAGTTTGAATTCGACTCGTCCGGGCTTTCCCTGCGTTTCGTGACCGCGCAGGATCAGGTCTGTGGAACCATCAGCTTGCTTCAGCGCAGTGACTTCGAAGTTGCCGCTTTTCAAGTTGAAGAACCCGTGACGTGGCGGCAATGTCCCCGCATGCGAGTCGGTGGTGACGACCCGGAAGGGACAATTGAAACTGTGCGCCTGCTCGACGACGCCATTTCTCCAGCTCTCGGGGTGAGCGTAAAGGCTGTACATAAAGTCGTGGCTGCCAGCTTCCGACGCCTCGGGGGCGTAATACCGGGCATGGTTCATGAACGACCTCAACAAAACGAGCTTCACAATTCCCTTGTCGGTCATGTACCCGCCGGTCCCCTGATTGATGATAGCCACACCTTCTCCCATGCCTTCGGCATCCACAAATGTTTGAGTGTAGTAAAAGCCGTCTGGGCGCTCCAACACCGCGTTGTGGGTCTCATAGAAAAGTTTTGTGTCCGCGCCGCTGCGCAGAGGAAACGCCACGGCGAGCATTCCATCGTGTCCAGGGAAGCCGAGAAGCTTCGTCTCGAAATCAATGCGCGGCAGGTCGCGGTAGAGCGTAATCAATTGGGTTCGCCGGCCGCTGAGAAAGGGCCCTTCGATTTTGATCCGGGTGCCCAGTTCGTCATCGATCTCGGTGATGGAGTCCGGCGGATACTGCGTCATGCGGATTTCCGTGCCCGTCAGGTAGATCATGCCCTCCATATCCGGATCTTTCTCTTCTTCGATCACCAACTCATTTCCCAGGTAGCGGCTGGTGTCGAGCAATTCATTCCCAGTTTGACGATCAACAATGCCAACCAGACCGCCGCGCTGAGCATCCAAGCGGATCGAGAAGAAGCGGTTCGATATTTCATTGTTCGCGGCGTGCCAGGATGATGCTTCCGCCGTGCCGGAAGCCGGGACGACGCGATACAAGCAGTAGCCGAGGGCGGGGACGTCAGCGGCCAGAAATTCAATGGCTGCCATGTGGACGCTGCGTTCCCCTTTTGCAATATAGACGCGCCGGAATGGCACGTCACGACCGCCTTCGCCGGTGATGCGGAAGTTTGGGACGTCGTCCCTGAATATCAGGGTTTGATGCACCAGGTCGGTGCGCGGGTAGGAGAGAGGATTAAAGACCAAGAAAGGAAAGTTGCCGCTGTCCCGGGTGTCAACGCTTCTTGAGATGTGGTACAGACTCTGGGCCAGAGCCGCTCTTCCCACCTCGATGGCCCCGCCATAGCCGCTCATCATCGCGTCATAAACCGGGTCAATGTTGTCTCCCGGCAGGGCGCCGTGGTCCTGGTTGAAGAGCACCTTTTCCCAGCCGTCGTGGAATTCCATCGCGGGATAATCCAGGCCCATCAATGCGGCGAGGGAGGAGAATTTCTCGGCTGACTCCAGCATATCCTCGGATCGCCGGTTGGCAAGCTTCGCGTTGGGGCGCTCGCCGTACTGGCCGCGAAGATCCTGCATGTATAACGGCGGATTGAAGTCGTAGGTATAGGTGGGCAGCGGAGCCTTGGATTGCTCAATGTCGCGGAAGTAGCGCGAGGGTGTACTAAAGATGATGGACTTCACGGGGATGCCGGCTTTTGCTGCTGCCTGCCGCAGCAACGCCTCCATCTGCGTGGTGGAATCATGAGGGACGTAGAGGTCCGATCCCCAAGGTAGAAGGATCTTGTCGTTGCCGGAGACGTTGTGGTCAACAAATTTCCGCATCGTCACCGCGATACGGGCGGGGTCCCAATGCGAGACGTCCCATCCGGTTCCGCTCCAGTCAATCGCGTAGGTGCCGGCAAGCCAATAACTCAGGATCACGCTGTGGTCGGGGCCCTCCCAGTAAAACGGGCTCTTCACCTCACCGATAAGCGACTTTGGGACGTCGCGCATAAAGACGAAATACTTGAGGCCCGCTTTCCGGTAAAGCTGCGGCATCTGGATGGTCTGGCCGTAAGTATCAATGTTCCACTCGGTCTGAATCTTCGCTCCGAACGTGCGTTCCATCCATGGCGCTGCCCAGAGAAGCTGCCGGGTTAAGGATTCGAAGTCCGGCTCGGCGATGTCAGGCTGATCGTACATTCCCGTCGCGAGCTCCAAACGTCCGGCCTTCACCATCTCCCGCACGAAAGTTTTGTCGGCTGCCGAGAGGCTGTCCCAGAAAGGTTTCAGCGCTGTCATCTGATCCTGGGTAAAGGTATACCTGGGGTCTTTGCGAAGCAGGTTCAGGGCTCCATTCAAAATCTTGATGGCCATGACTTCCGTTTGGTCGTATGTCCAATACCACACCGTGTCGATATGCGAGTGCGGCACAACATAGAAGACGTATCCGCCGGGCGGTTGGTCCGTCGTTGCGGTGGGAGGAGCGCACATCCCGGGCACGATCGCGGCGACGACAAGCATCAGGCCGAAGAGTGCCTGCGGAATTCGGACGGCCGCACGAACCCCTTCGGCTGATGGCGCTGTCCGATAAGTAACTGTCCTTTTCATGGCGGGAATCTCCCGGGCGGGAATAGTAACAAACGTCAAGCAGCGGCGTGGGCGCCGGTTTATTTATGCTAAGCCGGCCTGGTAAGTCTTTAGGGTCGAGACGCGGCTGAGATCTCGCTCCACGGGTGGTAGCGGTTCTGGAGGGCAGAAGTTGTGAGGAGTGGAGAGTGACCAAGCTATGTGCTCGGCTCACTCCACGTGAGATATCCAGCCGCCACCCACCACCTCATCTTCATCGTAGAACACCGCGGCTTGGCCTGGCGTAATGGCGCGCTGCGGCTCGAGAAATTCCACGCAGGCTTCCGAAGCTGCGTGGGCTTCCACGCGCGCGGGGGCCCCGGGATGGTTGTGGCGAATCTTCACGTGCGCTCCCACGGCGTCGCCCTCCGCCACGGGTCGGATCCAATTCACCTCGCGCACCCGGAAGCGGCGACGGAAAAGGTCGCGGTCCTCTCCCACCACTACGCGATTCTTAGCCGGGTCAATCGCAATCACGTAAAGCGGCGCGCCCACGGCCATGCCCAATCCTTTGCGCTGGCCCACGGTGAAGTTTTGAATGCCCGCGTGTTCGCCCAGAACGCGTCCGTCGGTGGAGACCACCTCGCCCGCCGGCGATTCCGGCTGGCGCTGCTGCTCCGCCAAGTAAGCGTCAATGAACTGGCGATAGCTTCCCGTGGGCACAAAGCATATCTCCTGGCTATCCTGTTTCTCCGCCACGGGCAGGCGTCGAGCGCGAGCGAGGGCGCGCACTTCCTGCTTGGTCATTCCTCCCAGGGGAAACTCGGAGAGCGCCAATTGCTCTTGCGTCAGTCCGAAGAGGAAGTAAGCCTGGTCTTTCGAACGATCGACGCCGCGCAAGAGTTGGTAACGGCCGGTTTTCGGGTCGCGACAGACGCGAGCGTAATGGCCCGTGGCGATGCGCTCCGCCCCAATCTGCCGGGCCGTGCTGAGGAACTGCGCGAATTTGATCTCGGTATTGCAAAGGCTGCACGGGATGGGAGTCTCTCCGGCCAGGTACCCTTCCACGAAGGGCCGCACCACGCTATCTTCAAATTGCTTTTCGAGGTTGATGACGTAGTACGGAATATTGAGGAAGCTTGCCACGGAGCGCGCATCGTAGACGTCGTCGAGCGAGCAGCAGCGCCCGCTGGCATGGCCGCCGTCGCCCGCCTCCTCGCCCAGCAATTGCGGCAGGCGGCGCTGGTTCCAAAGCTGCATGGTCAGCCCCACCACCTCGGGCGGTGAGGCGGAAGGGTTCGTCGAATTGTTTTCCGCAAGCAGAGCAGCAGCCGTCGAGCTATCGACCCCACCGCTCATGGCGATTGCTATAGACATTACCTATTCGTGCTCCGGTCTTTGACAGTGACAAGTGACGAGCCAGTAGGAACCGAAATTCGAAAATCGAAAATCGCGCCGAGTTTCGATCTTCGTTTTTCGCTGGCTCGTCACTTGTCACTCGTCACTGGGCTTCTGTAGTGGGGCGACACGGCGCGCAGTTGTTCCACCACTCCCGGCAGGATTCGGAGCGCGGCGTCAACATCCTCGTCGGTATTGAAGCGGCCCAGGCTGAAGCGGATGCTGGCGCGCGCCTGTTCGGGTCTAAGGCCGATGGCCGAGAGCACGTGCGAGGGTTCGAGCGACCCGGACGAGCACGCCGAGCCCGTGGAGCAAGCGATGCCGCGCAGGTCCATGGCAATCACCAACCCCTCGCCCTCGACATAATCGAACGTCAGGTTCGTTGTCGTGGGCAGCCGGTGTGTGCGGTCGCCATTCGCGGCAACCAGCGGTACGCTCGAAAGAATCCCGGCCTCCAGGCGGTCACGCAGGGCCGCCACGCGCCAATGCTCTTCCACCTGGTGCGCGCCGGCAATTTCCGCCGCGGCGCCCAGCCCGACGATTCCCGCCACGTTTTCCGTGCCCGGACGCCGGTCGCGCTCGTGGTGCCCGCCGTGCAGGAGCGTCCGCAGAATCGTCCCCTTGCGGACGTAGAGCGCGCCCACGCCTTTGGGGCCGTTCAGTTTGTGCGCGGAAAGCGCCAGCAGATCCACCCCCAGTTTTTCCACGTCCACGGGAATCTTGCCAACTGACTGCACCGCGTCGGTGTGGAAGTAAATGTCGCGCTCGCGCGCCATGCGGCCGATCTCCTCCAGCGGCTGAACGGTGCCGAGCTCGTTGTTGGCGTGCATCACGCTGATCAGCACGGTCTCCGGCCGAAGCGCGGCGGCCACGTCTGCCGGGTCGATCACTCCGCTCGCGCCCACGCGCACATAAGTCACACTCACGCCGCGCTTCTCCAGCGCCTTCGCGGTGGAGAGCACGGCCGGATGCTCGATGGCCGTGGTCACCACGTGCTTGCGCTCTCCGCGCGCCGCTTCCACGATGCCGAGCATCGCCGCGTTGTCAGACTCCGTCCCGCCACTGGTGAAGACGATCTCGCTCGACCGCGCATTGAGCAGGCGCGCCACCTGCTCGCGCGCTTTCTCCACTCCCGCTTTGGCCCGCTGCCCGAACCAGTGAATCGACGAGGCGTTCCCGTAATCTTCCAGCAGGTACGGCCGCATCACCTCGAACACTTCCGGCGCCAGCGGAGTGGTGGCGTTGTTGTCGAAATAAACCCTCTGCATGGTCCCTTCAGAAATCCATCTAACTTCGTTTGTTGCCGCCGCGATCCTATAGGATTTTACCTAGAAATTCAGCGTAGCTGACGGACTGAGAGAAGTCAAACCATGGGATCGGTTCACCGGGTCATGGAGTCATTTTGGATTTTGGATTGAGACCACTCGCGATTATTAATCTCGCTTGTCACTTGTCACTAGTATGTCGTTTCACTTAAACATGTTCACATCACATCATTAAAGCGTCCAACTTCTTCCAGCGATGAACCACGGGTGCGGCGTTGATTTCGGCAACCCCGAGCAGGATTCGATCCCGCA
>JBEKNU010000233.1:0-11902 GCA_049522495.1 Terriglobia bacterium
CCTGTGCTCGGGATTTGTGTTGGTCCACATATCCCTTAACAGGTTCGGGGCAGGATGCGCTACCCCTTTCGATCTATCGCGCCTTACCCACGAATTCCACGGAGGAACCGAAAAAAAGGGGGAGAAAAGCTGTGGAAATATCAGCCAAGTTATTGAAAACAAATGTAGTAAAAATGTCGGTTTACCCCCTTTCCACGATATTTATGAAAACAAGCTAGTTATTCACGGCTTTCCACGATGTTTATGAAAAGAAAGGGTGTTAACGAAAATAAGTCTGACAAGTGACGAGTGGCAAGTGACAAACACAAGCACCGACTTCGGATTGTTTCAAGCGAAAACTCGGAATCTGAAAACGAGAATGGCCCGATGAACCGATGAGCCCATCTCCCGATTATGCTGGCCTATTTCGGCTTTGCCGCGATGCCGGCAGGAAGGGGTTGCAGCAATTGTTCCTTGCGGTAAACAAGCGTGTTGGTGTCGTAGGCGGCGATTTCAAAATCGTGGCCGTGGGTGATGGCGTCGCAGGGGCAGGCTTCCACGCAATAGCCGCAGAAGATGCACCGGTTGTAATCGATGTTATAAACCTGGGCATAGCGCTCCGCGGCGCTGATGCGGTGGTCGCCGGTGTTCTCCGCGGCCTCAATGTAAATGCAATTCGCCGGGCAAGCCGCCGCGCAAAGGAAGCAGGCGACGCACTTCTCCAAACCGTTTTCGTCGCGGCGCAGAACATGGACGCCACGATAGCGATCTTCAAAGTGCACGGGTTCGGCGGGATAATTCTCCGTCACCGTGGGTCCGAGCATCATCTTAAACGTTGTGGCGAATCCCTTCGCCAGCGCCATCGCCGAATCGGCCATTTCCCGGACAATGTTAGGCATAGCTCCTCAAAGCTGGGCCGAACCGCGTTCGGCCGGGGGCGAGCGCCGCTCACCCCTACCGACAGTATATCGGATGGCATGATGCCGGTCAAATTCACGGCTAAGCCGCTTCCCTTTTCCAGCACACGCATCAAATCGCTCGCCGCCGCACAATCACGAGCAACCCGCCAGCTTCGGAAGGAATCGAATGGGCAAGGTCGTCGTGTGCTTGTAAGGGGGCCGCGAGAGGTGTAGAATGTCCGAGTGGGTTCCCTGGGCAGAAAGTAAGCATAACCCGATCAGGCTCGTCATGAGACCTCACGTCGAGGAGAATTTTATGAAGAAGTGGGCAATCAGCTTCGTCACCGGGCTGTTGGCGGGAGCACTTTTCCTCCCCACCGTGCTGGCCAGTGATACCAGGCTGCCGCCTCCGCCGAGCCAGCTCATCCCCGCGGGAAGCCTCCTGCACGTGCGGCTCACCTGTACTCTCACGTCGAAGACCAGCAAGCCCGGCGACCCCTTTACGGGGATCGTTACGACGCCGATTAGCGTGGACGGCAAAGAGATCATCTCCGCCGGCAGTACGGTGGAAGGACACGTGGCGTTCGTGAAGCAATCGGGCCGCATCTCGGGCGTGGCGCAAATGCGCGTGGTTCTGGACGACATCATTACGACCGAAGACATGAAATTGGCCCTCCCCGCCGGGCTGGACGACATGAATGCCGGGCCTTGCGCCAAGACGGGCAGCGATGATGAAGGAACCATTAAGGGTTGTGGCAAAAACAAGAAGGACGCCCTCAAGGATGCGGGCATCGCGGGCGCCATGGGAGCGGGCGCCGGCTCCATGGTGGGCCTGGGTTCGGAAATCGATTGCCGGTATTACGGTAACTGCGGCGGGCCCGGATGGGGCACGTCCATCGGGGGCGGAGCAGCCATCGGGGCCGGCACGGTCCTGATTTACGACCTTCTGAAACACGAGAAGCACATCATCCTGGTGCAAGGCACCACCATGACCTTCGTGATCAGCCGGTCCGTCGATGCGAGTACCGGCAAGCCGCTCGAGCCGACTGTCCCTGTGGATGCGAGCACCGGCAAGCCGCTCGAGCCGACCACCCCTGCTGAAGCCAGCAAGCAGTAACCTTGCCTGCTGCGAAACTCCGGAGGGCAAGTGCTTAGGCCGGCAAAATCCCGAAAGCTCTTCGTCCCCCTCATCCTGGAGGAACATCGGATGAAACGAGCCTGTTCGCTCACGGTTGTAACCATCGGCGTGATTTTGGCCGTGGGTTTTCTGGCTTGGGCGGTTGATGATGGCGACATTGCCCTGCCCAGCGGAACCCAGTTAGTGGTGCGGCTGACGAACACCTTGAGCACCAAGGGCAGCGAGGAAGGCGATCCGTGGGCTGGAAAGGTGGAGGAACCCATCTTCTCTGGCGGAGTAGAAGTAGTTCCCGCCAACAGCACGGTGCGCGGTCGTGTGACCTTCCTTAAGCCGGCGGGCCGCGCCACGGGCAGGGGCGAGATGCGCCTGGTCGCGGAAACGGTTTCGACTCCGGAACATGGCACCTTCACCATTGTAGCCCAGCTCAAAGACGCCGACGACAATAAGGGCTCGAAAGTGAAAGACGCTGAGGGAACCATCGAAGGCCCCGGCAAGAGCGACAAGAGCGTCGCCAAGGAGGCCGGCATCGGAGCCGCCATCGGCGCCGGGGGTGGCCTTATGGTAGATGGGGGAAAAGGAGCCCTTTACGGCATGGCCATCGGCGCCATGGCAGGTGTGATCCATAGCGTCGCCAAGAAACATCAGGGCGTGCTCCTTCCTCCCGGAACAGAACTAACCTTTGTTTTAGATCGAACCTTCCTGACAAAACGCATCACCCCTCCGCCGCGCACCAATTCATCTTCAGAATAGATCTGGCATGATGCCGGACGCGCGGCGCTCTTCGCTATTTGAAAATCTCCCCTTGATTATTGACAGGAGCGAGAGCAAGATGTACTCTCGATAACTGAGGGGAGTGAGAATGAGCAAACCCACCGATTTGGTCCAGGGCACGCTGGACCTCCTGATCCTCAAGACCCTTGCTCCTGAACCCATGCACGGCTGGGGCATCGCGCAACGCATCCGGCAAGTGTCCAAGGAAGTGCTGCAGGTGAATCAAGGAGCGCTGTATCCCGCTTTGCACCGCCTGGAGCAAAGTGGATGGATCAAGGCGAAGTGGGGTGAGTCTGACAACAATCGCCGGGCCAAGTTCTATGCGCTGACACCCGCCGGGCGCAAGTACTTGCAGCAAGAGCACGCCAATTGGGTGAGGCTTTCCGTCGCCATCGGCCTTGTATTGGAAACCTCCTGAGGTGGGAGTGTCGTCATGCGTTGGATATACAAGCTTCCGCTACGGCTTCGGTCGCTGTTTCGCAAGAGCCGCGTCGAACACGAACTAAGCGATGAACTCTGCTTCCACTTGGAAAAACTTACTGAGGAGAACTTCGCGAGAGGCATGATCCCGGAAGAAGCCCGTTACTCCGCCCTGCGCGAACTTGGCGGTTTCGAACAGATCAAAGAGGAGTGCCGCGACACGCGCCGCGTAAACTATCTCGAGAATCTCTTCCAAGACCTGCGTTACGGCCTGCGACAATTGCGTCGTAACCCCGGCTTCACTGCTGTCGCCGTGCTTACTCTTGCCCTCGGCGTCGGTGCGAACACGGCGGTGTTCTCGATCATCCACACCGCGCTGCTGAAGCCCCTGCCCTTCCAGGATCCCGGACGCCTCGTGCTCGCCAGCACTACCTTCGGCGGCACGCCTAACCCCATATCATCGGCCCCGGATTACTACGACTATCGCGAACAGGCCGACTGCTTTGAAGGCTTTTCCGCCGTGCTGGGAGTGGCGCTGAAGACCACCGTGACGGGCGGGGCCCAACCAGAGCGTATCTCCTTCACCTACGTCGCGCACGACCTCTTCCGAACCTTGGGTGTTGCCCCGGCGGCGGGCCGCTGGTTCACACCGGAAGAGGGCCTGGCCGGGAAGCCGCCGGTCGTCATGGTGAGCGCACGCTTCGCCCAGCGCCGGTTCGGCAGCCCTCGGAACGCGGTGGGAGCTTCCCTCGCCATGGGGGGGAAAGCGTACACGGTGGTAGGCGTCATGCCCGCGACGTTTCGCCTCCTGTTCGAGGCGGATGTCTGGGCGCCGATGCGCCGGGGTGAGGCGGCCGCGCGGATGCCACGGCAATTCCACAACTGGCTGATCATCGGGCGCCTGAAGCCCGGCGTCTCCATCGAGAGAGCACAGCGCCAGGTAGACGTCATCTCGAAGCGCCTGGAAGAACAGTATCCGGCTTCCAACACCGGCAAGGCGTTACTGCTGGCCCCCCTTCAGGCCGCGCTCGCAGGGCCACAAATGCCCCAACTCCTGGTGCTGATGGCCGCGGTCGGGCTGGTTCTCCTCATCGGG
Source organism: Terriglobia bacterium (assembly GCA_049522495.1). GTDB lineage: Bacteria > Acidobacteriota > Terriglobia > UBA7540 > UBA7540 > Bog-366. Next base: position 4,304 of record JBEKNU010000233.1, read on the forward strand.
TGCGCAAACGTGGCCGGCCTGCTGCTGGCGCGGGGCATGGTGCGCCGCTTGGAGTTGGCGGTGCGAGCCGCGCTGGGCGCCTCCCGCGCGCGGATAGCCGGACAGTTGCTTGTGGAGAGCATGACGCTGGCGCTGCTCTCAGGCGTTCTGGGTGTGGCGCTCGCGTTCTGGCTCAGCCGGTTGCTGCCGCTGGTGACCGGTCTGGGCGATCCCGCCAGGGCCTCCAAAGGACTGGACTGGCCGGTATTGGTGTTCGCCTTGGCGCTCTCGCTCGTGACCGGCGTGCTGTTCGGTATCGCGCCCGCCCTGCGCGCCTCATCGCTGCCCCTGGCGCAGGATCTTGCGTCGGGCGCGCGTGCCACAGGCGGGAAGGTCGGGACGTCGTTACGGGGAGCCCTGGTGGTGGGTCAGGTTGCCGTGTCGCTAGTGTTGCTGGTTGGCGCCGGCCTGCTGATCCGCAGTTTCGTGCATCTGGCCCGGACCAATCTGGGGTTCGACGTCCAGCACCTGCTCACCGGCGAAATCCAACTGCTTGAGGCGCAATATCCGGACCCCAATCAGCGTATCCTGTTCTTTGACGGCCTGCGCGAGGATCTTGCCGTCATCCCCGGCTTGAAAGCGGTCGGGTTCATCAGCCAACTTCCAATCGGCAATCCGGGCAACAACGTCCCAGCCTGGGACGCCGATCACCCGCCGGCAAGCGCGACCGACGTGCGTACGGCGTACAAGCGCATCGTGCTGCCCGGCTATTTCGACGCCGTGCGAATCCCGCTCCTCTTCGGACGTGACTTCGGAAAGGGAGATCGCGAGCATGCGCCGCTCACCATGGTCATCAATCAGGGTATGGCGCGCACGCTGTTCGGGCAGCGCAATCCGCTGGGGCAGCGAGTGTCGGTAGACATGGGCGGCCCGCAGCCATCCACGTTCGAGGTGGTTGGCGTGGTGGCAAACGCCCGCCTCAACTTCGTTGACGACAGCACCCCCATGGCGATGTACCTGTCCTACTATCAGTTTCCGCAGGCAACGCTGCGATTCGCCATCCGGACGCAGCAGGGGTCCGAGTCGATCACCCAGACCGTCCGCAGACTGGTTGTGGCCCGCAATCATGACATTCCCGTGGAGAATCTGATCAGCATGGAGCAACTGATCGGTGACTCGCTGGCGCCCCAGCATGTGTCTGCCATCATGGTTACGCTCTTCGCGGTAGTTGCCCTGCTGCTGGCGTGCATCGGCCTATACGGCGTTCTGGCCTACTCTGTCAGCCAACGAACACACGAGATCGGGCTCCGCGTGGCGCTCGGCGCCGAGCGGCGCGATGTGCTGAAGCTGATTGTCGGGCAAGGACTCACGCTAACGCTATTCGGCGTGGGAATCGGAATCGTGGGCGCGCTGGCCGTCACGCGCTTGCTCGCAGGCCTACTCTACGAAGTCAAGCCCACTGACCTGCTGACGTTCGCCGCTGTTTCGTTATTACTCACCGCCGTAGCCCTCCTCGCCAGCTACATCCCGGCGCGACGGGCAGCGCAAGTCGATCCCATGGCAGCGTTGAGGTACGAATAGGCGCGGGCTGCTGAAAAAGGAAGTCGCCAATAACTGAAAGCTGAAAGCTGACGGATAAGACTATGCGCTGGTTCCACAAATTGCGGCTTCGATTTCGTTCGCTGTTCCGCAAGACGGACGTCGAAATGGAACTCAATGACGAGCTCCGCTTCCACCTGGAGAAGCTGATCGAGGAGAACATCGCGCGAGGCATGACCACGGAAGAAGCCCGCTACGCCGCCCTGCGCGAACTGGGTGGGTTGGAGCAGATCAAAGAGGAGTGCCGGGATATGCGCCGAGTGAACTACTTCGAAAACCTCATCCAGGACGTTCATTACGGCCTGCGAATGCTTGCCAAGAATTCTGGCTTCACCGCCGTCGCGGTGTTGACGCTGGCGCTCGGCATCGGCGCCAACACCGCGATGTTTAGTGTGGTGAACGCCGTCCTGTTGCGTCCCTTGCCGTTCAAGGATTCCGGCCGCCTGGTGGAGATCGAGGGAATTTACGCCAACAGGTTCGTCCCCACGCCACAACCGCACTTCGAGTGGGCGGATTGGGCCGAGGGGACTAAGACCCTGACTGACTTCTCTCTTTACGAAACGGGGGAAATCAATCTGGCCGGAGAGGGAGAGCCGGACCGCGTCTCCGCTGCCGAGGTCTCGGAGCATTTCTTCGGCCTGTTGGGGATGAGTCCTAGCCGCGGCCGAAGTTTCCTACCGGCGGAGGAAGCGGCGGAGCATCCATTCGTGGCGATCGTCAGTTACCAACTCTGGCAGACCCGCTACGGCTCGGACCCCGGCCTTATTGGCAAAACCGTCCACCTTAACGGCAAGCCCTTCACGGTCGTGGGCATCATGCCTTCCGGATTCGAGTTCCCGAGCGCGACCCAAATCTGGGTGACCCTTCCCCGAAATTTAGATGACGAGATGTTCGGAGGAAACGCCATTGGGGGCTGGCAAATCGCCCGCCTCCGTCCCCAAGCCACTCTCGATCAGGCGCGCGCCGAGCTTCGGCTCATCGCTCAACGCGATTACGCGGGAAATCCCCAGCAGGCCGAGTCGGTCTCGGTGACTTCGTTACACCATTTCCTGGTTGGCGACATTCGCCCGGCCTTGCTCCTCTTGTTCGGGGCGGTCGGCTTCGTCCTGCTCATTGCCTGTGCGAACGTAGCCAACCTGTCGCTGGCGCGTAGCGTGGGGCGATTCCGCGAAGTTGCGGTTCGTGCTGCCCTGGGCGCCACCCGCGCCCGGCTGGTGCGGCAACTGCTCACGGAGAGCGTGTTGGTATCGCTCTTGGGAGGCGCGTTGGGCCTCCTGACCAGTCTGTGGGCGGTGGAGATGGCCAAGTCGCTGATTCCGGCTCGCGCGAGCTTCGTAAGCGGGATCAGGGCCGATGGATGGGTGCTTTCCTTTACCTGCGTGGTGGCAGTCCTCACGGGCGTCATTTCCGGACTTGCTCCTGCACTCCAGTCCTCGAAGCTCGACCTGACGGAGGCCCTCAAGAAAAGCGCGGCGGGTTCCCTCGGCGGCCTCCACCTGAGTCCGCGTCATCGCTTGCGTGACCTCCTGGCCATCTTTGAAACAGCCACCGCGCTAGTCCTGCTGATTGGCGCGGGCCTGCTGATCCGCAGCTTCGGAAAGCTTCTCGATGTGGATCCGGGGTTTCGAACCCAAGACTTGCTGGCCGCTCGAGTTAGCCTCCTCGAACCAAGATACAACACGCCCGAGGGCAGCCTGGCCTTCTTTCGAGACGTCTTGGCCCGCGTCAAGACACTCCCGGGTGTCCGCGACGCGGCTTTCGCCAACATCCTACCTTTCTGGCGAGGGGGATCTGTCCTGTTCGGCTTAGAGGTGGAAGGCGGTCCGAAGTTCCAGCCGGGAAGCGGCGTCAGCGCCTTCTACCATGCGGTAAGCCGGGAGTATTTCCACACCATGGGCATTCCGGTTCTTCGCGGCCGAATCTTCACGGAACAAGACACAAAGGGCTCAACACCCGTGGCGATCATCAGCCAGAGCTTGGCGCGGCGCGGCTGGCTGGATCAGAATCCGCTGGGCAGACGCTTCAGCTTTGCGGGTATGCGGGAGCAATCGTTCGAAGTGGTGGGTATCGTTGGCGACGTGCGGGGCTTCGATTTGGATGGGCAGCCCAGGCCTCAGATGTACTTTCCCCTCCTCCAGCAGCCTCCAGATGCCGCGTTCCTGGTGATTCATGGCCCGCAGAATCCCAGCGTCATCAGCACAGCCTTGCGGCAGGTGGTTCGCTCCGTCGACAAGAACGAACCGATCTCTTCCATGGGCACCATGGAGCAACTCATTTCCCAATCCGTTACCGCGCCACGGTTCCGAACCCTGTTGCTGGGCATTTTTGCGGGTTTGGCCTTCCTTCTGGCGGTGGTTGGGATCTACGGCATCGTCTCCTATTCCGTCAGCCAGCGGACACACGAGATCGGTATACGCATGGCGCTCGGCGCGAAACGGGATGACGTCCTGAGGCTCCTGCTTGCTCAGGGCATGGCGCCGACGCTTATCGGGATAGCCGTGGGGCTTTTCGCCGCCTTCGGCCTTACCCGGCTGCTCTCAAGTTTCCTGTACGGTGTTCGCCCCACCGACCTCGTAACGTTCGTGGTGGTCTCTGCGCTCTTCATCGCTGTGGCAGCAATCGCGACTTACATCCCCGCACGTCGCGCAAGCAAGGTCGATCCCATGGTGGCACTGAGATATGAATGAGGTTTTCAATAATCAGGCGTCCGTTCTCAGTCAAGTCCGGGTCGGCCCTTCGTGTGGTCGCTGCACAAAACAAGTTCGGACTAACAAGAGTGAGGCTGACCACTGAATACTGACGACAGAGAACTGATTTGCGAGAAACTGAGAATTTCCTATGCGCTGGTTCTACAAGTTGCCGCCTTGATACCGGTATGAGGGCGGCCCGGCGACGGCCTTTGCGATAGCGCCCGCCGCCATCCCGGCTTTCACTAGGATGCAGGTGCCGGCCGTGGAAGCTTTGCCGCGACAGCGCGGCGCGAGGTACCGCTAAAGCTTCTTCTCAATGTCGCCGAGGATTTGCTTGCCGTGAAAACGGCCGTTTTCGATGAAGATTTCGTTGGTGTCCAACCCCGCGATGATGACCCCGGCGAGATAGATTCCCGGCACGTTGCTTTCCAGGGTTTCGGAATTGCACCTGGGACGATGGGTTGCCGGGTCAATTTCCACGCCAATATCGCGGAGGAAGCGGAAGTCCGGATGGTAGCCGGTGAGTGCGAAAACAAAGTCGTTATCCAGGCGCAAGGTTTCCCCGCTGCTCACATGGACGCAGATGGCGCCGGGCACGATCTCCTTCACCTCGGATTGCGGCAGAGCGCGAATTGAACCTTCCTTGATACGATTTTCGATGTCGGGCCGAATCCAGTATTTGAGGTGGGAGCTGAGCGCCGGCTCGCGGTAAATCAAGGTAACCTCCGCTCCATGGCGATAGAGGTCGAGGGCGGCGACAGCGGCGGAGTTGGCTCCACCGATCACGGCTACTTTGCGGCGGTAGTACGGATGCGGGTCGGTGTAGTAGTGCGAGACCTTGGGAAGCTCCTCGCCAGGAATACCCAGCAGGTTGGGCAGATCGTAGTAGCCCGTGGCGATGATCGCCTTCTTGGTGATGTACTCGGTGCGGTGGCCCTCGGTGGTCTCGGTCTCGACGCGTAACTCACCGTCATGCCCGTTGATCCCCATCACCCGCTCTTGGAAATGGATGGGCAAGCGATAGAAATCCGCCACGCGGCGGTAATACTCCAGAGCTTCGGCCCGATGGGGCTTGGTGTTCAAGCTGGGGAGGGGCAAATCGCCAATTTCCAAGCGCTCGCGTGACGTGAAAAACGTCATCGTGGCGGGATAGTTGTAAATCGAATTCACCAGAACGCCTTTTTCCACCACCAGGACCTTCAGATCGCGCGTCACCGCTTCGATAGCGCAAGCCAAGCCCGTAGGCCCCGCGCCGACAATCAGAATATCCAGAGGTTCGTGCATTCGAGTTCATACTCCCGAGAGCGGGATTTTGGGGTCAGGCTTCAGGATGGGGTTTCCGAATCCCCATCGCATCACTCCGCTGTGCCATCACTGCTTCAGGGTTTCCGTCAACAGCTCATCCAGTTCGTTCTTCAGCTTCTCGTATGTGGCCAAAAGCTCCGGAGTCGCTTCCATCGACGCATTCTTCCAAATGAAGGCTTTCCCGCCGGCGCGCTCAATCAGCACGCCAATCCCGTTGCCCAGGTGATATCCCAGGCTCCCAAACTGCCGCACCTTTTCCCCGGAAATATCCAGCAGGGCGACGAACCCCGCCTTCTCTACGGCGGGGTAACGCGCAAACTGTTCGAAGGTGACGAACTGGAAGCCCGCTTTCAGCAGGCTTTCCAGCCGGGCAACCTGCCTGGCAGTCAAGGGGGGCGGGATTTCAGGCACGTTCCTCCCCTTCCCCCTGCTGGGAGATGAACTGCGCGCGCGCGATGGCGTAAAGCACAACGCGTATTCCTTTATGAACCGCTTCCCTTTCAAAGCGCATGCCGATTCGCTCCATCACCCGGAGAGAATCCCGGTTGGCAGCCTGCGCGATGGCCACAATCCGTTCGAGCTTACTCACCTCAAAACCGTAGACCAACGCGTGGCGCGCAGCTTCCGTGGCCAGACCCTGTCCCCAGAACGAAGGGGCCAGCCACCAGCCGATTTCCACGTCCGGCCCTTCCGGCAGGTGCTGAAGGCCGCATATTCCCATGAGCGTCTCGCCGTCTTTGGGCAATAACTTCCACAGGCAGATTCGGTACTTCTCCCAGTTCTCACACTGCCGGGCCACGAATTCCTGAACGCGCTCGTCCGGCCACGGCTCACCCGTCCCGAGATATCGTACCACCAGCGGATCCGTGGCGATCTTCTGAAACGCCTTCCAGTCCTCCATCCTCCAGGTTGCAAAGCGCAAGCGGTTCGTTTCCAGAATCACGTTCTGCGTTCGGTCTGCCAGACTATCCATGTGGATCCCCCGTAGCCCCTCGCGCCCCCCGCCAGTAAACCCAGGCGCGCTCGCGCGCGCCGTTCTTCATGATGACCTCCACCGCTGCGCGCACAAATTCACTCCGCGCCGAAGCGGCGGGGATAAATCCCTCAACTTCATCCAAGACTCGCAGATCACGCGCGGGGTGCCGCAGTTGAAAGAGTTCGCCGCGAACCCATTTTCCTTTTCGGCCTGACGGGCGCGCCCCCGGATAGCGTCCCCGATCGATCAGCTCCGCGGCGACTTTTCCCTCCGTCCGAAATCTCGCTCCGAGGCGCGCCAAGTGATGGTGCAGCTCGAAGCCCCGCCGCAGCGTGCCGTATACAAACAACAGGTGGCACTCGGCCGTCCCGCCCGGTCCTGGAATCATGCGGCATAACTCCTGGCCGGTCCCTGTGAATCCTGGCGTAAGAGCATGTGCCGATCAGCCCCCACCCGAGCACGCTATTCCATTGTCAAGCTATAGCCGGGAAGTTAGACCTCGGATTCCAGCGTCTCGATGATTTGGTGCAGCGCGGCGATAATCTCCTCCCGCTCCACATTGCCCTTGCGGAATTTCAGAACCAGCTTAAACTCTTTGGCGGGGGGAACATAGCGGAAAACCGCCTGGCGCAGCTTCTTGTCGGGATTCCGTTCCGCGCGCGCTTGTTCGCGATTTACCAGACCCAAAGCAAACCGCCGAACGAGGACGCGCATTTTGGCTTCATTCGGTTGCCTCGCCACTTGCAGCAATTGGGATTTGGAAATCACGCCCGCTTCGATGCACTGCGCCTTCACCGCATCCGGAATATTGCGTAAACTCAAAGTTTCCGTAATCGACGAACGCGATTTGGCAATCCGGCTGGCGATTTCCACGTGGGTCAAGGCAAAGCGGTCAGCCAGGGCCTGCACGCCATCCGCTTCCTCAAAAGGCGTCAAGTCCTTGCGTTGCAGGTTCTCGATGAGAGCGATTTCCAGCGTCTCGCCGTCGTCCACATCTTTCTCGATGCAAGGCACTTCTCTCAGGCCCGCGGCGCGCGCGGCGTGGTAGCG
>JBEKNU010000234.1:0-11892 GCA_049522495.1 Terriglobia bacterium
ACCCCCGCGATCTGGCTCATCATTTGCATGATGGCGCCGTTGTAGTCACCCTGGCGCAACAACGGAACCATACTGCGCCCGAAACCTCCCACCTTGCCGTCCGGAAGGATGGGTTCGAGGCCGTAGCCAACCTCGGTCCAGTACTTGTGATCATCCGTGGCCAGCAGGACCATCACGCCACGGTCCGTCCCCTTGTAACCAACGCCCCACTTTTTGAAGAGGTGATTCGCGAAGTCTTCCACCGTGTCACCTTCCAGAGTCTTGACTGTGACCACGGCAATCTGGGCCTTGGCTTTTTGATCGACCTCTGTACTCAGCCGCGTAAGCCCCTCCACGGTCGTCGCGCTGAGCACGCCGGCGAAGTCGTTGACATATCCCTGGGGGTTGAGCTTTTGCCACTGTTCCGCGTGGACAGGCACAACAGGAAGGACCGTGAGAAGTAAAATACATATCGGAAGCGAGCTCCAACGCGAGGGCAGTTTGAGGTGGCTGGACCTCATCATTCCTCTCGGAGCCGATCCACCAAAAGCGATTTGTTGAGACCCCATCATTGGTCCAAGTGTCCCCACAAGCTAGCTCCACGGCGACCAGGATCGATCCAGGGGGCAGGCGAAACTATGCTGCCCGGCCCGGCAGCGGAGGGCCTTTAACGGATGCTTTGGCAAGGTATTCGGCGGCGCTCAACATCACTCATGGCGCTCCCTTCGAGAGCCCGGCGATGCGTGCCCAATCCTCAGGCGTATTCACGTTGGTAAGTTCCCCTTCGCTCACACCAGCGCTCACCATCTCGTCGTGAGTAATCACCTCCGCCGGAATTTCCTCGAATAGCCCGATAAAACTTCGCCGACCCTCTTGTATGGCCCGCGCAAACACCGTCCGGCAACGGGAATGATAGGCGGCGGAAAGGGGCTGCCAGCCCTCCTTGGTGCGCGGCACCACAGCATCGGAGCGCGTGGCCTTAACTCGCTTAACCAGAAGCTGTAGGAATTGCCGGCTCACCAAGGGGAGATCGCAGGCAAGAAAGATATTCCATGCCGCAGGCGAGGAGAGCAAGCCCGTGCAGACTGCCGCCAAGGGCCCCTGATCCGGCCACTTGTCCGCCACCACAGGCAACCCGAGGTTATCATACCGGCCCGCCGGGGCCAGCAAGGTGATTTGGTCTACGAATGGCCGGAGAATCTCCATCGCTCGCAGAACCAGCGGCCTTCCTTCCAGTCGCATCAGGGCTTTGTCCTGACCCATGCGACTGCTCTTGCCGCTCGCCAGCACAAAGCCGTCGATTCCTTCCATCATGCACAAACCGTACTTTCAGGGCCGGTCGAGAGGGCCGCCTGCTTTCTCCCGGATCTGTACAAACTGCCATCCGAAACGTCCCTTAATACAGAGATTGCCATGCGTCACACCGTTCTGTATGGGGGAACCGACTTTGACAATTTTTTCGTCCTGAACATGGAGGGTCACCGTACACCCCACTCCGCAGTAAGGGCAGATGGTGTCCGTCGAGGTCTGGCGCGATTCATCCCAGGTCCCGGCCTCGCGCATGTTGTATTCGCTCACAAACATCAACGCTCCCGTGGGGCACACCCCGATGCAGTTCCCGCAGTAGACGCAGGCGGAATCCGGAAGGGGGACCGCGTACTTCGTGGAAATGCGCGCATCGAACCCGCGGCCGGCCAGGGCAATCGCGAACGTATTCTGAGCGTCGGCGCCGCACGCTTCCACACACTTGTAGCAAAGGATACACTTGCTGTAGTCCCGCAAATAGAGATCATTGTCGATCTTGACCGGCTGCGAGACTGCGGCAGCCTGGGATCCGTCCGAGGGAGCGTGGAAACCCGCCCGCGCCGCGTCCCGAGTGACGGAGGGCGGCTGCTGCGATCCAAAGCGTTCCGGACGGGCTCCGTACCGCTCCATGTACGCCAGAATCTGGGGCGATGTCGAAACATCCACAGAGGATGCGAGGAACTCCAGGATCAGCCGGCGGCTGAGACGAACCCGTTCCGAATTGGTTCTGATCACCATGCCGTCTTCGGCTTTGCGCGAGCAGGCGGGAATGAGCGTCCGCGAACCCTCCAACTCGACAACGCAGATGCGGCAGACGTTGACGGGCGTGAGCGTTTCGAGGAAGCAGAGAGTGGGCGTATCGATGCCCGCCTCGCGTGTCGCCTGGAGCAGCGTGCTTCCCTCGGGCACCGATACCTCCCGGCCATCGATGGTCACGCGTACCGGCCGCCGGGGGGATGCCGGGGGCAAGACCGGAAGGGGGCCTGCAGGCACGGGAACCAGGATGTGCGCCGGCTGAAACGGAAGTGGAGAGGCCGCCTTTCCTTCCACTTGACTCATGAATTCCTCCTTGCTTCGTCTCTGCCGGGTTGTAGGGGTACGGCTTGCCGTACCCTCTTCAACTTTGTCGCACGGCCGGACCAACAGGGTACGGCAAGCCGTACCCCTACAACCCGGCCCCTCTAAAACAACCGCCAACGGCGCAGAGCGGACTCCACCGCACTGGAAGCGGTTTGGCCTAAGCCGCAGATCGAGGCATCGCGCATGACTTGCCCGACTTCTTTGAGCAAACTCATCTCACCCTCCGCCGAGCCGATCGGACGGCCATGGCGCAGACGCTGCAACAATTCTTCCTGCCGGACGGTCCCAATGCGGCAGGGAACACACTGGCCGCAGGATTCGTCACGGAAGAAAGCGGCGATGCGGAGGAGAATCTTGCGGAGGTCCACGGTATCATCAAAAAGCATTACCACCCCTGATCCCAGTGACGCTCCGACGGCCCGAGTGCCCTCGAAGGTAAGAGGCGTGTCCAATTCCTCGGGCGTGAGGAATGTTCCGGCAGCGCCCCCCAGCAGTACGGCCTGGAGACGCCCGCTGCCCGACACACCGCCGCCAATTTCGATGAGCTCGCGCAGGGTCGACCCGAAAGGCACTTCATACACGCCGGGCTGGGCGATGTGACCGGAGAGGCAGAAGAGCTTGAGACCGGACGAACCGGGCGTTCCGATCGCCGCATAGCGCTCCCCGCCTTCCTGCAAAATCAGGAGAACGTTGATCAGGGTTTCCACGTTGTTGACGACGGTCGGCTTGCCAAACAAGCCCACTTGCGTGGGGAAAGGCGGCTTGTTGCGCGGTTCGCCGCGCAATCCCTCGATGGAGTTGAAGAGCGCTGTCTCCTCGCCACAGATGTAAGCGCCCGCCCCGCGCCTGATCTCGATGTCAAATTGTGCGCCGCGCCCCAAAATGTTATTACCCAGGAATCCCCTCTCGCGCGCGGTCTCAATGGCGTGCGCGAGTCTCTCACCGGCGAGCGGATACTCCCCGCGCAGGTAGAGGTATCCCCGCTTGCAACCCATCGCGCAACCCGCGATGGTAATGGCTTCGACCAGGGAGAACGGGTCACCTTCCATCACCACGCGGTCCTTGAATGTTCCCGGCTCCGACTCGTCCGCATTGCAAACCAGGTAGTGGGGTTGGTTGGCTGGATCCCACTTCTTGCCGCTGGGGAAGGCAGCCCCACCCCGCCCTACGAGCCTCGATGCCGACACTTCCCGCACCACCCGGCTCCCCCCCAGGGCAAGGGCGCGGCGCAAAGCTTCGTAGCCCCCGTGGGCCCGATAGTCATCAATGCTGGCGGGATCGATCCGGCCGACCCGGCGCAGTAGCATTAATCCCGAGTGGTCAGACTGGCCGGCCTGGGGAACGGAGACCGTCGCATTAAAGCGGTCCGGTGGTTCTCCGGCCACACCAACTTCGAAGCTCTCCAAGGCCGCGATCAGCGTATCCGGGCTTGCCGGTGCGAATACCTTTTCGCCGGGGCGTTCTCCTGCAATCGACATCATGGCGGCGGGCGCGCGCTCGCACAATCCCAAGCACGGGCTCCGATACCATGTAGCTTTACCATCGAGGGTGGGTGATCCGGGTGGGCCCAGTTGTTGCTCAACACGATGGCAAAGATCCTCCGCGCCCCGCGTCAAACAGGCGATGTCGTCGCAGACGTGCAGCACACGGCGGGGACGCGGAGTGACCGAGAACATCCCATAGAAACATGCCACGCCGTAAGCATCCGCTGGCGGGATGTCAAGCCGTTGGCAGGCGTAATTGAGAGCGGCGGGCGTAATCCAACCCATCCGCGCCTGAATGGCGTGCAATACGGGTAAGAGCAGGTGGCGCTGAGCCCCTAGAGCATGGCCGCGAACCGCGGAATGACCATCTCGCTCCGCGCTGCGCGGGCCGCCCGTCCAGCCTGAATCAGGCGCGCCGAGGATCGAGTCCACCGCTTGGCGCTCTTCGGGGGAGGGATTGTCTTTGATAAGGTGAGTATCCACGTCGGTCCCAGTCGTCGCTATCTGTTGTAGCTTCCTTCTGCCTATTGCCTACTGCTCTACCCCGCGGGCGCGCTAAGTTTCTCCACCCGAATCGCCGTGGCCTTGAACTCGGCCGTGCCGGATTTCGGGTCCGTAGCGTCGATGGTGAGTATGTTCGTCGCCACCTCGTCAGGGAAATGGACGCTGAGAAACGCCAGCCCCGGCCGCAGTGAGGCGTCAAACCGCACCGGAGCTTCCACCGAGCCACGGCGAGAACTGACGCGGACGCGCTCTCCCTCGGTCAATCCGTAACGTTCGCCGTCTTCGGGAGAAAGGCCCAGCATCTCCAACTGGCGCAATGGCGAGCGGTATCGGGACGTCTGCACTCCGGTATTGAAGGACTCCAAATGACGTCCGGTGGTGAGCCGCAGAGGATAGCTTTCGTCCAGCGCATCCACGGGTGGCTCAAACTCCACCGCGCTGAATTGTGCGCGGGGTCCAAGGACGGGCTCCTGCCACAGGCGGCCATGCAGGAAAAGCTCGCCCGGGTGCGATTCGTCGTAGCAGGGCCACTGGATGCCACCCAGCGCTTCCAGGCGAGCGTAACTCATCCCCGCATGCATCGGGCTCAGCCGCCTCACCTCGTTCCAGACTTCTTCGGCGCTGGCCTGGCCCCAATCGTGTCCCATGCGCCGCGCCAGGTCGCAGAGAATCGCCATATCGTCCCGAGCCCCGGCGGGAGGATCCATGGCTTTGCGAACGCGTTGAACCCGGCGCTCGCTGCTGGTCACCGTCCCTTCGGATTCACACCAGCCGGAGGCGGCAGGCAGAACCATGTTGGCGAGCTGGGCCGTGGGGGTCAGCAGAACATCCTGCACCACCAGGAATTCGAGCCCTTTCAAAAGGCGCTCACATCGTCCCTGGTCAGCTTCCGAGTGCAAGGGGTTTTCGCCAATGACGTAGAGCCCGTGGAGCTTGCCTTCCTCCATGGCGTTGAACATGCCGCTCAGGTGCCAGCCCCGCTTGGGGGGAATCTTCACGCCCCACGCTTGCTCAAACTTGGCGCGAAGCTCATCGTTCTCCACGTGCTGAAAGCCGGGCAGGCGGTCGGGGATTGCACCCATGTCCCCGCCTCCCTGCACGTTGTTCTGGCCGCGCAGCGGGTTCAGTCCGGATCCATAGCGGCCCACATGCCCGGTGAGAAGGGCCAGATTGATCAGTGCCAGCACGTTGTCGACGGCGTTGTGGTGCTCGGTAATTCCCAAGGTCCAGCAGAGCTGGGCGCGGTCGGCGCGCGCGTAGGCGTGCGCAAGGTCCCGGATAACGCTGGCGGGCACCCCGGTGATGTTTTCCGCGTGCTCCAGGGTGTAAGGCTGCACCGCTTCCCGGTAAGCCTCAAAACCCGCCGTGGCCCTCTCAATAAAACTCCGGTTCTCCAGGCCGGCCGCAATGATCTCCCGCCCCACAGCGTTCGCCAGCGCGATGTCCGAGCCCACGTCGAGACCCAACCAGACGTCCGCCCAGCGCGCCGAGCTGGTGCGCCGGGGATCGACCACGTAGACCCTGGCGCCCTTGCGCGCGCCCTTGAGGAGGTGGTGAAAGAAAATGGGGTGAGTCTCGCGTGCGTTCGAGCCCCACAGAATAATGAGGTCGGTGTCCTCCATCTCGCGATACGAACTTGTCCCGCCGCCCGCACCAAAGACCGTCGCCAGACCGGCGACGCTGGGGGCGTGTCAAGTGCGATTGCAACTGTCAATGTTGTTGGTGCCCATGACCGACCGCGCGAACTTTTGGGCAAGAAAATTCAGCTCGTTCGTCGTCTTGGAGCAGCTAAACATTCCAAAGCCTTGGTGCCCGTGCTGCTCCACTAAACGCTGAAGTTCGCCCGCGGTGCGGTCAAGAGCTTCGTCCCAACTGGCGGCACGAAGCTCCCCCTTTTCGCGAATCAGGGGATGGGTGAGTCGAGCTTGCATCGATTGGTTCATATTTCACTCCATGGATTGACAGCCTGTATAGATGGGATTTCCCTTTAGTTGCCCTGAGCGTCACCAGTATACAACCCACCGGCTCGTTCGCGCCCCTAATTCTGCACTCCCGAGCCTGCACCGTCACGGCGATTGGAACTCGATTGCCCGGTCGGTGGGAGCGCCAAGCCCAGGCGTTCCTCTCCGGAGTAGACCACAAACCGCCGGTCGCGAAGGAATCCCACCAACGTCATCCCCCACTCGCGCGCCATCTCCACGGCCAGGCTGGAGGCGGCGGAGACCGAAGCCAGGAGCGGGATTCCCGCCATCAGCGATTTCTGGATGATCTCATATCCCCCACGGCCACTCGCCAGCAGCGCGTAGTGGGAGAGAGGAAGGCGGCCTTGCAGCAATGCCCACCCGACGAGTTTATCCACCGCGTTGTGACGGCCCACGTCCTCCTTTAACACCAGCAGTTTCCCGGTATGGTCGAACAACCCGGCCGCGTGCAGCCCGCCGGTTCGGCCAAAGAGGGTTTGGGCAGCCCGTAGCGTTTCCGGAAGGCCGCAGAGGATCTCAGGATCAATTCGGAAATCAGGATTAGGCCGGCAAATTCCAGGTGGGCACAAGGCATCTAGTGATTCCTTGCCGCACAACCCACAACTCGAGTTGGACAAAAAGTTCCGTTTCGGAGGTCGCCAGCCAGCGAGCGTCTCGGACTTTAAGTCCACATGAACGGCACGTTGCTCGGCCTCGGAATCGTCTGCCCAGCCGAGGCTTACGATCTCCTCGCGCGACTTCACCATCCCTTCCGTAAACAGGAAACCCGCCGCCAATTCAAAGTCATCGCCGGGGGTACGCATGGTGATGGTGAGCGCCTGGTCTCCAACCCGAATGAGCAGCGGCTCTTCCCCCACCAGGGAGTCGGTCCGAGTGCGAACCCTCCCATCATTCCACTCAGTCACGGAGGAAGACTGCACGGATCGTCGGTTCGACTCTGTTCCGTCCATTACTTTCCCAGCGTGACGTTGAAAGTCGGGTGGCAATTGGCGGCGGGATCGTTGGTTACCGATTTGGTCAGATCGCCGCTGCGGATGGTGAACTCCATGGGGGGCTTTTTCAGCTTGTCGGGCAGGCCTTCAATCCGCGCCTTGCCGTCACTGTTGGTGCCCACTTCCAGGTCGGTATCTCTCTTGCTCATGAAACCGTACTTCACCTTGGTGTGGATCTTGGCGTCAAAAACCGGCTTATTGGAGGTGTCGACTACGGTGAAGTCGGCGGTACACGGTCCCATACCGCCACTGATGCTGGGCACGTCGGCGGGGTTTCCGGCCAAGGACATGGCGCCAGCTCCGCAAAAGGAAAGCGTAGCCAGCAACCAAAAGGCAATTCTTCTCCTTGCGCCAGGGGAACCGGCAGGCCTGACAGGTGTCGCGGTCTGAGAAAGCTTCATGGTTATTCTCCTGAGTGCATCAATGAGTGAAGGCTTAATTATAGGACATGTGCCGGGGGTTAGGTCAGTCTTCTTTTAGGGGCAGCGGAGTGAGCTGACCGGTTATTTTGTAAGCCCCCACGGGAGAGATCGATACCCCGTCCCTGTCGCTATCTTCCCTCTCACCTTCGGGGCGTCACTTGTGCTAAAGTAGACTGTGTAAAATCATCCTTATGGTGGTCCGCCGGGAACCGTGAGCCGGCGGCGATGTGCTCGGGGGATATGTAAATGAGCCAGGCTCCAGAAGCCAGCCAGGCGCCCTTGACTCCAGCAAAGGCGTCGGTGCGGGGACTTGAACATCGGCGCAGCGAGCGGTTGCTTATTACCATGCCCATCCGAGTCGAGGGCGTGGACCGAAACGGTGAGAAGTTCAACGAAGAGACCCGGACGATCGTGATCAATCGGCAAGGGGCGCGAATCTTCCTGAAGCGGCCGGTGTCGGCGGGCGCCATGTTGGTCATTACGACCCAGTTTGCGCACCGCAGCGCCAAGTTTCGCGTTGTGGGGCCAACCCAACCTCCCTCCGGGGAGGGCGGCGAATGGGGCGTCGAGTGCACGGAAGCGAACACCAACATTTGGGGGATCGGATTCCCCTCCCCAGCCCCGGTGGAAGGCATCTGCACGGCGCTGCTCGAGTGCCGGCGCTGCCACGTGGTGAAGCTCAGCCACCTTTCCATGGTCGAGCATGAAGTGTTGGGAACCTCGGGGTTGCTGGTCAAAGAGTGCGAGGCTTGCGGGCGCTCGACCTCCTGGGGCTATAAAGAACCGTCCATGACCCTCGCCGCTGAGGACGCGGGGATGGCGCTCCCCAGCCCTGAAACCTTCGGCGAAAAGGGTGGAGGAGCGACTCGCCGTAACCATAATCGGGTTGCTCTCCAATTGCCCATGCGCCTGCGCAGCTTCTCGGGCACGGAAGAATTTACCCGGACGGAAAACGTCTCGCGCGGCGGAGTGTGCTTTATCACCGACCGGAACTACGAGATCGGAGAAGTCATCCTCGTCACCTGTCCCTTCGAAAAGACCGGCCAAAACATCGAGGTGCGCGCGCAAGTGGTGCGCCGCCGCGAAATGCACGGCACCGGGCGCAAGATTTATGGCATTCGCTACGAGCGGTGAGAAGTGCTAGGTGCCAGGTGTCAGGTGCCAGTGAGAACCCAACGCCTAATATCTAACGCCTGCTACTTGATGCCTGAGATCGAATACCTAACGCCTGCCACCTGATCCCAAACATCCGACACCCAACCCCTGACACCTAACATCTAACACCTGACACCTGATACCTGACACCTCCCCTGTTTAAGCTTGGCCCCAGAAATCCGATAGGGAAAAGAGGCGGTCTGCTTGCTCTAATGGGCAGCGAGGCCGGCTGGGGGTTCACTGTGGATTTCGCCATGACGCCAGGGGGGTTACTCGTTCATTCCTGTGACGCTTGGCCGTGTGCAGTCTGTCGCCCCAGCCAGATCTCGGAGAGCCGGGCTTATTGCCTGTGCCTGAACTGCGCCTATGCCGTTGTGGCAGCGGCAAGTGCGGGCGAGCAGGGTTCGCGCGCCTTGCTGGATGAAATTTCCGATGCTTTGAGCCTGCTGGAGGCCCAACAGCCTGAGCCGCGCATGCTGGCCAACTAACCCCTCCGTGAGTTTACTCTCTGGGGACTGGAAAAACCTTCCCGAGCGAGGTAACATATACCTACTAAGAGGGCCCCTCAGCCTGGGAGGATGTCTCCATGATGGAGTTTCAAACCCGGCGCAGTTGCCGTGTTGCGCTGTCGGTCCCTATCCGCATAATCGGAATTGACTTTCGGGGTATCGACTTTACCGAAGAGGCCCTCACCACCGTCGTGAACCTGCATGGGGCCAAGATTCGAATGACCCATCAACTCATGCCGGATTCAGAAATCCGCCTGCTCAGCCATCCGACGGGGCAGGATTCGGTTTTTCGGGTTGTGTCCAAATTACAAAGTGCTGAACTTAAGTTTACTTACTGGGGTGTCGAAAACATGGACCCGGAAAAAAACATCTGGGGCGTGGACATCCCTGCAATCGAGGCCGGGGACCAAGTCAAAGTGCGGGTAATAATTGAGTGCCCAACCTGCTCCGCACACGTGGCCCTCCGCCTGGATGAAGCCCAACTGGCGGCGCTTCAGGAAAAAGGCACGGTGGAATGGATCTGCGGAGCCTGCAGGAACCTCGGATTTTGGAAAGTGGTGCCCTTCCAGGCGGTTTAGAAGGTTCGGGCGGCCCTCTTGGAATTCACATTCCTCCGGCGGGATGAGGTCGTCGCGGGCATAGATTTTGGCGCGTCAACTGAATCTCCCCGTGAGTTTGAGCCTTGATAAACCTTTCCGAGTAAGGTAAGCTCTACTTATTCAGGGTACCAATAAAACCCGGGAGGGCATGCCCATGGAGGGTTTTCAAAACCGGCGCAGTTGCCGCGTCGCGCTTTCGGTCCCTATCCGCGTTATCGGAATTGACAATCGTGGGATCGATTTTACCGAGGAAGCCCACACCATCATCGTGAACCTGCACGGAGCCATGATTCGAATGATCCATCAAATGATGCCGGATTCGGAAATCCGGCTGCTCAGTCATCCCACGGGGCGGGATTCGCTTTTTCGGGTTGTGTCCAAATTGCAAAATTCTGAACTTAAGTTTAGCTACTGGGGTGTCGAGAACATGGACCCGGAGAAAAACATCTGGGGCGTGAACATTCCCAAACTCCGGCCCGGGTACCAAATCAAGGTAGGGGTGGTGATGGGATGCCCAACCTGCTCCACGCACGAGTCCCTGTTCGCGGATGAAAGCCTGCTGGTGTCGCTTCATGAAAAAGGCGGCATGGAACGGACCTGCGGAGTCTGCAAAACCACTGGACTTTGGAAGCTTCTGCCCTTCGCTGGGGCTTAGAAAGCCCGGCGCTTCATTGCTCTCGGTACCCCAAAATTTCCGCCACCACCCCTCGGAGTACCCGGCCTTTTTCCGGCGCATTTTTGTCGATGCGTGAGGCGTACTCGATGCGCTTGATCATCAGCCGATACTTTTGGAAATCACATTCCTCCGGCAGAACCAGGTTGTCGCTGCTATTGATCTCGGCAAAGTAAATCTCCCGGGCGTCCCCCCGAACTTTTGGCTCCACCACTCGCGCTACGACTTTGCCCTCCTGGTAGATGGCGTCCTCTTGATACTTTCCCGTCTGCCCGGCCGGGGCGGCTGCGGATGCTTTGGTTTCTTCACTCACAGTGTTTGATGTGCTCCTTATGAGATCTGACGCGGTACACTAGGACAATTCTTCAGGAAACTCGGCCAGCGGTCAAGCGCTTTGAGCAGTTAGCCACGCTCAGTGCTTTCCTGACCGTGGGTCCTTGCGTCGATGCAGGGTTGCTTTTCCATCGCGGCGCCAACCGACCCGGCGCATTCTGGAAACAGCCGGGAGAAAAGCCACGGTCAAAACTGCATTGATCGTGGCTACCAACCGTGCGTTTTTGGTCCCCGTTCGGCGCATTTCCCACCCACCGTAATTCTCCGAGTGCGCCGTCAATCGGCCGGAATTTCGGATTGTCCCTGCGGATTTGTGGGTAAACACTTGGCGACCAGGCAGGAGTAATATGCGATGGCGTGGACCAACTTCCGAATTGCCGACGATAGGCTCGAAACAACGGGGCACTACATCCCTGCATAAGTCGTTATGCGACAATATGGATTGTCAGCGCGTTTTTCCGCGAACTGAAGCGCGGTTGACACGGCAAGGGCAATTAGCGTATATACAATAATATGTTCTCGTGGGACGCCCAAAAAGCCATCAGGAATCGTAAGAAGCATGGCGTCCCTTTTGAAGAAGCTGCGACGATCTTTGCCGATCCGAACGGCTTGGACTGGGAAGACCTCGAACATGCAGAGACGGAACCGCGCTGGAAGAGACTTGCTCTTTCGGCAGAGGGGCGTGTTCTGCTGGTCGTGTACACACCACGGAGGTTAAGAAATGGCATCGAAACAATCCGTATCATCAGCGCCCGGCAGGCGAGCCAGAAAGAGCGAAAAGCCTATGCCGGATAGCCGAATCGACTTTTCCGACATCCCGGAATCGACGGACGCCGAACTCAAACTCGCCCGCCGCGTCGGCAGGCCCCGCACGG
>JBEKNU010000235.1:0-12597 GCA_049522495.1 Terriglobia bacterium
ATGCGGTGATCTCAGATTTATAACTCCCAGTTTGAAGGGTGAAGGGGTGGGAGGGGCGGCGGAACGCGACGCTTCGCGGACTTCAAGACTAAGAGCTTATCCGTAAATAATAGTTGAAGCCTGCTACCATTTGATGCATGATTATGACCCAAGATGCCACAGATAAAATCTTGGGAAGTATCCGACGAGTTTTGGGTGAAGGTCGAACCGCTGATTCCCGTTCGACAACGGTTGAAAGGCCGAAAGTATAGACGGAAGCCGGGGGGTGGGAGGAAGCCGATGCCGGCGCGCCAGATCTTCTCGGCCATTGTGTATGTGCTACGCACGGGGTGTCAGTGGAAGGCCTTGCCCAAGGAATTCGGCAGCGCGAGCGCCATCCACAAGCATTTTCAGCAGTGGCAGCGGGCGGGCTTCTTTCTGGCGCTGTGGCGGTTGGGACTGGCTGAGTACGATGATCTGGAGGGCATTGCCTGGGACTGGCAAAGCATCGACGGAGCCTTGGTGAAAGCCCCTCTGGCCCTGACGTGTGTGGGACCGAATCCCACGGACCGGGGAAAAAAATGGGCGCAAGCGAAGTTTGTTAGTCGACGGGCGTGGCGTCCCACTGTCGCTCGCCGTCAGCGGAGCCAACGTACATGATGTGAAGCTGCTGGCGACCACCCTCGACCAGGTGGTGAGAGCGCGACCGGCGCCGCGACCGAGAAAGCCCCAGCACCTCTGCGCCGATGCCGGTTACAAGGGATCCCCCGCTCGGCAGGCGGCCACGAACCGCCACTACCGGCCGCATATCAAGCAACGGCGAGAAGAGATGAAAGCAAAACGCATCGTCCCCGGTTACAAGGCTCGCCGATGGGTGGTCGAGCGGACCCATTCCTGGCTCATGTTGGTGAGCTTTGAAAAGACCGAGGAAAGCTATGTCGCCTTACTGACCTTGGCTGCGGCCATGATCTGCTGGCGACAGACGATTGTTATTTACGGATAAGCTCTAGAATACCTATGCTGGAGTGCTCGGTTCGCCCTTCCCCTTTATCCAGTCTGCCCTATAATTTCTGCTCTTCCGGAGGAACCATGTCGATCGAGCGATTTGAGCAATTGGAGGTGTGGAAGGTTGCCCACAAGTTGGTGCTCAGCGTCTACAGGGTAACCCAGAAGTTCCCCACAGAAGAGCGTTACGGTTTAGTTTCTCAGATGCGTCGCGCAGCCGTCTCCGTTCCCGCCAATATCGCTGAAGGATTCAAGCGGCGCGGCCGTGCCGACAAGGCGCATTTCTACAACATCGCGCAGGCTTCACTCGAGGAAATACGATACTACCTCATCCTTTGTCGAGATTTGGGATACCCCATCACAGAGATGGGGCTGGCCGAACAGGTAGACCAAGTTAGTAAGATGCTTTACGGTCTTGTGCGCGCTGTGGAAGAAAAATCGCAAAAGATGCAATAGAACACCAATGCTGAAGTGGCCGTTTCGCTTTTCCCTGTATCCAGTCTGCCGTTTACAGTCTACTGTTATGCTGTCTACCGTCTACTGTCTACCGCTCTTGAAACGGCCACTCCCTCCGCACCCGCGCGCGCGCCATATACGCGGCGGTTCCCACCGCGAAGACGGCAAAGGCAAAGAGCAGGGAGCGCGCTGCCGCCGTTGCGAGCACGTAGACCCATCCGCACACCGAGATGATTCCGGGCACCGGGTAGAACCACATCCGAAAGGGGCGAGGCAAATCCGGTGAGCGGTAGCGCAAGAGGAAGAAACCCAGGGTCTGCGGAAGGTATTGGATGAGCACACGCGTGGCGATCAGGCTGCCGATGACTTCGTTCAATCGCCCCAGGCTGAACAAGGACGCGATCAGCCCCAGGGTGATGAGCGAAATATGCGGGAAATTACCCTTCGGGTGCAAGCGCGCGAAGACCGGAAAGAAATTGCCGTCGACGGCGGCAGCGTAAGGAATTCTCGAGTAACCCAGGAGCAGGGAGAAAACCGAGGAGAAGGCGATCCAGAGCAGCAGCGCCGTCATGAGCTTTCCCGCTGCCGATCCAAACAAAGTCGCAATATAAACGGAGGCGATGTAACGGCTCTCGATGGCGACGCGCCAGGGAATGACGCTCAAGAACGAGGCCGTCATCATAATGTACAGCACCGCAACGGTGAGGATCGAAAACAAGATGGCGCGGGGTATGACCCGGCCCGGATCGCGGATTTCCTCGGCTAGGTAACAGACGTTGTAGTAGCCAAAGTAATCATAGAGGGCGTAAAGCGTGGCGTTGCCCAGTCCCACCCAGAAAATCATGTCGAGGTGAAAAGCTCCTGGCGGAAAATCCAAAAGTCGCGCGGCGCTCAAGTGGGGAACGCCCGAGATGGAGATCCACAGGCACCCGAACAACACACCCGTAACCAGCACCACCGAAAGGTTGCCGATCGCCCCGATCCGGCGGTAAAGCAGCGCCACGAGCAGCAGCGGAAATGCCGCGGCCACCCCGCGAATCTCCCAGGCGGTCAGCTTCGGCGCCAGGAATTGCAGGTAATTGGCGAAGCCGATGCTGCCGCTCGCCACCGAGAGCGGGGCGGAAAAGATGATCTGCCAGACCATCAGGAAGGAAAGCCAGCGGCCCATGCGGTGCGGTCCATACGCTTCCCGCAAATAGTTATAGCTGCCACCGGCTTTGGGCAATGCCGCGCCGAGTTCCGCCCACACCAGACCATCGCAGAAGGCCAGCACCGCCCCCACCAGCCAGCCCAGCATCGCTTGCGGGCCACCCATGGTGGCCAGGAAAAGGGGGATGGTGATGTACGGGCCGATGCCCACCATGTCAGTGATGGCGAGCGCGGTGGCCTGCACCAGGCCCAGTTCCCGTCGCAGACCGGGCTTGTTTGTCGAGGGTTCCAATCCTCACCTGTTCGGCGCCGCTTGCCGGGAAATCTGGCGAAGCATCTCCGATTTCACGCGGGGATGGGGGCGAGTGGGTTTGGCGGCGAGCCCCAGTACATAGACCGTTTCCACGGCTTCGCGGACGCGTTCCAGGCAATGCGGGCAGCCGCGCCCCAGATGGTCGCGGAGATCCTGGGAGGCCTGTTCTGAAATCGCGCCCAGCAACCACAACTCGTAGATTTCTTCTAGATGTTGGCAGCCCATGTTCCACACACGGCCCGGCGCCGATGCTTTACAAAAGTCACCGCTGCGCGCAACGACGATCGCACTTTGCCCAAGGGCTCGCCCATCTCCGCGGCAATTTCGGTTTCCCTGAGCCCCCCGAAAACCGCAAGTTCCAAGGCCTGCCGTTGCGGCTCCGGCAACTGATTGATCGCCTTGTGGAGAAGAACCATACGAGCATCAATCAAGGTGATTTCCTTCGGCCGGGGCAACCAAGCCATCGGAACGGGGCCTGTCGCCGGAGCTTTTGCCGCCCCAGGAGGAAGGGGTTTCATCGCCCCAGTTTTTCCGTTGAGTGATTTTGCGGCAGATGACACGCGGGCGGCAGCTTTGGACTTTCGCACCTCGGTGTCCGGTCCTTTTTCAGTCCTGGCGCGGGGACCGGGAGCGCCGGCGTTGGGCGCCTTCTTGCGCAACGCGCGCAGCCGGTCCACCGCAGCCTCACGCGCGGTGAACACCAACCATGCCACCACGCTTCTACCCTCTTGGCTCAAGCTCGGGCTTTCGCTCCAGAGGCGCACGAACACTTGCTGGAGAATTTCCTCCGCAGCTTCGCGCGAGGGAAGAATGTGCGCCATCAGCCCGTAAACGCGCGGGGCGTACCGGTCGTAAAGCTCACTCAGCGCGGCCACGTCGTGCTGCGCAATGCGAGCCAACAATTCTTCGCTTGCCAGTTCTTCGCTCATCTGGAAATCCCGAGGTGGCGCCGGGGGCGCGCGCCAAGCCCCTCGACCGGTGCGCCTTTCCCGAGTGCCGGCTGGGCGATGGAGATCCATCTGAGCCCAGAAGCGGGAGCCGCCTGATTCAATCCAGGATTATATCTCATTGTGATATTTAAAACCTTGAAAACCAAACGGACAAAATGTGGACCGAATCTTTTGATTGCTCCTATAAAGAGAATCGATTGGACAGCAACCGGCCCATGGTTTAAATATTATCAGAGTCCCGCTGGAGCATCGGATCCGCGTCGAGGTGACCTTGCCCCCAGGGCCTCACGACGCGGGCCGGTGCGGGACGGCACTCCTCTCCATTTCGCCTCCAAGCCCCTCGGCAGCGCACAACCGAGGGGCTTCATTTTTGTAGGGACCACTGTTCCCGGCAGGATCCGCGAGAATCCATTCTTCCCCCTCCAGCCGGAGAAGCCCGCCTTAGGTTCGAATCTCATTGGCGATTCCATCCCACCGCACGATGCTCTTCTGGAAGTACGAAGCGTTGGCCATGTGGCAGGCAATGGCCGTGTTGTTTCCGAAGACGGTGTCCTCAATAACCGGCTTCCGACTGCGCACGGAGTCGAAGAAATTCCGCAGGTGCTCCCGCGTGATGTCGTACCCCGCGGGGGGGCGGAAGGTGACGGTTTCGCTCCCGGTCTTCTCCAGCCGGGCATCATTCTCCAGGTGCCATTTCCTGGCGTATTCTTCCCGCAGGGCCTTGGGAAAGCTGTTGTAGTACCCGCCGGGGCCGTGATCCGTTCCGTCCTGCGTTGTATAAGTCAATTGGTCGCCGGCGATTTCCAGCAAGCCGCCGGTTCCGTAAAATCGCGTGTACCCGTGGGCTTCACAGGTAAGAATAAGCTTGATGACCACCGGGAATCGGTCGTAATCATAAATCACGTGATGAACGTCGGGTACGTCGCGCCCATCATTGAAGCGGCAGATGCCGCCGACGGACTGCGCTCGCTCGGGAGGCTGAGTGATTCCGGCCGCATAGTGGATCCCGGTCAACAGGTGAACCATCAGGTCACCCGCTGCCCCCGAACCGTACGCCTGCCAGCAGCGCCAGCGGGCAAAGCGCTCCGGGCTGAAGGGTACCTTGGGCGTGGTGCCAAGCCACGTGTCCCAGTCCAGATTTTGCGGCGAGAGGTCGGGCGGAGGCGGATATTCCCACGCCCCATCGGGGGAATTGCGGCAAGTCATGCCTTCGATGGTGTGAACATCGCCGATAGCGCCCTGGGCGAGCAACTCCTTGGCTTTAGTAAAGATGATCGAACTGGGGAACTGGCTGCCAATCTGCACGATGCGATTGTTCTTTTGGGCTGCCGCGATCATCTCAAAGCCCTCGCTGACGCCGTGGGTCATGGGCTTTTCCGAGTAGACATCCTTGCCGGCGTTGCAGCAGTCCACCACAATCTGCTTGTGCCAGTGGTCGGGCGTGGCATTGATGATGCAATCGATCTCCTTATTGTCGAGCAGATCCTGGTACCGGCGCGTGACGGGGATGGGCTTGTCGACAATCTCGCGGGCGAGCTCATGACGGCCGTCGTAGAGGTCGCACGCCGACACACACTCAATTCCCGGCAGCGTTATCGCGGTGCGCAGCAAGCCATTGCCTTGCATGCCGATGCCGATGATGCCGAGCCGCAGCGTGTCGCTGGGTGGAACCGCGGCGGATGTGGCATAGGCAGGACCGGGATCAAGCAAAATGGTTTTGCCCGCCAGCGTGGCCCCGGCCGCAGCCGCAGTTCCGCGCATGAAGTCGCGGCGAGAGAGACGACGATTACTCATAAGAAACCTCCGAATTAAGGATAGAGAGAACTGATCACCGGGGGGTAATCCTAGTCTTCAAGGGAGACAAGCGCAAGCCGGAAAGCTACGCGTTCTTGATCTGCTGTGCCGCGGCGTCCCACACGACAGCGGTGCGGTTGAAATAAGAAAGGTTCGACATGTGGCACCCAAGCGCAGTATTGTTGCCATAAATTTCGTCTTCCACGACGCGCTGGCGCGTGCGCACGGCCTGGAAGAAGTTTGCGAGGTGTTCCCTCTTGTCGTCGTAACCGGGGGGGTTCATGAACTCTTCCGTTTCATCCTGCTCCAACTTGAACTCACCGAGCTTGGGCAGGGGGTGCTCTTTTTTCCACTCCGCCTGGTACTGCTCGCGCAAATTCTTGGGCCAGCCGTAGACCGTGTACTCATCGATCTGATGGCAGGAGGGCTCCGGCTTATAAGTCAGCGTCTTGGAGCGGATTACCATGGTTCCGTTCTTGCCGTAGAACGTGGAGCACTCACCTTCCGAGCCGTTGTTGCTGTTGCAGCGCAGAATCAGCTTGAATTTCGGATAGTCGTAGAGGGTCCAGAGCAGATCGGGATAGTCGCGGCCATCTTGGTAGTAATAGATGCCGCCGCTGGAGTAGGCGCGCTCCGGGGGCTGATTCGTGCCCGTCAAGAAATGGATTCCCGAGAGCAGGTGTACGAACAGGTCGCCGGCTTGGCCTGAGCCGTAATCCTTGAAGCGGCGCCAACTGAAGAAGCGATCAGGGTCAAAGGGGCGTTGAGCGGCGCCCTGGAGCCAGGTGTTCCAATCGATGGTCTGGGGGCTGGCATCGGGGGGAACGGGGTTGACGTACGCGCCCATATCGGTGTTGCGATCCAGCACGGCCTCGATGGTGTCAACCATCCCGAGTTTGCCGGAGTCCCAGAGTTCTTTCGCCTTGGCGTCGAGAACGCTGCTGACGCGATGGCTGCCCACTTCGCAGATGCGCTGATATTTGCGCACGGCGGCGATCATCGCCGCGCCATCCTCGACCGTGTGCGACATGGGCTTTTCGCAGAAGACGTCTTTGCCCGCCTGGCAGGCCTCTTCCACAATGCGGCGGTGCCAATGGTCGGACGTGGCGCAAATGACGGCGTCAATATCCTTGCGTTCGATCACCCGGCGGTAATCGCGAGTGGTTTCAATGTCTTTGCCGCCCAGCGCTTCCCGGGCGGCGATGTGGCGGCCGTCATAAAGGTCCGCTGCCGCCACGCATTCGACGCCGGGAATGGCCAGCGAACAAATGAGCAGCTTGCAGCCCTCGATCCCGGTGCCGATAATGGCAAACCGAATCGTATCCGAAGGTGGAACCGGTCGCGGCGCCGCCGCAACGCGTAAAGGTCCGAGAATGGTAACCTTGGCAGCCAGGCCGGTTGCGGCCGCCCCCGTCCCCAGCTTGATGAAATCCCGTCGAGTAACAGTGCCCTTCTTCATAATGAAATGACCCCTTTTCAACGCATAAATTAGTGCGCTTCCTGAGAATTGACGCGCCTGTCGGCTCCATCGGCGTTTTCCGAGCGCAGCGCCAAGAGGCAATGAGCCTTTGAAAGCTCCGTGTGCTCTCGGCGCAACCGTTCATTCTGCCAGATATGCCCAAGGGGCAAAAGGAGATTTATCGCGATGGGAAGCGAGTGCGCAATTTTGATCCTCTGTGCGCACAGTGATGATGGGTGAAAGGGAAGTGAGGCTTATTCGCAGAACCCCGTTGGCCCCGCAGGTGTTTACGCGCACCCCTACCAAGGTGCGAGTATGGCCAACTCCAAGCCGCCGGGCCGACAGCCGTTTCGCCGCCCGATTTACGCGTGCGCGGTGTGAGTCAAACCCTCGGCGACCCGCGCCGAAGATTCTTGCCGCAACTCTTCTAAGGCGTGGCGCACGGCCTGTTGCGTCGTCGCATCGAGTCCACGCTCCACCATGGGGAACAAGCGCCCGTTCTCATCCAGAAGGTGGTTACGCAACCAAAGGATATACTGACGGCCGCTCTGCATGACCTCTTGCGGGTTGCCCGCCCCTTGAAGCAGGCGATCGAGGGTCTGATGAAAGGTCTTCTCAGCCTGCTCGCCGGCATCGTGTTCATGCCGCATTCGGTCAAGGGTGAAAGCGATCCCTTGCACATGGTCCTGAAGTGCGGGGTAGAGGATTTTTTCTTCCTCCACGACATGGGTGTGAAGGGCTTGGGCAATTTCTTCCCGGATTCCGGTCAGCCGTTCCGCCGTCTTGCGGCGATCTCGAGTAAGTCGCAAAACCCCTAACTGCTCGTGAAGTTCATTCAGCAAATGAGACAACTCCTTATGCTCTCGCACCAGGTAGTCTGTTACGCATCGTGTCATTATGGAAATAAGACCTCCGGCTATTCAGTTGGATGCGGTGGCGGAGAAGAAAGTTTTGCGGATTTTTTGTCCACCTATCGACAACTCGTCACAGTGCAAATTCCTTCCGCATTTCCACCAGCATCAAGGAGACCTTCCGTCCACCCAGGGATTATTATATCAGATTGTGATATGAGAAGCCTAAGAAGCTTGGAAGTGTGTCCGCATAGGGCGGGCGCGGATTTCCCACCCGTGAGGGGAAGGGTGGGGCTATACAGGCTGGGCAATTGCATTGAGAGGCGGTCCGATGTAAGTTGTCAGTAAGGCGAGATTTGAAAACAAAAACGCTGGTTTGTGCTGCGCCTGGGCATCTACCCTCGATCCATGAGAGGTAACTGGACGGAGTGGCACCGCGACGGCAAGAAACACTTCGGTTTTTCACCGGACGGCAAAATGATGACCGCGCAAATAGCTCAGCGAGGATGGTGAATTGAGTCTCAGCACAGGAACCAAGCTTGGGCCTTACGAAATTCTCTCGCCGCTGGGCGCGGGCGGAATGGGTGAGGTCTATCGCGCCCGCGACACGCGCCTGGCCCGCGACGTGGCCATCAAAGTTCTGCCCACAGCGTTTGCGAGCGACGCGGAGCGCCTGCGCCGCTTCGAGCAGGAAGCGCGCGCCGCGGGGGCACTGAATCACCCCAATGTCCTCACGCTTTACGACATTGGCATGCACGATGGCACGCCATTTCTCGTCACCGAACTGCTGGAAGGCGAGACTCTGCGCGAACGCTTGCAGGCCGGTCCGCTGCCGGTGCGCAAGGCTCTGGAAGTTGCGACTCAAGCCGGGCGTGGAGTGGCCGCCGCGCATGAAAAAGGAATCATCCATCGTGACTTAAAGCCCGCCAATATTTTCCTGACCGGCGACGGCCGCGTGAAGATTCTCGATTTCGGCCTCGCCAAACTGACTCAACCGGACAGTGCCGGCTCCGGTCAATCGCAGTCGCCGACGGTCACGTCAGGACCGGTTGGGCAAACGCAAGCGGGCGTCGTGCTGGGCACCGTGGGTTACATGTCGCCCGAGCAGGTCCGCGGCAAGCCGGCCGACGCGCGCTCCGATATTTTCGCCCTGGGCACCATTTTGTACGAAATGCTTTCCGGGCAGCGCCCGTTCGAAAGGGATTCGGTTGCCGACACGATGGCGGCCATTCTGAAGGAAGATCCTCCGGAGCTGGCGGGCGAAGGCCGAAAGATTTCTCCGGCGGTCGAACGCGTGGTGCGGCGTTGCCTGGAAAAGAATCCTGCCCAGCGCTTTCAGTCCGCGCAGGATCTGGCCTTCAGCCTCGAATCCCTCTCCGGCACTTCTACGCCCAGCTCCCCCGCGATTTCCGCAGCGAAATCCCCCCGACGGAAATATATTGTGCCGGCGGTCATTGCCCTCGTTGCATTGTGCCTTGGCGCAGCGGGCGCTTGGTTCTTGATCCCAGGCGCCGCGTCCCGGCCCCAGCCTGCTTTCCATCCCATGACGTTCGAACGCGGGCTGATTTATGCCGCGCGTTTTGCCGCCGATGGACACTCCATTTATTACAGCGCCAGTTGGAACGGCCAGCCCATTCAGCTCTATTCGATGAATCCCAACGCCCCCGAATCGCGCCCGCTGAATCTCAGCAATTCCACCCTTTTTGCGGTCTCTCCCTCGGAGATGGCGATTTCGATCGGCTGTAAGGATGTGTTCATCGGCGACTGTGAGGGCACTCTGGCCGTGGCGCCTCTTTCCGGCGGCGCGCCGCGCGAAATTGCGGATCACGTGCTGTCTGCGGACTGGACCCCGCAGGGAAACGAGATGGCAGTGGTCCGCGAGGCCGGGGGGAAGTTTCGTGTGGAATTCCCTCTGGGGAAGGTGCTTTACCAAAGTGCGACTTGGATCAGCTTTGTGCGCATTTCGCCGCGCGGCAACGCCGTGGCCTTTGTGGAATACGCCACCGCGGCAAGCGACGCAGGTAGGGTGGTCATCCTGGACCGCGACGGGAGGCCAATCGCCCGGTCGCCGGAACAATTTCCCAGCGTAGAAGGACTCGCTTGGCCGCCTGCGGGAAACGATGTCTGGTGCGCCGCGAGTATTGGCCAGGGGTATGCCGACGCCCTTCATGCCCTCAGCTTCGCTGGCAAAGATCGCATCGTTCTACGGCTTCCCGGCGCGGTCCGGCTCTACGACATCTCCCGCGACGGCCGCGTCCTTATTTCCAAGGATGTTTGGAGAAGCGGCGTGCAATGGCGTGGGTCGGGGAATGCGGGGGAACGCGACCTCTCCTGGCTCGATGCCTCCGAGTTAATGGATCTCTCGAGCGACGGCCAGAATTTGGAGTTCAGTGAGTTCGGCGAAACGACCGGCTCCTCCTCCCTCGCTTACCTGCGAAAAACCGATGGCTCGCCGGCGGTGAAGCTGGGATATGGATACGTTGCGGCACTTTCGCCGGACGGGAAATGGGTACTCGCTGCGGATTTCCCTCCGCGTCTGGTTCTTTTGCCAACGGGCGCGGGAGAGACAAAGCATCTGGAGCCGCATGGACTCCAGCAATTTGCCTCGCCGGGCTGGATGCCGGACGGAAAACAGATCTATTTCGCCGGCTACGATGGCCACGATTGGCGAATGTACACGCAAGACCTCGCCGGCGGTGCGCCGCGCGCCTTTACGCCTCCCCTATCGGTGAACCAGCAGATTTTCGACTCCCATCTGCTTTCGCCTGACGGTAAATTCGTTGTCGCCCGCGATTTAAATGGAAGCGGTTGGCTCTATCCGCTCGGCGGGGAACAACCGCAGCCGGTGCCGGGTTTGACGGCAGACGATATTTGGATCAATTGGTCAGGTGACGGGCACGCCGCCTACGTGTACCAGGATGAAAGGACTCATGCTCAGGTGTATCGCCTTGATCTGTCAACGGGGAAGCGGCAGTTGGTCACGACTGTGGGGCCGGCGGATCCCGCCGGCTTGACCACCACCGGGCCCGTGAGAATCACGCCCGACGGCAAGTCGTATGCTTACTCTTGCTTTCGTTCGTTGTCTGACCTCTTCATCGCGGAGGGTGTGAAGTGATGTAGCACGGCCATCCCGATCAAAGGCATCGGGACAAGTCCTGGCCGTGATCGATACGGGCAGGACCCCGGTAGAGCGGGGCAAGTTACCAATACTACCTTTGGCGCGACAAAAAGGGGTGTCCTGCCTGGGCGAAACGCCCCGAAGAACCTCGAAATCACGA
Source organism: Terriglobia bacterium (assembly GCA_049522495.1). GTDB lineage: Bacteria > Acidobacteriota > Terriglobia > UBA7540 > UBA7540 > Bog-366. The sequence continues at coordinate 11,235 of JBEKNU010000235.1, forward strand.
AACACCAAAAATCGACCCGCAGGCTGAATCGGATTGCGCCGAGCGAAGCTCGCCGTTCCCTTGCCGCAGAGCTTCGCTCTGCGCAATCCATGGGGACACGGCCATTCCCCCATTTTGGGTCTCCGCTCTTGATGATTTGTCTAGACCTTGTTTGTCCAGACGATTTGTCTAGACGATTTGTCCAGACTGTATCCGTTGATTTTTGGTAGGTTTTTTAATGTAGCCTCATTTTGTTCTTGACAAAGCTACCCGGCGTGATATAATAACTTTGAGGGTTGGCCCCCGCTGGCTCCTACGAAAGACCGCGGACCTATTCAACGGGTCGGCGCAAATCATATTTAAGGGCAGTGGCTAGTGCCTAGTGGCTAGCGAAAGCCACCAGCAGTGGCTAGTGCTGAGTGGTTAGTGGCTAGCGAATGCCACCAGAACCCAGTCCCTGCGAGCAAGCCCGGCCTGGCGTCACTTTCCACTAACCACTAGCCACTATCCACAAGCCACTGCCTTTTGGAGGCTCACATGTCCTTGACGAAAAAACCCACAATGACCCAAAAAAGAGTTGCTGCCAATCAGGCGAATGGGAAGCGCTCGCACGGCCCCGCCACCGCCGAGGGGCGGGAGCGGATTCGCGCCGCCAACATCCGCCACGGGCTCTACTCCCAGGCCGAGACCGTGGCTTTGGTTTGCCTGGGCGAGGATCCCGCCGACCTCGAAACGCTGCGCCAGAACCTTCACGACGGCTGGGAGCTTCCCAGCGCTTTGGCGGAGGAACTGGAGGAGCATTTGGCGCAGGTGCTTTGGCGGTGGAAGCGCGCGGGCCGCATGCAGGAGGGCTTTGCCCTGCGCCTGGCCAAGCAGGCCAACTTGACCCGCGAAGACCGGCTGCACGCGCAGATGATGCGACTGAAGATCACGGCGGAGACTCTGCGGCGGCTCGCCCAATCGGTGGCGCGCCCGCATTACGTCACCCCTCGTGAGGACCTCGAGATGATGAAGAACTTGCACCAGGAGGGGGTGGTGAAAGAAATGGGCGAAATAGCCCTCGCCCTGTTCTACCAACTTCAGGCGCCGGGCACGGGTGAGGACGGCGTTAATGAGGAGGAGAAGACTCGGCGCGTCATGAACAAGATCCGGGGCATCTTTGGCTTGAGCCCATGGAAGGATGAGGCAGAGTCGGTTCCCGGCCCGGGAGAGCAAATCCAGCAAACGGCCGACGATGCCGAGGCCGATGTGCGCCGGACTTCAGTCCGGCACCTGGAGTTTCTACATTTACTCCACTGTTTTAGGTCTGGCATATCATTATTATGTTGACAGACCGACGTAAGTCGGTTACACTCCTCCTGAATCTATGCTCAGGAGCCCACCA
>JBEKNU010000236.1:0-11819 GCA_049522495.1 Terriglobia bacterium
TTACCTTTCAACAGGGGACAAGCCGCGGACCTACAAAACAGGTCCGCGCGACGCTCGCTCCTGATACCACGGGTGGCGCATACATTGCTTTTGATGTGTGCGCCACCCGCGAGGCCACCGTTGCGGCATGCCAGGGACGGCACGGTGTGTGGCAGGCCCGATTCAGATTGACTACGCGAGGCCGTCGGCGCAATATCGGGCATGAGGAAAGGCTACTACCTGGAATTCTGGCCGGGCTGATTGCATCTGCTGAGCGATGCCCCTTCGCGAACCCAGTATACGGACCGTGGACGATGTTGCCCGTGCGATAGCGGGCGACACAGAGAAGACTGGTCGCTTTATGTTTTGGCTCGGCGCGGGTGTTTCCGCAACGGCAGGAATTCCGATGGCGGGCGGGATGGTCGACCGACTGCTCGACCGCCTTTGGCGAGACGGACAGACGTCGACGTCGCTTCGCCCATATAGTGACCTTAGCACCAAGGACCAACTCGAAAGACGTGCGGAAGTGCGTCGCTGGGCCATAGACAAAGGGCTTGTACGCGCTCACATGGGTGGCGGCGATTGGGGACATCTGTACTCCCACTGCTTGGGCTTGCTTGGCGGAGAAGCAGCGCGGCAGGAGTTTATAGTTGAGTGCGTGCAGGAAGGCAAAGGCCGGCTCAACTGCGCGCACCTTTACCTGGCTCAACTCATGTATTGTCGGTTCGTCAAGATCGTTCTGACAACGAATTTTGATGATCTCCTACTTAGGGCTCTTAATCTTTACTGGGAATACCCTGCTGTCCTGGATGCGGATTCCAGTCTTCAACTTGAGGCGAAAGAGAGCAAGTTCCTCCAGGTGGCGTATCTGCATGGCAAATTGACGTCGTACCGTCAGCGGCACACAAAAAGCGAAGTCAAGAAAACGATTCCAGCGTTTGAGGGCTTTCTCCACCAGAGCTTGCAGCGCCGAGGCCTGGTGGTCACAGGCTATCGGGGTGGGGACGAAACACCGATGGCAATGCTTTGTAATGTGCTCCGTAAGCGTGGCGCAGGACCGGGCCATGGCCTTTATTGGTGTTCGTACAACACGGACTTTGGGCAATTGGCGGAGAGTGTTCAGTCGCTCCTGCGGATCAAAGATGTCTACTGGGTTCCGGGGGCTGACTCCGAGGCGCTACTTAAGGTAATCTGCGCGGTTCCAGGAATTGGGCTTGGGCTGCCCGACTATCTGGCAAACCCAAAGGCGTTTGCGCGTCGGATGGAGGACATCTTACCCGAGGGGTATGGGACGCCGTGGCGGGAGTTCCGTGCCATTGAGGTTCATCCGGTCACAGTTCCAGCGCAAGGAAGTCTCCTGATGCAACTTGGAACCGTAGAGGTGAGCGCGGGCGGGGCGAGTCCGCAGCCTGCGGCTGTTTCTGAGCTTGTCACGCGAGCCCGGACATTGTGGAATGAGAAGAAGCTGGACGAGGCGATTGCAATATGTGAACAGGCAATTGCACTTGCCCCCGATCACGCACAGGCATACTACGCATTGGGATTGATACTTGATGAAAGGGGGGACTACGAGGCGTCCGTCGCTCGGCTTCGCCGTGCAAGTGAACTCGCACCCAAGAATGGACTGAGCTATTTGGCCTGCGGTGACGTTCTCTTTAAGCTTGGAAGGAACGAGGAAGCAATCGAGAAATACCGCCGAGCTACCGAGGTTGATCCGAAGCAAGCCTGGGCGTTCCATCAATGGGGTTCCGTTCTAAGGGAGATTGGGCGGAAAGAGGAAGCCAACGAGAGGTTCAAGCAGGCCACGGAGGCTGATCCACACCATGCGTGGGCCTTCCATGAATGGGGCCTGGTCCTCAAGGAACTTGGCCGCAACGAGGAGGCCATCGACAAGTTCAGTCGCGCCTTGGCGGCTGACCCCAAGCATGTGTGGTCGCTGTATGAGTGGGGTGTATCGCTCTCAACGCTGGGTCAGCATGAGGCGGCAATCGATAAGTTTCGACGAACGCTAGAGATCCAACCCAACTATCTTGAAGCCCTGCACAGGTGGGGCAGTGCTTTGGCGAGCCTTGGACGGCTTGAAGAGGCAGGCGATAAGTTTCTGCGTGCTACCGAGATTGACCCAAACGATGGCCGGGGATTCTACGGCTGGGGCCTCACCCTAGAAGAACTTGGCCGATCCGCAGAGGCGGCGGAGAAGTTCCGCCGGGCGACAGAATTCGAACCGGAGTTTGCTTGGTCCCATTTCATGCTAGGTCTCGAGCTCCGGAAGACAGGGCACCTCGATGAGGCGGCCAAGGAGTTCAGGCGCGCCACGGACCTTGAGCCCGATTTCGGGGCTGCATTTGAAGAGTGGGGGGGTGTCCTTTTTCGCTTGGGACAGTACGAGGAAGCCGTCCGAAAATGCCGCCGCGCTATCGCCATTGATCCCAACAATAGCGAGGTTTTGACTTGGTGTGGCCTCGCGCTGGGGGAGCTTCACCGGTTGGAAGAGGCGGCTGATGAATTCGGCAAGGCAGCGGCGATTTCACCCGACAACCCTGTCATCCTGCACAACTGGGGGCTGGCGCTGGCTCGCCTCGAACGCTATGCCGAGGCTGCTGAGAAGTTCGGCCGTGCGGCTGAACTTGATCCGAAATCAGCAGACACGCTGGAGCAGTGGGGTCGGACTTTGCACCAACTCAATCGGGACGAGGAGGCGATCGAGAAGTACCGGCGCGCTACGGATATCGATCCGAAGTGCGCTAGTGCTTTCAGGTCTTGGGGAATTGCATTAGACAGTCTGGACCGGAGGGAGGAAGCACTGGGTATGTTCAAGAGAGCCCTCGACATCGACCCTACATCTGCTAAGGCCATCAATAACTACGGGACGGCCCTGGCTCGTGTCCGTCGTTACCGGGAGGCCATTGAGCAGTTCGAGCGCGCTTTCAGTCTCGATCCAAAGCTCTCGGAAGCATTGGTTAATATTGCGAAGACGTATCAGGAGCTTGGCGAGTGCGAACGGGCCATTGTGGAACTCCAGCGCGCGACTGAGATCGACCCCGAGATGTCTGTAGCCTTCCTTGTCTGGGCCGAGGTCCTCGAAACCCTAGGTCGCGGCGAGGAGGCTGAGGAGAAACGCCGCCGGTACGAACAACTATCGAGAGCTAAAGAATAACTGCAAGGTAGCACCGCCCCGGTTTGAGTCCGCGGTTTTTGCATGCCGGTCGGGAAACTCTAGCGGGCCGGGCAAGCCGCCCCCATGCATCGCAGCCCTATCTTTGCTCAGCACGGCCCGCCGATTCTCTCAGCCCTTTCCATACACTTGGATGTGACGGCCTACCCACAGAACTGCCCTATGCCGCCGCGGGAATGCGGTGGAAGAAACTGCCATCGTTGACTATCCGCGATAACGCCGCAGGGTAGAGCGAAATTCTTCAACTCATGGATCGTCGCGCTCGGAAGTTGCTTCTCGGTTTGTCGCGGACGCTTTCCAGTCGCGCCTTACGTTCATGCATTCTCGCTGTGTCAGTGGGCACAGACCGTGCGAGAATATACGGTTCGACAAATCCTAGCGGAGTTGGAATCATGCCAAAAACTATTTTGATTAGTGGAAGTCCCAAGCCCGACGGCAACACCGCGCAGCTCATGCGTGAATGCGCCAAGGTTGTTCAGGAGCAAGGCGTCGAGGCGGAAGTGATTTCCTTCGCCGGGATGAGCATTGCATCCTGCAACGCCTGCGGGAAATGTTCGGAAACCGGCGAGTGTGACATCCATGACGATTTGAACGAAATCATCAAGAAAGTTCGCGGTGCGCAGGGTCTCATCGTGGGTTCTCCAGTTTACTTCGGCACGGCGCGCGGAGATGTGATGTCCGCCCTCCAACGCATCGGATACGTTTCCATGCATTCCAATAAATTCCTTGCGGGAATGGTGGGGGGACCAATCGCGGTGGCGCGCCGCGGTGGACAGACGTCCACTCTCCAGGAAATGCTGATGTTCTTTCTCATCAACGATATGATTGTGCCGGGATCAACTTACTGGAATATGGTGTTTGGCCGTCTTCCCGGTGAAGTGTGGAAGGACCAGGAGGGAATCGACACCATCCGGCACTTTGCCGCCAACGTTGCGAAATTGGTGAAGAGACTCTATCCGTCTGCGGGCAATGCCAGTTGACACCCGCGGCAAAGTTGAGTAGAAACCCATCGGGATAAGCGTTCACGCTCTGCGGCGGTGAAAGGTCACGAACCGCTTCAGAAGGAGGGTGGATCGCATGTTAACCGCAGTTTTGCGCGAGGTTCGCCGGTTGGTGCTGGAGGAGCGGCCGGTCCCCCAGCCGGGGCCCGATGAAGCCTTGGTGCGCATCAAGTCTTGCGGCATTTGCGCCACGGATTACAAAGCCATCAAAGGCATCCGCAGCAACGTGCGGTTCCCGCTCGTTCCCGGGCACGAACCCGCCGGGGCCGTGGCCGGAGTGGGAGCGCACGTCCGCAGTGTGAAGGAGGGCGATGAAGTCATCGTTTCCCCTAGTGGATACTGCGGATATTGCCGGTACTGCCGGATGGGCCAATCGCACTATTGCGAGCACCAGTACACGACGGGAGGGGACGGTCCGGAGGATGTGCGCCCGGGCAGCTTCGCGGAGTACATGGTGACGGGAGCCAATACGCTCTTCCCCAAGCCCGCCAGTGTGAGCTTCGACGCCGCCTGTCAGACCGAACCTCTCAGCGGCGCATGGAAGGGCGTCATCCATTATTCGGAAATGCGGGTTGGCGATGATGTGGTCATCATCGGCACCGGTGGAATTGGCATGTATTGCTTAATGGTGGCCAAGGCGGCGGGTGCGGGACGCTTGATCGCTGTGGACATCAGTGATTACGCGCTGGAAACCGCCCTCCGCTTGGGAGCGACGCACACCGTGAACCCCAAGCGCGGCGATGTGAAATCCGCCGTATATGAGATTCTGCCGCGGGGACCGGACCTGGTGGTGGAAGCCGCCGGGCCTATTGAAGCGGTCAATTTAATGGTCAGCCTTTTGCGGCGCGGCACGCGCTGGAACCTCTTCGGCATCACCACTCACGAAAAGTTCGCCCTGGACGGAGGCCTGATGCATTTTCTGGAGGCGCGGATGGACTCCAGCTTTTCCACCAATCCCCTGGCCATGGAGAACGCTATCCGGCTGATGGAGCGCGGAGTGGTGAATCCCGAGAAGGTCATTTCCCACCGCTTCCCTTTAGAGGCCATCGGCGAGGCCATAGAGGTGATGGGAAGTCCCCGCCGGAACAAGGTGATCATCAACCCTTAGCGCTCAATCGCCTGGACAGCCTTGAGGATATCCGGCCCTGTGGTACACTTGCACCGTGGTGGGCGGCGCCCACTTTCTTATTCACCGCAAGGATGCGGAAGCAACCTGACTCTGAGATGATTTGATGGCCACGCAATCACCCATTACTCTAGTTACAGGCGCGTCGCGAGGAATCGGGAGAGGAATAGCCCTTGCCTTAGCGCGCTTTGGCTACAGCGTGGCCATCAACTACTACGCTGACCTTGATCGGGCCTTCACACCTTCGAGACCGGATGCTGGGGTGGAATGTCAGCGATTGTGCCAAGAGGTGGCGCCCGCCGGCTCCGGGGCCTCCTTTGAAACATTCCCCGCAGACATTTCTGACGCCCGCTGTCGTGAGCTGTTGCTCAAGGATGTCGTAGCCCGCTTCGGTTGGATTGATCTTCTGGTGAACAACGCGGGCATAGCTCCCACCGAGCGAAAAGACCTGCTGGAAGCTTCTCAGGAGAGCTTTAACCGTTTGATCAGCGTTAACCTGCGGGGCCCCTACTTCCTCACGCAGGCGGTGGCGAATTTTTGGCTCGCCGGTCTGGCGGAACATGCAGCACGCCCGCGACCCAAAATCATTACGGTCTCTTCGATGTCAGCCTATACGGCGAGTATCAATCGTGGTGACTACTGTATTAGCAAGGCGGGGCTCTCCATGATGACGAAACTCTTTGCCGTGCGGCTGGCGGGAGAAGGAATTGGCGTTTACGAGATTCGTCCCGGCATCATGGCAACGGATATGACAGACCCGGTGAAAGAAAAATACGACCGCATGATTGCCGAGGGTTTGACCCCCATCGCGCGATGGGGAACGCCCGAAGACGTCGGCCGCGCCGTCGTGGCCATCGCGCAGGATCAATTTCCGTTTTCGACAGGCGAGGTCTTCAACGTCGACGGCGGATTCCACCTTCGGCGGCTGTAGGAGAAGTCGAAAGTCAAAAGTTGAAAGTTAGAAGCAGAAAGGCGCTGCCCTTCTTCGTTTTTGACTTTGAACTTTCGACTTTGAACTTTCGACTTTGGACTTTGGACTTCCCCACATGATCCACATTGACCACACTTTGACCACAGAAAAGCTGCTCCCCCAGATAAACCGCCTTTTCGATCTTTCTGCGGGAAAGATTCGCGAAATTGCGGCTGCTTTTGAGAGCTCGCAAGGATCGCCGGTTATAACCGTGCAGGGTGCCTACGTCGGGCGTGACTGGACGGAGTGGACAGAGGGCTTCCATTACGGTTCGGCGCTGTTGCAATTTGATGCCACGGGCGAGGCGTGGTTCCTGGATTGGGCCAGAAATAAGACCGTCCGGCGCATGGCGGCGCACGTTACGCATACGGGCGTGCACGATCACGGGTTCAACAACGTCAGCACTTATGGAAACCTGCTGCGCCTGGCCACCGAAGGCAGGATCGAGGCGAGCAAATTCGAGAAGCATTTCTACGCGCTGGCGCTGAAAGCGAGCGGCGCCGTCCAGGCGACGCGTTGGTCACAAACGCGCGACGGTCGGGGATATATTTATTCCTTCAACGGGGCCCATTCACTTTTCGCGGACACTATCCGTTCCTTGCGATCGCTGGCCGTTGCCCACCGACTGGGGCACACGCTGAGGGGTGAGAACGACCGCCGCATCTCTCTTCTCGACCGGCTGGTGCGGCACGCGGCGGTGACGGCGGAATTCGCCGTCTATTATGGAGAAGGGCGCGACGCCTATGATGTGCGCGGGCGCGTGGCCCACGAATCGCTCTTCAACCCCGCCGATGGCGCTTACAGGTGCCCTTCCACCCAGCAAGGCTATTCGCCCTTTACCACGTGGACGCGCGCGCTGGCTTGGATCATGTGCGGATACGCCGAGCAATTGGAATTTCTCGAGACGGTTCCCGACCCGGAATTGGAACCGCTCGGGGGGCGCGGCAAGGTCGAGGGCATGATGCGGCGGGCGGCACAAGCAACGTGCGATTACTACCTCGAGCAAGCGGCCACGGACGGCATCCCTTACTGGGATACCGGCGCGCCGAGCCTCGAAAAACTCGGGGACTGGCTCCACCAGCCGAGTGACCCCTTCAATTCCTATGAGCCCGTGGATAGCTCCGCGGCGGCCATCGCCGCGCAAGGGCTTTGGAGATTCGGAACGTATCTAAATCGCCGGACCGACCAAGCCGGCCGCGGCGACGAATACCGCCAAGCCGCACTCACCATCGCCAAGACGCTGTTCGACCCGCCGTATCTTTCCACCGATCCCAAACACCAAGGATTGATTCTCCACTCTGTTTATCATCGCCCACGGGGCTGGGATTACATTCCGCCGGGACAGCACGTGCCATGCGGTGAATCTTCCATGTGGGGTGACTATCACGCGCGCGAGCTCGCGTTAATACTTCGCCGCGCGGCAAAGAACGAAATCTACCCGGTGTTTTTCAATGTTCACGAGCAGGTGTAGCGCGCCTGTTTTCTAGGTCCGCGGCTTTTCCAGCCAATAATACCGGATTGCGCAGAGCGCAGCTCTGCGTTTCAGCGCGGGAGATGGACCCGAATCGCAGAGCTGCGCTCTGCGCAATCCACCTGTCCATGGTGGACGAGCCGCGGGCCTACAAAATAGGCCCGCGCTACTCCCTGTCACCGATTCGGGGTCTTGGGTTCGCCGTTGCCGTGGCTGCTGCCGGCTTCCTTCGCCGGGCTCACGCTCGCCGTCTCTTTATTCCCGACAACCTCAACGAGCAACGGCGCGGAGGGGTGCATGGTGGGCGAATTCGATTCAACCTCAGCGATCACATAGATGGGTTGGGTGATGGGTTTGGCCCAATCCTCGGCGCGGAGGAGGAAGGTGCGAGTAGACTGGGTCTCGGTGACCAGTACGCCGTTCAGGCCGACATTGACAACGCGAACGCCTGGAGGGAGGTTCCGAACCGTGCAGGGCACTCGCCCCTGGAAACCGTTGCGGCGTTCGACGTGGAGCGTGACCTTTACGTCCTGCCCGGGTTCGAGGGTAACGGGAGTGGGCTCCACCGTTACGATCACATCCGGTGGAGGGCTGACCGAGGCGAGTTCGAGGGGCGCATCCTCGTTGGCGACTCTTGCCCGATCCTGGCCGTTTATTTGGGCGTGCCCCACAATCTTAAATGCCACCGGGAGCGCATCGGCGGACGCGCCGGCGTCAGCCGACAGCAGGATGACCGTTGAATCTTGTCCGGCGGGAATGGTGGCGGGGTTTGCCTTCACACCCACGGGGAGCCCTTGCACGTTAATCTCGATGGGGCCTTCATATCCCGGAACGCGGTTTGCGCTTACCGTGACCAAAGCGGATCCACCCTTGGGGATATTGAGATTCTCCGGGTCAGCGCGAAGTTGGTAATCAGGATTGGCATCGTGAAGGGAGAGACGGTACGCAAAGTCCTGCCCTTCCAGGCCGCGAACGTCCTTGAGATGCAGAATGTAGTCGCCGTCCTGCGGCGGCACAAAGTCCAGTCGTGAGTCCGATCCATAACCCGGCCCGCCATCATCGTTTCGCCAAGTCAGATGGAACACCGGCAGGCCATTGGGCGGGAACTCCGCGCCGGGCGGCAAAATTTCAACTCGATAGACCGGAGTGTTTACGGCATGTACATCCGGCGAAGTTCCCATCAGCGCCCAACGCAAGCCATCGGCGGTGCGCAATCGCACGTCTTCGTCGGGTTGGTCGGCAATGTAGACGAGCTTATCGAGTTCGTCCCCGACCATCAGATAGTCCCCTTCGTGGAAACCCGAAGTGGAAGTCAATCTGATCCCCGATGTTCTGGAATCCCGGTCGGAAAGCGTGGTGATCGTTTCGTTCAGGCAGCGGAGGGTGGCGCGAGGAATAGGATTCCCCTGCGTGTCCAGTACCTCAATCACCGAATCGAGTGGCGAACCCAACCTTGCCGCCGCAACCTCGATGGTCAGTTTCTCACCCTTCCTGGCGTGAAAGCGGAAGTAGTCTTCGTCGGCCGCGCCGCCGTACTTGGCCCCACCGGAGATGTGCCCGTTGATGGTGACGGGCAAGGAAACCATTTGGGCTTGGGCGGGCGAATTATTGGGTTCCTGTTCGAGAACCTCGGGATCGTTGCCGACAGCGAGTTGCACGGTGTTCAGTGACCAAGCTCCGCCGCTCTTCACCTTGAGCGGCATCGTCGTCCAGCCTTCGGCTGATTTGGGCGGATCGACTTTAACTTCGTGCATATCGCCCAAGTTGACGCCGGTCACCGAGACGCTGGCCGGCTCTCCGGCGCGCACACCCAGCGGGAAGACGTGCGTGATATAGGGCAGAGGGCCGGCATCGACGCGATAAAAATGATCCTCGCTACCGCCCTTTTCCCGGTCGGTGACGGACAACGTGTATTTGCCGGCCTGGGGCAGCCTGTAAGTCAGCACGGTGTCCGCACGATTCTCGTATTCACCGGATTCGGCCAGGACCTGCCCGGAATCATTCCTCAACACCAGCAGCGATTCGAGCCTGGAGCCCAATCGCGATGCCGCCACTCGGAAGACAAGCTCTTCGCCCGCATGGCCATCAAACTGGTAGTTGTCGACCTCGCCGGGAACGGCAATCGTACCGACGAGTGTAGCGGGTAGGGTGGTGGGTTCCGACTGCGTTTCCGCGCGCCCCCCAGATTTCGCGTCGGCATGCACTTCCGGGAAGGACCCCACATCGAAGGGCATCAGGTTTGAGGTTCCCAGCGGCGTCCGGATGCGGAACCAGTGGAGGCCCGGCGCAAGGTCCTTGGCAGCCGTGACTTCGATGGTGACCGTTTGCCGATTGGCGCGCGGCAAGATATCGTTTCCTTGACCCGGACGCGCGACGCGTTCCTTTTCCGGCACCTCCGTAACCTGCGTCACCTTGGCGCTAATTCCCTGCGCGTCGAAGATCACGGCCTGGATGTCGGAAAGATTGCGCCCGTCCAGGGTGAAGGTGGCCGTCGTTCCTCGTTGCATGCCCACGGGCCAAACCTTGGCGACGGCGGGAGGAATGACCCGCTCGTTCGTCTGCGAAGGGGCGGCGAACGCCGAACCCAGCGAGAAGAGAATCAATGCGAAGAGAGTTTGGATTTTCATAGACGACCTCATTAACGGGACACGGGCCGAAGGGTATAAGGTTAAAGGGTAAAACAGAAGGTGGCGCAACTTTGTCTCTTACCCTTTACCCTTTAAACTTTATCCTTTTCGACCTGGCATTTTCCTGACTCCGAATCCCGAGTCCCGAATCCCTTACCCCTGTTCTTACCGGCTGGCGGTTTGTTGGGGTTCCTTCTCCGGCGGCCCGTGAGATTCAAACGCCACCCAGGGTCCCAGCACTTCCTTGAAAGACTTCACGTCAAACAAACTCAACGTGCCGTTAAAGCGGCCCGCCGCCAAACGCGTTCCGTCGGGGCTGATGCTGAGCGCCTCCACCCAATCCCGCTGGTGAGCGATGACCGCCACCGGGTCCAGCGTCGCGGCGTCGCGGAAGCGAATCGATCCGTCCGAGGAACTGGTGATCAGCGTCTTTCCATCCGGTGTCCAGGCAAGCGCGAGGATACTGTCTTCATCGGCGATTAAGGAACGCAGCAGCCGGCCGTCGCTTTCTCCCACTTGCCACACGTAAATGGTTTTGTCGTAGCCGGCCCCGGCAATCTGTTTTCCGGACGGTGAATAGGCAATGCTGGTTAGCCCGTCTGCGGCATCGCTCAGCGTATACAGCCGTTGCCCGGAATCGACATCCCAGATTTTTACGCAGCGGTCCTGCGAACCCGAAGCCAAATGCTTGCCATCGGGGCTGAAAGCTACAGCAAAAACCGCGTCAATGTGATCCTGTAGATTCCTCACTTCCCTACCCGTGGCGGCATCCCACAATTTCACCATCTTGTCGTAGCTGCCCGATGCCAGGAGCTTTCCGTCCGGACTCCAGGCCACGGAATAGATGCAATCCTTGTGGCCCAACAAAGTCTTGAGAAGCGTAGCGCCGCCCGGAACCTGTCCCGACTTGGTCGGGAGGGCGGCATTTGCCGTTGTGGCGCCGCCCTTTAGGGCGGCATTTGCCGGGCTAAAGCCCGGCGCTACGATGGAGGAGACATCCCAAATCTTGATTTCGCCGCCGCGCTGAGGCGGCCCACCCGCTGCCGCGAGCATTTTTCCGTCGGGGCTGAAGGCGAGGGAGCGTACATAATCCGCATGGCCGGAAAGCGTTGCCAGGGGCTTGCCGCTGGCCGAATCCATGAGCCGCACTTCCTGATATCCTCCCACGGCGAGCAACTTGCCGTCGGGAGAAAACTTTACGGAGGCCACGGGGGAGACCACGGCGACTTGCGGCTTGATATCAGGTATCGGCAGTGGCGCCAGCGACCTGGCCGCTTCGCCGGGAGCAGGCCCCAGAGCGCCGCCCTCGACCCACGCTTTCAGGGTGGCAATGTCCGCCGCCGGCAAGGGGTCAGCGCCGAAAGGCATTCGCGGTTGGACCTTTCCCTCGAGCATGAGAACCATTCGGCTCTCGTCAGCTTTGCCCGGAACGATTGCCACGCCATGCGCGCCACCCTTCATCAGCGCGTC
>JBEKNU010000237.1:0-11771 GCA_049522495.1 Terriglobia bacterium
GTCGTGCGCGCCAGCGGCTTCCTTCTAGTCTCCTTATCGAAAATGCCCCGGCCCGTCACCATCGTGCCGGCCCCAAAAGTCACGCGCTCGGGCCGAGGCATTTCCGATCAAGGCTAGCGACTCCACGTAAATGTCATATTGCCCGCCGCGGGTTGAGCAGAAGGCGATTTTCGATCCATCCGGCGACCAGGCGATGTAGGAGTCAATCGCGGAGTCAAAGGTAAAGCGCGTGCGCACTCCGCGGAACAGATCCACCAGCCAGAGATCCGTGTTCCTCGACTGTGGGCCCCCCACCGTCTCCCCCAAGGTCTTGCCATCCGGCGAGAGGCGGACCTCCCAGATGAGACCTGGCTCGCCCACCGTGCCCAGTTGCTTCCCGCTGGCGTCCGTCCAGACAACCTGATCGGGAGCCACTGAGCCGCTGTGGTAAATGAGGTCGCCGTATTGGGAGACGGAAAATTGCCCGAGGCGATAGTTCAACGGGTTCGACACTTGCTCGGCAAGCGGGAAGGCTTCACCGGTCAGGGTAAGGCGGCGCGCGTCGAAGGGTTGCACCTCCAGGATGGTGCCCTTCAGGAAAAGCAGATATCCGGGGGGCGCATAAAGAGCATTACTATCGGCCGGGAAGAGGAATCTCTGCTCTTTGCTTTCCAGCGATCCAAGATAAATCCCATTGGTGCTCGGCGAAGCCTCGGAAAAGGCGTTGCCCGCCCAGTAGATGAAGTGGCGGTCGTCGGGTAAGAAAACCGGCCAGCGAAGGGTGTACTGATCGCGCTGAAAGATGGGTGTGGGGCTTCCGCCCGCAGCGGAGACCTGCGCGAGTCCGCCGGATACCAGAGGGGTAAAAACGATGGTGCCGGCGGCGTTCCATGCTCCCCCGCGCCCGCTGGGAGCGTCGCAAATCGTCTGGGTGGGTCCGCCGAAAGTGTCAATCTTCATCAGCTTGCCCGAGGCAAAGTAGCCCACCGAACGGCTGTCCGGGGACCAGAAGGGAAAGGACGCGCCTTCCGTGCCTGCCAGGGGCTGGGCGGTGAGGGAATCGAGCGGGCGTACCCAGAGCATCTCCACGCCGGAGGAGTTCCGCGCCGCAAATACCAGCCTCCCGCCATCAGGAGAAATGACAGGAGTTCCCAATTCCCCCTCGAAAGCAAAAAAGGTCTTCTCGGGGGGAAGAATGTAAGAACGCACAGACCGAGGGGGAACGGAAGGCTCCCGCAATAGAAGGGCGGCGAGGAAAGCGGTGGAGATGAGAAGAATCGCCGCCGCCCACGGTAGCGCACGCCGCCAGACCGGTGGTTGTAGCGGCGATGTCCCCATCGCCAAGCCCGCCGGTGAGGACACCGGCGCCACAGATTCTTCCATCGCGATGCGCGCTTCGCCCATCGCCTGCAGGCGGCGCTTCGGATTTTTTTCCAGGCAACGGCGCAGTAGATTGCGGATGTGCGGGGGAGTGGCAGCGGGGAGAGCGTTCCAATCCGGCTCCGCTTTGAGCACTTCGGCGAGAGTCTCGGCAACCGTTTCGCCCTGGAACGTGGGCTTGCCCGTCAGCATCTCCTGGAGCACGCAGCCAAACGCCCAGATGTCCGCGCGCCGGTCCACGCTTTTGCCTTGGGCCTGCTCCGGGCTCATGTAGCCGGCGGTGCCCAGGATCATTCCGGCTTGTGTCGCTTCCACGGGCTGCGTCGGCGATTTCGAAATGTCGGCTGGCGAGGCCTCACCTTCCAGCGCTTTGGCCAGACCGAAGTCGAGGATCTTGACCTGATGCTCTTTGGTGAGTTGGATGTTGGCAGGCTTTAAGTCGCGATGGACAATGCCTCTTTCGTGGGCGAATTCGAGGGCTTCGGCAATTTGCCGGGCGATCGGCAGCGCTTCCCCGATCGGCATCGGCCCCGCCGCGATGAGTTCCCCGAGCGTCGGCCCTTCGATCAACTCCATCACCAGGGCGCGCACGCTGGTGGATTCTTCCAGGCCGTAAATCGCGGCGATGTTGGGGTAATTGAGCGAAGCGAGCAAACGGGCCCCGCGCTGGAAGCGCGCCATGCGCTCGATGTTCTGCGCAAACGCCTCCGGCAACACCTTCAGCGCTACGTCACGCCCGAGCTTGGTATCGCGCGCGCGATACACTTTACCCATCCCGCCCTCGCCGAGCTTCTCCACGATGTGGTAATGGGAAACGGTTCGGCCCAGCATCGCGTCCGGGCTCGCTGTGCCATCCGCCTGATCCCGCGCCAGGGTTTGCGCCGCCACCTCCATGGCCGGCGCGCCCAGGAAACTTCCCGATCCCCCACCCTGCGCCAGCAGCACCTCCACTTCCCGGCGCAAGGACTCATCCTCGGCGCAGGCCTCGGCGAGAAACTGCGAGCGCTCGTTTGCCTGCCGCTCCAGCGCGCCATGATACAAGCGTTCGATTTTCAGCCAGCGTTCACGCTCCACCCTGCTTCTCCCTGCTCAACTCGCGCCGCAAGACGCATCCCTTCAGATCCTCGGTTCGACTTTTGTTTCAATCACCTCAATTCGCCAGTGTCCTAAGTCAGAAGTTCGTTGATGAAATCAGCCCGTCAGCCGACGGGCGACATAATATAGCCCCTGCCGGGGCTTCGGAAATCCCGCTTCCACCATAGCGATTTCTGCGAGGGACTTCTGACTCACGACACTAGCGAACGTTTTCAATCATGCCGATATTTGCCTGCAAGATTCCCTGCGCGTTGGCGGCCACGTGGCGCCCATCGGGAGAGACGTCAAAAAAATCCTGGAAATCCCGCACCAACTGAGTCCAGTAAGAATAGGTCAATCGGATGGTTGTGGAAGTACGAGTGAGGCCTTGGCCGTTCCAGCCGACCTTCCAGAGGACGCCATTCAAATCCGGCTTGCCCTCCAGGAAGTAAATCTCATTCCCCAGACCTCGCGCATACCCTTCAACCCAGCCGCGGAAAATCTGACGCGGCGGGTTCTGGAATTCATCCACCCAGAGTCCCGCATTTGGATCGTCTTCCCGGCTGGCGCTCACCAGGTACGCTACCGAGCGCCCATCGGGTGACCAGCGCAAGTTCCCCCAGTTCTCGTCGGCGGGCAGAGTGGCCAGCGTCTGCGTCTGGTTGTTCGATGGGTCAAACGAATGAATCTCACTGCCGGAACCTTTGTACAGCACCCGTCCCTGGGGTCCGACATCGAAATTACGGTCGGGCGCATGCTTGAGCAACGTTTGCGGCGCTCCCCCGGAGACGGCGACGCTCCGGTATTCATCGGTGGGTGCGGGGGTCCCTTGCGAGCGCGACAGATAAACCAGGTGCTGGCTGTCGGGAGTCCAGCGGGGAAAAATATTGATTCGCCCATCCTGAACCAGTTGCACGGGATTCGAGCCGTCGGCATTGGCCACCCAGATGATTTCATTTTCCACGCCCTTGTAATTGGAAAAATAGGCGAGCGATTTTCCGTCCGGGGAGTAAACCGGGGCAATCTGGTTCCGCGCGGGGTCGGTGGTGAGAGGTGTCAAGCTCTGCTGGCCGGACTTGGCCTCCAGGTCCAATTGGACAATATTAATATTCTCGCGGAAGGTGGAGAACACGATTCTCTTCCCATCGGATGAGACATCCAGTTGCGCATCGTCGCCCTGGCCGGCGGTGATTTGTTTCGGCTCACCTCCCGCGGCGGCGATTTTCCAGATGTTCATGGACCCGCCGCGGCCCGAGGCGAAGTAGATGAAGCGCCCATCGGGCGACCAGGCGGGCGAACGCACCAGGGCGCTATCGTTGGTCAACTGGCGAATTTCGCCCGAATCGATGTTCAGAACCTCCAACTCGCTGTATGGCCCTGCCGACTTGAGGGTAAAAGCCAACTCGCGGCCATCCGGAGAAAAACGCGGCTCGGTGTTCTGCATTCCGGGGGCCGGGTCTGGTGTAACTTGGCGCGCGTTCTCGCCGGAGATGCCGGAAATCCCAAGCGCGCCGCTGGCGGTGTATTCAAAAGCCAGCGAGCGGCCGTCGGGTGACCAGGCCGGATCCTCGACGCTCAGAATCAGCCGTCGCGGCGTCCCGCCCAGCGCCGGAACCCCCCAAATGTCCCACAGGCCGGAATGATTGAGGCGAGCGTACGCAATCGTGCTCCCGTCCGGCGACCAACGGGGCCGCGATTCGAGGTAGGGATCGTGGGTGAGTTGGAGCAGATTTCCGCCGCGAACCAAGCCGACGTAAATATGGTAATTCCCGTCGCGGTTGGAGACGAAGGCCACCGAGCGGCCGTCGGGCGAGAGCGCCGGCTGCGCCTGGACGCCGGCAAAATTGGTGACGGCGGTGAAATGCATGGCGGACCCCGGCGGCGGCGCCAACAGCCTCCAGACCACCACGCCGGAAAGCAGTGCGCCTGCCACCAGGCCCATGGCGAGCCAAGGCAGGGCGCGCTGTGGGGGTGACCCTTGGGCGGGCACAAGGCCCGCCCCTACGTCGGGCTCGCCGCTCAACGATTCTTCCATCGCAATGCGCGCCTCGCCGATGTCGCGCAGACGAAGCTGAGGATCCTTCTCCAAACAGCGGCGCAGCAGCTTGCGAATGTTAGCCGGGAGGTTGGCGGGGAGCACATCCCAATTCGGCTCGGTCTTGAGCACGGCAGCCAGGGTGTCGGAGGGTGTCTCGCCCTGGAAGGCATGCCGGCCGGTGAGCATCTCGTAGAGCACCACGCCGAAAGCCCAGATGTCCACGCGCTTGTCCGCGCGCTGGCCGCGCGCCTGCTCGGGGCTCATATACGCCAGCGTCCCAATCACCGCCCCGGCGCGCGTCAGGTTCGACTCGTCAGCAGCCGTGTGCGCGTAACCCGCCTCGGGGGGCCCGACCGCCTTCGCCACGCCGAAATCCAAGACCTTCGCCTGGCCCTGCACCGTGATGAAAATATTCGCCGGCTTGATGTCCCGGTGGATGATGCCTTTGGAGTGTGCGGCGTCCAGCGCCTCGGCAATCTGCATGCCCCAATCCAGGGCTTCCCGCATCTTCAGGGGCTGGGCGGCAATGCGGTGCTTGAGCGTCTGCCCCTCCATAAGCTCCATGACGATGAAGGGCTGACTTTCGTGCTCGCCAATCTCGTGAATGGTGCAAATGTTAGGGTGATTGATGGCCGAAGCGGCGCGCGCTTCGCGCGAGAAGCGTTCCAGCGCCTCGGGATCCTTCCCCATCTCTTCGGGCAGGAACTTGAGCGCCACGTAACGGGTCAGCGTGGTGTCCTGGGCCTTATAAACCACGCCCATCCCACCGCCGCCGAGCTTTTCCAGGATGCGGTAATGCGAAACCGTTCGGCCCAGCATCGCGTCCGGGCTCGCCGTGGCTGCCGCCTGATCTCGTGCCAGGGCTTGGGCCGCCACCTCCAGGGCCGGCTTCCCCAGGAAGCTCCCAGTTCCCTCGCCTCCCGCCAGCAGCGCCTCCACTTCCCGGCGCAAGGACTCATCCCCGGCGCAGGCCTCGGCGAGAAACTGCGAGCGTTCGCTCGCTTGCCGCTCCAGCGCGCCATGATACAAGCGTTCGATTCTCAGCCAGCGCTCTTGCTCCACTCGGTGTCTCCCTGCAATGCCCTAACGTAAATTGTTGCTTTTTTGTGATGAACAAACGCTATCACGTTTGTACGGCGTTTTCCACACCTTGCGGCCACGGTTGGTTCGACGCCTAAAAATATTTTCCCATGCCGTGACACTTTTCGCCGGCCTTTTCCGCCATACAGGGTGAGGCAAGCAAGGGCTGCCCAAATTCAAAACTGAGAAAAGGAGAAGGTCATGAAAACGCATCAAAAGTTTACGGTACTCAGGCTGCTGGTTCTGGGAGTTCTGGTGGCGGGATTCAATGCAAGGCCCGCAAGCGCACAGGTCCTCAAGGGGAAGTTCACTCTGCCCTCGGCGATTCGCTGGGGCCAGGCGACGTTGGCGGCTGGCAACTATTCCTTCGCGCTGGACAAAGATTACTCCGGTGGCGTGGTCACGGTCCTTCGAGGGACGCAAGCTGTAGCGCTGATTCAAAGCTCGATTGTCAATGACATCAAGTCAGGCCGTTCCGAGATGGTTTTGGAAAACGGGAATGTCCGCAAGTTGAATCTGCCCCAGATTGGGGTGAGCTTCAACTACCCCGCGCAAAACCCCGGCCATCGGGCGGCCCCGAAACAACCGCAACTCGCCCAGATCATTCCGATCGCCGCAGTGGGCGTCGGACGGTGAGCCCGGCCCAGGAACACAGAGAGCCAGTCCCTCACCCAAGCTGGCTCTCTGTGACCCACCGCCAGTCTGCAAAACCGATTGATCAAGTTGGCCCATCGGTTACCGCCGGTTTGCACTCTCTCCCCAAAGCTCGCCATAATCAGTTGACTCGACCACCGCCTGAGTGTACAAAAACTTAATGAGGTGTGGCGCGTCCGGCCGTGCATGGAACTAGACGGTTCGGGGCAGCATTCCATCAATCACGACCTAAAGCGCCTTCCGAGGGGCGCCGGGAGGGAAAGACCAATCATGGAGATACGACATTGTCGAATTGCCGGCATGGGCGCCTACCTTCCTGAGCGAGACGTCACCAATGACGAGTTGGGCCGTTTTCTCGGCGTCACCAACGATTGGATTGTCGAGCGCTGCGGCATTCGCGAGCGCCGATTCGCCGCCCAAGGTGAAGGCACGGCGGCGATGGCAGCGAAGGCCATCCGAAGCGCGGTTAAGGACGCTGGATGGAGTCTCGGGGATGTCGACTTTATTATTTTCGCCACACTTAGTCCCGATCATTTTTTCCCGGGCTCGGGTTGTTACGCGCAGGCTTTGCTGGGACTTCCCAACATCCCCGTCATGGACGTGCGCAACCAATGCTCCGGATTTGTCTACAGCCTGGTGGTGGCCAACGCTCTCATCGCCAGTGCCCAGTACCACCGCGTAGTGGTGGTGGGGGCGGAAATCCACTCGCACTGTTTGGAAGTTCCGGAGACCAACAACGAAGTCGCGGTTCTTTTCGGCGATGCGGCCGCCGCGGTGGCCTTCGAGGCAAGCGACACACCCACCATCCTCGCATCGGAACTTCACGTGGATGGAGGTGGGGCTGACGCGCTGAAGATGGAGGTCTTCGATAACAGCCGGCGCCCGTTCTTGACTGTGGAGGACATCCAAAACCGCCGGCACATTCCGGTGATGGATGGCATACGCGTCTTCAAACGCGCCGTAGTGGAAATGACCGCGACAGCCAAAGCCCTGGTGGAGAAGGCGGGCAAGAGACTTGAAGACCTGGACCTGGTCATTGCCCACCAGGCCAATCTGCGGATCGTGGAGATGGTGCGGCACCGTCTGGGTTTACCTCCGGAGAAGATGTTCAATAACATTCAGACCCGAGGGAATACGACGGCAGCCTCCATTCCGCTCGCCATGGTCGAGGCTCGCGATGCGGGGGTGCTGAGGCGTGGGCAATTGGTTTTGCTGGTTACCTTCGGGAGCGGCTTCACGTGGGGCGGGGCCGTAATTCGCTACTGACTTCAAGATGAGACTTACCAGTTGTAGCGCTGAGCTTGAGCTCAGCACATGCCGACCTCAAGGTCGGCGCTACAAGTGCCAATATCTCTGACGCCTTACGCTAAAACGCGAAGTAGCCGTTAGGGGCGGTGGCGTTGTTGGGGACGGTGGTGCCGGCGATGCCCACGAACACGCTGCGGCCGAAGAAGAACGGCAATCCCAGGTCAAAATAATCCGTCGAGAGGCCCGTGCCGCTGGCGCCTCCCAAGTTGTTGAAGGCGGCAAAGCTGGGGTTGGTGGCAAACAGCGCATCGGCGTTGGCGATGCTCAAGTTGACCGTCCCCGAGGCGCCATTGGCGCCGTAAGTGGTGAGGGAAAGAGGCAAGGTCGCGTTCGGGCAGTAGTAAGGGTTGGTGGGGCAATCCACCGTGTTAAGGGTCAGACCGTTCAAAACATAGAGGGCATTCGAGCCCGTGTCGAGGAAACCTCCCGAGGTAAAGGTACCGCCATTGTAAACAACTTTGGAAAAGTTGCCGTTGGCATCCGCGGCGTAGAGGGTGGCGTTCCCCGGGGAGTTGTTGGACTCGGTTCCAACCCCGAAAATCAACTGCCCGGCGGGGACCAGGCCCGTACCTGCCGCATTCAAGTAAGGTAGCGAGGGCGCTCCCGCCGAAGCAATCGACGGCAGGAGAATCTCCACGCCATTATTATCCTTGGCGAAGAAGGCGACGGGATTCGCCACTTGTTGCACCAACGGAACGGCTGCGGGTACGCAAACATTATTCGGGCAGACGTAATAGGGATAGGCGGAAAAGGTTTGGCCTCCCGCGCAGTTGAGGCCGCAATCCTGGATGGATGTGCCCACGCCCAGGATGCCATTGGCGCCCAGCGCTGCCACGGTGTCGAGGCTGGGGCCGAGGCCCAGGCTCAGGCAATTGGCGGCCGGCACCACGAACGTGTTATCGCCAATCACTTGAATGGGAATGGAGGGAGCCGTTTCGCCGCCGATGGTCACACCAGCGATCAGCACTGGTCCCCAGGTGTATGAGGTATCGCCGAATTGGACGCACTCCTGCACTTGATCCCCGGCGGAGTCTTTGATCGTCCCCAGCTCGGTGGCGGGAACCGTGGTGAGCACGGAGTTGAGAACTCGCAAGCCCACCGTACCTGTATCCACCAAAATGTCAGGGATAATCTGGCAGTCTGGCGTGTGCGGCAAGCAGACGGTGACCGTCGTGAAAAGCCCGTTGTAATAGGCGGTGCTGGGATTACCGGTATTTCCATTGGGCCCGAAGTTGACATAGAGGGGCGCGCTGTTAGTGGCCGTCACCGTGAGGGTGGTGGAGGCGGACTGGCTGGTCACCGCCTGGCTGGTGGCGGTCACGGCAACCGTAGGAGGGTTCGGCACGGCCGTGGGCGCGGTGTAAAGCCCGGGGGTGGATGTGTTGTTAATGGTGCCCACGGTGGAATTGCCGCCCACTATGCCATTCACCGACCAGGTGACGGCGGTGTTGGCATTTCCCGTGACGGTGGCGGTGAACTGCACGCTGGTTCCCGCCAGGGCCAGCGAGTTGCCGGGCGCTACGGTCACCATGGTATTCGCCCCCGGAGGGGTGATGGTTACAATTGCCGAACCGGAGGGACTGGTTTCCGCCGAGCTGGTGGCTTTTACCGTCACCGTGGCCGGATTGGGCACGGTGGCCGGCGCCGTGTAAAGTCCCGAAGAGGTAATGGTACCCAAAGTAGAATTGCCGCCGAGGATGTTATTTACAGACCAGGTAATGGTGGTGCTGAGGGGGCTGACCACCGTGGCGGTAAATTGCAGCGTCCCGCCCGCCGCCAGTGACGCGGAGGTGGGCGCCAGGGTGATGACCGGCAAGGCGATGTCGCCGGCGGTCCGGACGACCGTACAACGAGCCAGAAATATCCCGCTGGCCACCATCATCAGAAGGCTTGCCCGCGTGGCCAGGGAAACCCTCTTGCTCTTTTGCACCAACTTTGCCGTATCCTTCCTGGAAGCCCTTCGGACCTCGGGCTTCGGACCCCGGACTTCGGACCCCGGACTGGCCGTCATTGCACCACCTCCGGGGAGAGGTTAGTGGGCAAGAGATTGATAACGTAAGCGCGGCCTTGGTACCCCCGCATGTGCCCGCCGCTCGAAAAGACGAAATTGCCCTTCTGAATAATCAGGGGGCCGCCATGGCGCCCCGTTTGGGCCTGCACGTACTGCTGGAGATAAGGGTAGTAGGATCCCAACAACTGCTGCATGTTGGGCACGAAAGGCCCCTGCCAGGAAACTCCAAAGACTTTGCCCGCCGGCGAGATATACTCGCGCACCACGCCGCCGCTGGCATCGGTGATTTGGTGGAGTCGATAGCCTTCATGGACTTCCTCGCGAATTTGCCCGCGCAGGATTTTCCGGTCCGCGCTCACGGAGGATTCCGGCTCGCCGAGCGCCGCCCACCCGGGGGCCGCCCCCAGAACCAGGATGAGCAGGACTCCCCAAAAAGCTTTCATGGACTTTCCCCCGTGCCTTTCTCCCATTGACCCGCGCCGCCTTTCCCCAACTACCCTTCCCTGGTTTCCGCTTATCATTGTGAGCCTAAACAAAATACCACAGACTGCCAGAAGCCATCCAGTCCTGTAGCGGCGATCTCCGATCGCCGATGATGAACTCCGCGATCTCCGATAAACGCTGTCCAAATTAGCCTCTTCGCATTCTCTCATTCGGACGCCCCGCGTGGAGCGCTGCACTCCTTCAGGCCTCCCCGAAGGGGAGGAATGTCATTAGTCCGTCAACCGACGGATGAAACCTACGGAATGGAAACCCGAAAATCAGGTTCCGACCCTGAAAGGGTCGAATATTCGACCCCTCCAGGGTCGAGAGAATTCTTTTCCTTGCCGTCCCGATCCGTAGGTTCCATCCGTCGGTTGACGGACTAATGATATTGTTCCCCTTCGGGGAACAAGGCTGATGCCTGTCCGTTTTGGGCCTTGACCCTGGCTAATTTGGACAAGCCCGATCTCCGATGGCGATTTCGGCGGTCGAAGACCGCCGCCTCGATTTTCTTGAAGCGCGGGGTTCGCTCCCCAGCGCTCCGACAGTGACAAAAACCCGGCGGCTTCAGCAAAATACGTGTGATTCTCTGTAAAATCTCGCTCCGTTGTGTAGAAATGTCGCTTTTTTCCTCGGGCAAATTGTCATCTTTTTGTTTGTTTTCATACACATTCCGGCTTCCAACGTCATTTATTAACATCTTTTTTTTCAGTGCTCGCCCCCCACGCGACCATTCTCCCCTCCGTCGCGAGGATGGAACCTCTCCGGCGTCGGCTGATTTGTCCTGCTGTTTTCCGCGTCGGTCTGGGGATTCATCCTTTCCTCCGGGCAACCTGGTGAGGGGCCGCGTTCCGCCCTCCTCCTATGCTAACCCGAGCCCAGGTGTCTTGTCAAGAGAATTCTGGGCTGTTTTCCTACCGGTAGGAAAAAATTTTACAAATTGACTTCACTTTTTCCTGCCGGTAGGAAACCCTGGGTGGCGGGTTTCCGATATTTGACTCTCTTGGCGCTCTCTCACCCAGGCCGGCGCCGCGTGAAAAAATGTGGAAACTCCGGTCGGCGGTCTCCGCATCTGCGGGGTAAACTCCGACCGCCGCTACAAAACCATCCTGACCCACTACCGAGAAGATTCCAGTTGGATGCCTCGGTCACGGCCGTGGTTGTAACCGGGGGTTTCGTAGGGGCAGGCCTCGTGCCTGCCCGCCGCAAGGGCATCCACAAGACATCTGAGGATCGATGTCAACGATTTTCTTGTTCAAGCGCGCCGGGGACATGGGCGTTAACCTAAGGGAATTGGCACTATCCGAAGCCACGGCAGTGGCGACATCCTGTGGCCCACGGCGAGCCAGCCGTGGGATGCTGACGGCGTACCAGTCTCGGCAGCCCCGGCAGGGGCGACATCCGGGATCTTCAAAATCCTGCCGCCGAGCGCACTCGACTCAAAACGAACGCGGCCGGATGTCGCCCCTTGCGGGGCTTATCAATCCTGCCGAGCGAGTTCTGTCCCACGGCTGGCTCGCCGTGGGCCAAATGACCACACTCTTGTCCAAAACAGGTGTTTGAAGAAAGTCAACAGTTGCCCTCCTGCGGTAGCGGTTTCAGAATGATGTTGCTGACACATCTCTGATCGCCACCGAGGAGTGCACCACCATGGTACAAGTCGCGAGCCTGTTCAATCAACTGCTGCAGCACTTTCCGCGTTTGGAGTTCGCCGCTTTGGTCAAAAAGCACAAGGCCGAGCGCGCCGCCAAGGGGTTCGATTGT
>JBEKNU010000238.1:0-11761 GCA_049522495.1 Terriglobia bacterium
GCTTCTCCAAAATGCTCCGGTTTATCAATCCCCCTTTTTCCGCCGTGCTCATGGCGCCTTTGGCGATGCTGCCCTGGCAGTCGGCTTATATCCTCTGGCAAATCATCACCCTCATTTTAACGGCGGCCACTATTTTCCTGAGCTTGAGGCTTTTTACGCCCCGACCCTCGCTGGAAATGTTTGTGGTGATGTTCGGAGCGGCTTGTTTCTTCTTCCCTTTGAGAAACACCCTGGCTTGTGGCCAGGTCAATGTCGCGATTCTGTTCCTTTGGACCCTGGGTGTGTACCTTTTCAAACAACAAAGGCCAATGGCTTCTGGGTTGTGCTTCGCTTTGGGAACCGTGCTCAAGATCTCCCCCGTTGTCGCCGTGCCCCTCTTCGCCCTGCGCCGGCAGTGGCGGTGGCTGGCGGCCTACGTGGCGGGAGTGGCGGCTTTCACCGGGGTTTCCATCTGGCGATTAGGCTGGCAGACCCATCTGACCTGGCTGACGGTCATTTATCCGAGCATTTCTTCCGGCGTGGGAAATATCATCAACCGCTCATTTGCCGGCCTCGTCGATTCGCTGTGCGGCCCCAGGTATTTCGCCAACTTTATCACGACCATAGAATGGCCCGTTCCCCACGGGCTGAGTCTGTTCGAGAAGGCATGCAGCGTGGCGATCGGTCTGGGCTTCATTTTCTGGTGTTGGCGAAGAAGGCGAGACGCCAAAAGCCTGGTGGACGGACTCATTATGCTGCCGCTTGTCTACCTCCTCGCCGCTCCCTTCAGTTGGTCAGATCACTTCGTCCTGGCGCTTCTGCCTTTAGCTTATTTCTGGGCGAAGGCTCGTGAGGCAACCACGTCCGAACTGGTCGCGCTCTTTCTCAGCACCTTGGGCCTGGGAACAGAACTCCCCATGTACATCGCAGCTTACACCTCCGCGGGAGGCCCCCACCTTATCATTTTGGCCATCGCCCTTTGGCCGGTGGCCACCTGCGCGATTATCTGGGTGGGCATGCGCATGTACCTCCGCTCCCAGGACTCTGACCCGCAGCAAGCACTTTCGCAGTAAACTATTCCCTCGGATTACCAGCCCGGAGGCCCACATGGAAAATCGCGAAATCGCCGCCGTCTTTGAGGAAATCTCCAACCTCATGAAGATTCTCCAGGATGATCCCAAGTGGACCTTCAAGGCCGCCGCCTACGATCGCGCCAAGCGCTCCATTGAGAGCTATCCTGAGCGCCTGGAGGACATCGCGCGCGACCCCCAGCGCAAACTCACCGACATTCCCGGCGTCGGCGCCGACTTGGCCAAGAAAATTGCCGAACTCGTGGAGACGGGCCAATCCGCCTATCACCAGGAGCAGCTCGCCAAAGTCCCGCGTAGCCTGTTGGATCTGCTTCAACTCCAGACCGTCGGCCCGCAAAAGGTGAAGCTGTTTTGGAAGCAAGCGAATATCACGACCGTGGACGAACTGGAAGCCGCCGCCCGCGAGGGCCGCCTGCGCGGCTTGCCGGGAATGAGCGAGAAGTCGGAGGAAAATATCCTGAAGGCCATTGAGGTGTTCCGGCGCGCGGCGGGGCGCTTCCGCCTTGACACGGCGTTTGAGACCGCCGAAGTGCTCACTGCCTGGTTGCGCGATTGCAAGGCCGTCGAGGAGGTCACTCCTGCCGGCTCGCTGCGGCGCGGGCGCGAAACGGTGGGAGACCTCGACTTGCTGGTGACCGGCCGCGACCCCGCGAGCATCGCCGGCCACTTCGTCAAGTTTCCCGGCATTGCCGCGATATTGGCCAAAGGCGAAGACAAGGTCAGCGTTAAGCTGAAGAACGACCTGCAAGTTGACGTGCGTATGCTGGAGCGGTCCGCCTATGGCGCCGCGCTGCAATACTTCACCGGCTCAAAGGAACATAACGTGGCTCTGCGCGACCGCGCCAAGCGCCACGGGTGGAAGCTGAATGAATACGGCCTTTTCCATGGCGAGAAAGTTCTGGCCAGCGGCACGGAAGAGGAAATCTACGCCAAACTCGGCCTCCCCTGGATCCCCCCTGAGCTGCGGGAAAACCTGGGTGAAATCGAGGCGGCGGAAAAGGATGAGTTGCCCAAGCTCGTCGAGCTGGGCGACATGCGCGGCGATCTGCAAATGCACACCACCGCCTCCGACGGCCACGCCAGCATCGAAGAGATGGCCGGCGCTGCGAAACAACTCGGCTACCAGTACATCCTCATCACCGACCACTCCCAAGCCGTTACCGTCGCCAACGGCCTGGATGAGAAGCGCGCCGCCGAGCATATTCGCCGCATTCACGCCGCCCGCAAAAAGGTGAAAGGGATTGAGATCTGGGCGGGGACGGAAGTGGACATCCTCGGCGACGGCAGCCTGGATTATCCGGACGAACTATTGAAGCAATTTGACATTGTGCTAGCCAGCGTCCATTCGCGCATGACCATGCCCGCGGAAGAAATGACCACGCGATTGCTGCGCGCTCTTGAGAACCCTTACGTGCGCATCCTCGGCCACCCCACCGGCCGCCAGATTCTGCGGCGCGACCCCTTCCTGTTTGACCTGGAAAAGGTCTTCGCGGCGGCCAAGAAACTGGGCGTCATCCTGGAGCTCAACGGCAACCCCCAACGGCTCGACCTCAGCGACCGCCACGTGAAGCTGGCGCGCGATCGCGGCATGAAGATCATCATCTCCACCGACGCCCACGACCCTCAGCACTTCAAGCTGATGCGCTACGGCGTCATCACCGCGCGCCGCGGCTGGATGGAGAAGTCGGGCGTGCTGAATACGCTTCCCCCCGAGAAACTTCTCGCCGGCCTCCGCCCCCTGCCGCGGTAGCGTGCCGACCCAGCTATTTCATTGCGCGGCCGGCGCGGAACCCATAGTCCGGCAGGGGCGCATGGCCATGCGCCCCTGCTTTGGATATCGGACGATCACCGCAACCCTATGCAATCGGCCACGAATTGAGTACCCTTGAAGAGGGCAAGGTCAGGACAGCCAAATGCGGGGCTACGCAAGCTCACCCTCAGGGAGAATTTCATGTTGCGCTCACACGACTGCCAGCGGCAGGGCCGCTCGCCGAATTTTCGGAGAATATCTCTCATTACCTGCGCGGTTACTGTACTCTTCTGCACATCGCTCGATTCAGCAAGGCCCCAGCCTGAGCAGGCTGCGGACGTCACGCGGGCGACCCTCGAGAATGGACTCCGTGTGGTAATCGTCCAAGATACTCTGGCGCCGGTTGTAACGACTGTCATGAACTATGAGGTGGGCTCGAACGAGGCGTCCGAGGGATTCCCGGGAACGGCCCACGCCCAGGAGCACATGATGTTTCGCGGAAACCCGGGCCTGTCGGCGGATCAACTGGCTGACATCTCGGCGGCCATGGGCGGAAATTTCAACGCCGACACGCAGCAGACCGTAACGCAGTACTTCTTCACGGTCCCGGCCGAGGATCTGGATGTGGCACTACACGTTGAGGCGGTCCGCATGGGCGGGACCTTGGACACCGACGACCTTTGGAACGAGGAGCGTCCCGCCATCGAGCAAGAGGTGGCGCAGGACCTCTCCAACCCGCAATACGTCTTTTACACACAGTTGCTGGAGGCCATGTTCCAGGGGACGCCTTACGCCCACGACGCGCTCGGCTCGCGGCCATCCTTTGACAAGACCACCGGGCAAATGCTCCATCACTTCTATGACACTTGGTACGCTCCCAACAACGCGATATTCGTCATTGCTGGCCACGTGCAGCCGGAGCGCGTTTTAGCCGAAGTCAAAACCCTCTTTGGCGGCATCCCCAAAAAGCCTCTCCCCGCGCGGCCCCAGTTCAATCTGGAAACAGTACAGGGCAAGGCGCTGGCGCTCCCCACGGACCTTCCTTACGGGCTGGCGGTGGTTTCCTTCCGGATGCCGGGGTCGAACAGCCCGGACTTCGCCGCCACCCAATTGCTTGCCGACGTCCTGAGCAGCCAGCGCGGTTCCTTGTATGCGCTGGTTCCCGAAGGAAAAGCCCTGTACGCCGGATTCCAGTTATCGACCCTGCCGGAAGCTAGTTTGGGTTACGCGCTGGCGGTCTACCCCAAAGGCGGCAACGGGGATGAATTGGTCAAGGAGATTGAAAAGATCCTCGCCGATGACGTGAAAAAAGGCCTGCCCTCAGATTTGATTGAGGCCTCCCGGCGGCACGAAATCGTCGACGCCGAATTCCAAAGGAACTCGGTTTCGGGACTGGCCATGGCGTGGTCGGAAGCGGTCGCCATCGAGGGACGGCAATCGCCCGACGACGATGTCCAGGCCATTGCCAAAGTTTCATCGGCGGATGTCACCCGCGTGGCCGGCCAATACCTGAAGTTCAATGAGGCCATCACCGCCGTCCTGACTCCGCAGGCGGCGGGCAAGCCGAGTTCTTCCAGTGCGTTTGGCGGCCAGGAGTCGCTGGCGTCCACGCAGACGCACGAGGTTGCCCTCCCTGAGTGGGCGGCCAAGGCGCTCAGCCGCCTGTCAGTGCCGGAATCCAGTGTGCGGCCGGTGGTCACGACCCTGCCCAATGGTTTGAAACTGATCGTCCAACCGGAGTCTGTGAGCAACACCGTCAGTGTGTGGGGCCAAATCAAAAACAATCCCAACGTCGAAGCGCCCCAGGGCAAGGAGGGCGTGGGCAGTCTTCTCAATCAGCTTTTTGAATATGGAACCACCACCCTCGATCGCCTGGCTTTTCAGAAGGCGCTCGATGACATTGGGGCGGAAGAGTCGGCCGGGACCGCTTTCTCCGTGCAGGCTTTGCCCTCCAAATTCGACCAGGCTGTCCAGCTCCTGGCGGCCAACGAACTTACGCCCGCCCTGCCGGAAGACGCCTTCAAAATCTTGCAGCAGCAGCTTGCCCAGACGGTGGCGGGCCAACTCGAGAGTCCCGAATTCCTGACGCGTCAGGCGGTGAACTCCGCGCTTTTCCCGAAAGATGATCCGAGTTTGCGGCACGCGACGCCGGCCACGGTGGAATCCCTGTCCTTGCAGGACATCCGGGATTACTACCAACGGACTTACCGGCCCGATCTGGCCGCCATCGTCGTCATCGGAAACATCGCACCGGATGAGGCCAAGGCCGTCATCACCAAATACTTCGCGGGATGGAAGGCGGAGGGCGCCAAGCCGGAAACCGACATGCCCACGGCGCCGGCCAATCCGCCCGCCACCACGGCCGTCCCCAATGCCAGCCGGGTTCAAGACGATGTTACCCTGGCGGAGACTCTGCGCATGAATCGCTTCAATCCGGATTACTACGCCCTCGAACTGGGTAACCACGTCTTGGGAGGCGGCTTCTACGCCACCCGCTATTACCGCGACTTACGAGAGAAGGGCGGGCTGGTCTATACCGTTTCCTCCTCGTTTGATGTGGGAAGAACGCGGGGAATTTACGAGGTGCAATACGGTTGCGATCCCCCCAACGTCGCGAAGGCGCACAGCATCGTGGCCCGCGATTTGAAGGACATGCAAACGGCCCCTCCCACGGAACATGAACTGGAGCAGGCGAAAGC
Organism: Terriglobia bacterium; assembly: GCA_049522495.1. Classification (GTDB taxonomy): domain Bacteria; phylum Acidobacteriota; class Terriglobia; order UBA7540; family UBA7540; genus Bog-366. The sequence continues at coordinate 5,520 of JBEKNU010000238.1, forward strand.
CCTCTTGTTACGGGAGATTCCACTTTCTGAGTCGAGCGTCGACACGATTGCCGGCGGAATGCTCTCCCGGACGATTACCGGACTTCCCCTCGACGAGCCCATCCAAGCCGCGCGCCGTTACGTGGCCCTGACCCCGGAAGACGTTCGCGCCGCCTTCGCCAAATGGATTCAGCCTGACGATTTGGTGCAAGTAACCCAGGGGCCGGCGCCGCATTAATAAAGCGCGGACCGGTTTTGCAGGCCCGTGCTGCGCCCTCGTCATCGATCATTTCGAGAGGCCTTCGGAGAATTAGGATGATTCTTGCCATGCTTTGCGCCTTAGCGCCTTAGCGCCTTGGCGTGCGATTGTAATGCCGTTAAGAAACACCGAAAACATTCTCACGCCAAGGCGCAAAGACAGAGGCTATGGTGATTTGATATCATCTCACCACTGTTTCGGCTCAAGACAGGGCGACAGAATTCGAGAAGAGGTTTGTTTGAATTATGACGCAGCGCTGGGCAGGCAAGCTCAGTTTCGGCAGAAAGCTACGGCTGCTTGCTATCGGCCTCGCAGCGTTGGCAGGACCTATCGTGTTCGGGCTCGCGAACGCCGCGCCAATCCTCGCGCAATCGGCGCCAACCACCAGTGCGCCCCCGCTATCCTTCGAGGTTGCCTCGATCAAACCCTCCAAACCGGGCGCCGGCGGAGGAGGCATTAAGCCCATGTCCGGCGGCCAGGGATACGTCGCGACAAACGTTCCAGTGAAGGTGATGATCAAGTTGATGTATCACCTCAACGACCGTCAGGTATCCGGCGGCCCACACTGGCTGGACACCGATTTGTACGATGTCGAAGCCAAAGCGGATGGCCCGCACAACATCGATGAGCTGCACGTCATGTTTCAAAATCTGCTGGTGGACCGTTTCAAGTTGCAATTCCACAAGGAGACGAGGATGCTCCACGCCTTCGAGTTGCTCGTGGACAAGTCGGGAGCTAAGGTAACGGAAAATAAGAGTCCGGAGCATTTCGATATCCCCATCAGACCGACAGGCCGTGGCAAGATTGGGGCAAGCCACTGTTCTATGACGTATTTCGCGTGGATTCTTTCGCAGATGCTTGACCAACCAGTGATCGACCAGACGGGCCTCAGACAATACTACGATTTCAAGTTAGAGTGGACGCCGGAGCCTCCTCCCGATTTGGGCGCCAGAGGAGGGGCGGACGCGAGCCTGCCTCCCACGAACGGACCGGATCTCTATACCGCCATCCGCGAAGAACTCGGACTCAGACTGGAATCTCACAAGGGACCGGTTGAGGTGATGATCATCGATCACATCGAGCGGCCTTCGGAGAATTAGGCCGGCCATTTCCCTCCACACTGATCAAGCAAGCGCGGAACTGTTGTGTCGGCTCGCGGCTGATCTAGGGGGTAGCGCGGACCTCCGCTCTTGAGGTCCGCGGAACTTCCGTAATGAAAAATGACTAACTTCATATACGGACGTATGCGCCCGGCTCTCTCTCTCGCCACGCGACATTCGCTTAATTTGCGCAGTAAGAACCGCGGACCTCAAAAGCGGAGGTCCGAGCTAAAGGCTTGGGGAATTTCGGGATTCCTATGACCTACCCGTTCCGTGGTCTGTGGAACCCGGCGCTGAAAGCCCGGCTGGACATTGAGTGCCGAGGCGTTCGGGTGTATATTCGCGGTCGGGCAAAAACTGAAAACCCAAATTCTGGAGAACAGGTGGAACCAGATGAAGGCTGGATATTTTCCTGGGACATTGCAGAGTTTCGGCCTTCCGACAGGCTTGGAAGGATTCGCGGTCAGAAAAAACCTCTTGCAGGATTTCTCGTTCTCCCTGCTATTTTGCTGGGCAATTCTTGGCGCCACGCTTCCCGCCATCGCCCAGGAGCCGACCCCCCTACAGCCCTTGGCGCGCAATGTGCGCCAAATCGAATCCGCACTCAGCTATCTGGGCGCACCCCTCTCCGCGGACGACAGGCGCCGGATTGACGAAGCGCTGGCGGGCACGGATGAGGCCGCCGCGGTGCGTTCGATCGAAGAGACGCTCGACAAGCGGGCCCTAGTCACCGTCGAAATCAATGCGGAAAGCCGCGTCCAGGTGGAATCCGGCGAGGCCAAGCCGGAACTCCTCGAATCCGGAACCCGCGTATTTCTCGTCAAGGTCCTCAATCAAGCCGGGGTCACGTCACATCTGGTGGTTGAGAGCCCCAACAGCGGTCCAGTTTATATCCAGTCGACCGGCAAATCCGAACCCCCGCAAGAGCTCACGCCCGAAGAGGCGCGCGAACGCTGGGCAGATATTTCGCTTTACGACAAGAACCCGCTTTCCCCCCGCCTTTCGGGGTTGAATGTGGAGTATCGAATTCTGGAAATCTACAGCCACGACCGAGGGCAGCGGTCCGCCAAGATCAGTTTTAACGTGGGCCAGGGCACGCAGGATATCGGGTTTCGCAACGAAGTCGTCCTCCTGTTCAATATTCTTCCCGCGCGCTTCCTCACCATGCACGTGGTGGACGAAAAAGGCGAACCCGCCACGGCCGCCTTCGTCATCCGCGACGGGATCGACCGGATTTATCCCAACCCCTCCAAGCGCCTCGCGCCGGACTTGTTCTTTCAGCCCCAGATCTATCGGGCCGACGGCGATAAAGTTGTACTACCGGCAGGAAACTACAAGGTGACATGCTCCATGGGACCTGAGTACGTCCCCCAAACGAAAGACCTGACGGTGCCGGACTCCGACCCCGCGGAAATCTCCTTCGCCATGCAGCGCTGGATCGATCCTTCCCAGGAGGGGTGGTATTCCGGCGACCACCATGTGCATGCGGCGGGGTGCGCCCATTATCAGAACCCGGCGCAAGGCGTTCCGCCTGAAACCATGATGAGGCAGATTGCTGGCGAACGCCTGAATGTGGGCTGTGTGCTCACCTGGGGTCCGTGTTACTACTACCAAAAGCAATTTTTCTCGGGCAAAGACGACCCGCATTCGAAGCCCGGCGAGTTGATGCACTACGATCTTGAGGTTTCCGGTTTCCCCTCGAGTCACGCGGGCCACCTTGTCCTGCTGGGACTCGTCGAGCAGGACTTTCCGGGCACCAAGCGCATTGAAGATTGGCCCACCTGGGACCTGCCCATCCTGCGTTGGGGAAAACACCAGGGCGCCGTCGTGGGCTTTGCGCATTCCGGTTGGGGGCTGGCCGTCTCCACCGACAAGCTCCCCAACTATGAGATGCCGGGCTTCGACGGCATCGGCGCCAACGAATACATCGTCGATGTGACCACCCCGGACACCGTCGATTTCATTTCCACCATGGACACACCCTACCCCTGGGAACTCAACATCTGGTACCACACGTTGAACGTGGGTTTTCGCACTCGCATTTCCGGTGAGACCGATTTCCCCTGTATCACTGATGCGGCGGTCGGCCAGGGCCGGGTCTATGCCAAGGTCGACGGCGCCCTCTCCTACAAAGCCTGGCTTGACTCGGTACGCGCAGGCCGCAGTTACGTTTCCGATGGGAGAAGCCACTTGATGAACTTCCGCGCCAACGGGACGGAGGTGGGAACCCGCGCTCCCGGCCTTCCCCCGGAAAAGACCAGCGAGGTTGATTTGGCCGCGCCCGGCGCCGTCCACGTGACGGTGCAAGCCGCTGCTATGCTCGACTCCGTTCCGCACCCCGAGATTCATAATCAGCCTTTTGACCATCAGCCTTACTGGCATATCGAGCGGGCGCGGATTGGCGACACGCGGGAAGTGCCCGTGGAGTTGATCGTCAATGGGCAAAGCGTAGCTCGCCAGTCTCTCCTCGCGGACGGCGCCGTGCGCGATATTTCTTTCGATGTGCGCATTGAAAAAAGCAGTTGGGTGGCGCTGCGAATTTTGGGCTCTTCACACACCAATCCCATCTTTGTGGTCGTCAACGACAAACCCGTTCGCGCCTCGCGCGATAGTGCGGAGTGGTGCCTCGCCGCCGTCAACCAGTGCTGGACTCAGAAGGCGCCGAAAACCTCGAAAGCGGAACTCCCCGACGCTATCAACGCCTATAACCATGCCCGTGACGTTTATGAGCGCTTGATTCAGGAGTGCTCCTCGGGAAAGTAGAATGGGGAAAAGTGGCGCCCCCCAGCATTCTCCGGTAATATTTGTTCGAGAGTCAAAACATGATCGCTTCCGCAGGCGCGACACGAGCGACAACACGAGTCGCCGCAATGAGCGCTTTGGCCGTCCTCGTTTGTCAAATGGCCACGGCGCAGCAAACTCCGGGCGCGCCCGCAGGCGCTCCGGTTTTCCCGGCGCACGGCTGCCAGCCGATGAACTGGACAGCCGAACAAGACCATCGCAACATGATGGACCAGCTCGGCATCAAGGCCCTCCGTCCGGCGCCGAGCGGCAATGAAAGTGCCCCCCATCACTCCAACTACGACGAATCCAGGGCCAATCCGTTTCCGGATCTGCCCGATGCGCTCACGTTGAAAAACGGGCAAAGGGTTAGGACGGCAAGTCAGTGGTGGCAACGGCGGCGCCCGGAGATTGTGGAAGAATTCGAGCGCGAGGTGGTCGGCCGCATCCCGCCCGATGTGCCCAATGTGACCTGGACCGTCGCGAGCATAGCCCATTCGACAACCGGGGTTTTTCCCGTCATTGAAAAGCACCTTGTCGGACACGTGGACAACTCATCGTGCCCGGCGCTCACCGTGGACATCCAGATGACGCTGGTGACACCGGCAAATGCGAAAGGACCCGTGCCCGTGATGATCATGTTCGGCAGCGCGGCCTTTCGCAAGCGGATGGCCGACATGTTCGCGAGCCGGCCCGAGTTGAAGGCAGCGCTGGGCACCGATCCGCCCTCGACCGAGCAACTGATTGCCGGAGGATGGGGCTATGCACTGCTCGACCCGGGCAGCATTCAGCCGGACAACGGCGCAGGTCTAACCCGGGGAATCATCGGTCTGACCAATAAGGGGCAGCCTCGAAGGCCCGAAGACTGGGGAGCGCTCCGGGCGTGGGCCTGGGGCGCTTCCCGCGCTCTCGACTATTTGGAGACAGACAAAGCCGTGGACGCAAAGCGTGCCGGCATTGAAGGGGTGTCTCGATTTGGGAAGGCGGCGCTCGTGACCATGGCCTTCGACACTCGCTTTGCCATCGTGCTGGTGGGTTCCTCCGGGGAGGGCGGCGCGAAACCGCACAGACGCAATTTCGGAGAGGCAGTGGAGAATCTGACGGGGTCCGGCGAATATCACTGGATGGCCGGCAACTTTCTCAAGTACGGCGCGGCTGAGGCTTCCTTCGGCAGCAGGAACGCCGGCGATTTGCCGGTTGACTCGAATGAGCTGATGGCGTTGTGCGCACCGCGGTTAACGTTCATCAGCTACGGAATCCCCCAGAAAGGCGACGCAAGGTGGCTCGATCAGCACGGCAGTTTTATGGCGACCGTGGCGGCAGGCCCCGTGTTCCGGTTGCTGGGCACGAACGATCTGGGGGTAACGGAGGATTATCACACCGCCCAGATGCCACCGGTGAATAAAGGACTTCTGGATGGGCATCTCGCCTGGCGCCAGCATGACGGCGGCCACACCGATGCTCCCAACTGGAAATACTTCATCTCCTGGGCGGACAAGTTCCTCGCTTATCATCCGGCGCCCTGGCAGTTCCCGGCTGACCGGCCGGTCTTTCGAACCGACCCGAACTCGCTCGTGGCCCACTCCCAGCTTCTGGCGAAAGCGCAGCAGGGTGGAATCGATGTGTACTTCGAAGGCGATTCGATCACACGGCGGTGGGGCGCCACGGACTACCCTGAACTGCTTGCCAACTGGAAGCGGAATTTCCACGGTTGGAATGCGGCCGATTTCGGCTGGGGCGCCGATCAGACACAGAACATTCTCTGGCGTCTGGAAAACGGGGAGATGGACGGAGTGAATCCCAAAGTGGTCGTGTTGCTGGCCGGTACGAATAACGTCAGCAATCCGCTGCTCCAGGGGGATCCAAACGCCAAGGCAGAGGATGTCACTCGTGGTCTGCAGGCGATCATTCGCACGATCCGGGAGAAAGCTCCTGCGGCGACGATCGTCGTAATGGGAATCTTTCCGAGAAACGACCACATGGCCCTGATGCCCATCATCGACACAATCAACGGTAATTTGTCGCGGCTCGCCGACGGCCGGACGGTTCGTTATCTGAACATCAACGCCAAGCTCGCCGGCAGCGATGGAAGGCTGTTGGAGGGGATGATGAATGCGCAGGAC
>JBEKNU010000239.1:0-11747 GCA_049522495.1 Terriglobia bacterium
TCCTCCATCCCGCCGTCCCCCGGGCGGCACCCCCTGTGCGGGGCGGGCTCTGCGGTGTGGGGGGGGCGGCCGCTGCGGGGGGGGGCCCCCCCCACCCCGGGGCGCCCCCCACGACTCGGGCAACATCTCTGTTGCCGCGTCTAGTCCATGGCCTGTTCGGTCGGTGGCACCCCGATGCATCGCGGTGCGCTACGCATGAAATGCATTAACCCTTGCCACAGGCAGGAGTGCCCACGCCTTGACATTACCGCTTCCACAGTCTAGTGTTGGGCTTATGGATTACAGGAAGTATATTACAATCGAGCCGGGCAAGCGCGGGGGGAAACCGTGCATTCGCGGCATGCGGATTACGGTTTACGAAGTCCTCGACTACCTGGCCTCGGGCATGACCGAAGCGGAAATTCTGGCCGATTTCCCCGACCTTACGGCCGAAGACCTTAAGGCCTGTCTGGCCTTCGCGGCCGACCGCGAACGCAAACTGGTCACGATTCCTTCGTGAAGCTTCTCCTTGATCAGAACCTACGGAAGAACCGCGGACCCACAACACGGGGGGCCGCGCTACCCAAATACGTCCGCGAGCGCTCCAAAGAAAGTGTTGTACACTGGTGAGCGCCCGGTCGTACCGAGGCAATAGAAGGTCAGCGGAAACATTCGGGAGATAGAGAATGGGTCGCAACGACAGCATCATCGGGACATGGAAGTTAGTTTCCGCTCTGATCAAACCCACTCTGGGTGGCGAGACCCGTAATTTGGTGGGGGAGAATCCCAGCGGTTTTCTCACCTACACCGGTGACGGGCGAATGACCGCGATCATTGCGTCCAGTGGACGGCCACCGCTTTCGGTCGCAGATTGGACCGCTGCTCCTGCCGCGGAACGCGCGGAAGCCTTTGCTACTTTTTTCGCATACGCAGGGGGGTACACCTTTGACGATGACAGAATCACCCATCACGTCGAAGTTTCGTCGCTCCAAAACTGGGTCGGCACCGATCAAATTCGTTTTGCCAAGCTGCAGGGCAGTCGCCTCACGCTAAACACGCCGCTCGTCTCGAACGACGGTGAACAGATGGTCGCCGAACTAGTGTGGGAGCGACTAAATTAAAGCGCAGAGTTAGGCGTAGTTTGGCGGATCCGCATTAAGAACGCCTCGTACGGGTTTCTCCAGTTATTCGGTATTTCCTTCAATCGCGGTAGGGCCTTCGAATGTTATACTGAGGCGCTTGCTCTCAGAGGTGCAGCCTTTTCTTCAGGATTCAAATTCACCCTTGCAGGTATTGCTACAGTCCTCATCGTCGTAGGGGCGACCATCCTGATGGAGCCATCACCTGCGCCTTTGGTGTTGGAGCGCATTCTCGGATTGCTATTTCTGATTACTTGGTTCGGAGTAGTCGGTAAAGTGTGGAATATGGCGGAACGGTCAAAAAAGCAATTGGCCGAAGCAAAAAGACAGACTGAGTTACTGGAATCAATTGTCGCTAAATTGCCCGCACAAGAGCAGCCGTGAAAAGAATAGTGGGCGCTATGGCAGTGAAAGGCGCTACCTTTACTTCCCCCCTCCCCAGGCCTGCCACGCATTCGATCCGCTCCGGTAAGAAAGAGTAGCTACCACGGCGGGAGCGGCCGTTGCGGTTCCCCCCTCAAGGCCGGAATGCGATGGTGCGGCAACGAAGGAAACCACCGCATTGTTCACGTTCCTATGGAACGACGCCCTCGTCCGTGTCAAATCTTCGAGAAATCCCCGCTGGTTCCAAACTGTATTCCCCGCATTAAATGGGATGAGCATTCTTGACCTCATACGTGAGCCGAAGTGAACTGACACCCCGGCACGCAAGCGGTATAAGAAGCGTACCTGGAGTATCCGGCGACAGGCGGGTTTGACATGAGTTGGAGGCGACACCTGTGAAACATCATAGAGTTATCAGCACAGCAGTTCTGCTTTTACTTCTCGTAACCACCCTTCCGGCATTCGCGCATAATGCAGAAGATGGCCAGGGTGGAGGTGCAACGGCAACCCCGCAGGCGCAGCCGCAACCAACGCCCGTGCCCCCGTCACAGCAGCAACCCACGCGCGTGTCCCCGTCACAGCCGCAGCCAACCCGCGCGCCGCAGACCCAGTCGCAGCCAACCCGCGTGCCGACGGCCAAGTCGCAGCCAACGCGCGTGCCCCCGTCGCAGCTACAACCAACGCCCGTGCCCCAGTCGGAGCCGCAACCAACGCGCGTCCAGAATGCGCCGCCGCAACCAACTACTAACAACAGCGGCGGCCACGGCAACCCATATGGCCGCATTTCTAACGCCGGTTACCGAGCCCATTTCGGTCAGGACCACTCGTTCCCCATGATGCGCCCACGGATGATCGGCGGGTACCACCGCTTTCAGTACGGCGGTTATAGGTTCGGGTTCAATCAAGGATGGCCATCAGGCTGGAACTACGGAGACACCTGTTATGTCGTGTACAATGGTGGCGCCTATTACCTGTATAACCTGAGCCATCCGGGCATTCACATTACTCTCAGGATGTTCTAACGAGCGGAGCGCGGATTTATCCTGCTCCCGGCGGGATAACTCCGCGGTTGTTGGTTCCTGTTCGATAAGAAACCCACATAGGTTTTTCACATTTCGAGCCGCGGAGTAGGGCGCCACGCGCCCAACTCCGCGCTAACCCCTTGCCTTGCCCTCCGCAGGCTGGCGCCGAGCGGAGGTCTGCGGCTAGGAGACAGGGCTAATATCAAGTCAGCGATCACCCTCAAAAAGTTTGGCGTAGCGATTAAGATCCGCTGGGTAATAGGTTGCAGCCGTCCACGCAAAATGCCGTCGGTGGGTAGGCATGACCGGCGCTAATATAGCTCGCTCAAGCGCAGGGCGGGGGAGCCGGAAGAGAAAGTCAAAAGTCAAAAGGCAAAAGTTGTTTTAAACTACCTCCCTTGTCGGCGGGGGCTGGGTTATAATCCCCCACCGATTAACGGGTGCGTCCCTGGCGCGGGAGAGAAGCGCTTGGGAATTTTTTTGGAAATCAAGCAGCGGGGACACTCTTCGTGGGTGCCCTTGACGAGGGCAGGCACGAGGCCTGCCCCTACGAAACTTGTTTGGTTGTGGCTTGGCCGCGCTCTGCTATTCACAGATTTCGCTTGGGAGGACATTGATGAGACAGAAACTGGCTCGATTGGGTATGGCGTTGGCGCTGGCGACGGTTTTCGGGCTTTCAAGCAAGACCGTGGTGGGGCAGTCGCCCGCCCCGGAGACGGACGCGGCCGAGAAGGACGTCTTCAAGAACCTGGAGTTCCGTAACCTGGGCCCGGCGGTGGGCGGCGGTCGCGTGGCCGCGGTGGCGGGCATTCCCGGCAACCCCAACATTTATTACGCGGGCGCGGCGGGCGGCGGCGTCTTCAAAACCGAAAACGGCGGAATCACCTGGAAGGCGATCTTCGAACACGAGAGCACGTCCTCCATCGGCGCCATGGCTTTGGCTCCCTCCGACCCCAGCATCGTTTGGCTGGGGACGGGCGAATCGAAAGTCCGCAACGACGTGATCGACGGCCGCGGCGTCTATGTCTCGGGCGATGCCGGACACTCCTGGAGATTTGCGGGCTTGGGAGAAGTGGGCCAGATTTCCAACATCATCGTTGATCCCGGCAACCCCCAGGTGGTTTACGTGGGGGCCACGGGCCACACTTGGGCTCCCAACCCCGACCGCGGCGTATATAAGACCACGGACGGCGGAAAGACTTGGAAAAAGGTACTGTTCGTCAATGACTCCACGGGCGTGGCGGACCTGGCAATCCAGCCGGGCAATCCCCAGGTGCTGTTCGCGGCGATGTGGGAATTTCGGCGCTATCCCTGGACTATGGTGGATGGCGGTCCCAACAGCGGTATCTATCGCTCCACGGACGGCGGTGACACCTGGAAGAAGTTGAGCAAGGGCCTGCCGGAGGGCCCCCTGGGCCGCATTGCGGTGGCCGTGGCCCCCACCAATCCCAATCACGTCTACGCGCTGGTGGGAGCCAAGCGCGGCATGCTGTGGCAATCCACCGATCTGGGCGACACGTGGACGGAGGTCACCGACAATCACTCCTACGACGCTCGTCCGTTCTATTTTTCCCGCCTGATGGTCTCACCGGAGAACGAGAACAAGATTTACTTTATGTCCTTCAACCTGGTGGAATCGGATGATGGCGGCAAGACATCGCACGTCGCCGACCGGGGGGTCCACCCTGACCATCACGCGCTTTGGATTGACCCAAAGAACCCGGAGCGGATGCTTCAGGGCAACGACGGCGGCGTCTATGTGACCATGGATGGGGCCAGGTCCTGGCGGTTCCTTAATAACCTCCCCATCGAGCAGTTCTATATGGTATCGACGAGCAGCGAGATTCCCTACTCCGTGTGCGGCGGCCTTCAGGACAACAGCGCCTGGTGCGGACCTTCCAGCAACCTGGCCGGACGCGCGGTGGGCGGCGCCGATTGGTACACGGTGACGGGAGGCGACGGCGAATACGCGGTGTTCGCCCCCAGCGATCCCAACGTCATCTACGTCGATTCGCAAAACGGTAGCATCACCCGTCTGGACAAGAAAACTCATTTCACGCGCTCGATCCGGCCCTACCTGGAAGGCGTCGAGGAAATGAAGCCGGCCGACCTGAAGTATCGCTTCAACTGGACTTCCCCCATTGCGGTCTCGGAGAAGGACGCCAACGAGGTCTATATCGGCGGCAACGTCGTCTTCAAGTCCACGGACGGTGGTAGGAATTGGACGCCCATCAGCGGCGACCTGACGCGCAACGACAAATCGAAGCAGGAGATCGCGGGCGGCCCCGTTCAACACGATATCAGCGGCGCGGAAAGCTACGAAACCATTCTGACCATCACGCTCGCGCCCACCGATGGAAAAGTGATCTGGGTGGGCACCGACGACGGTCTGGTGCAGGTTACGCGCGACGGTGGCAAGAACTGGAGCAACGTTGCCGTGGCCGGCGCGCCCGAGTGGGCTCGCGTCTATCAGGTGGGGGTCTCCCCATTTGACGCCGGGACGGCGTACGTTACCTACGATGCCCACGAGCTCGATAATTCTCACCCCTACGTTTACAAGACGTCCGACTACGGGAAGACGTGGACGGCCATTGCCGCCGGCTTGCCCGCCGATGCTTGCGCGCATGTGGTCCGCGAGGACCCCAACCAGCGCGGGTTTCTCGTGCTGGGAACCGACACCGGCCTGTTCTACTCGCCGGACGCGGGCGAGCACTGGCAGCCGCTCAAGTCCAACTTCCCCACGGTGCCCGTCTATGACCTGAAGTTTGTGAAGGCCACCGACGATCTGGTGGTGGCCACGCACGGCCGCGGCATCTTCGTGCTCGACGACATCCGCCCGATCGAGCAGATGAGCGCGAAGATCCAGGAAAGCGACTTTCAACTGCTGAGCACCACACCGGGCACGCTCTTTCATCACTGGCGCGGCGCAGGAGGAGGCGGGGGATTCGGTGCGGCGGGTTCCACCCCCAATGGCCCCGAGGGAGTGGTTATCGATTACTTCCTGAAGAAGGAGATTGAGCAGGGGCGCGGCGGTGGTCGGGGAGGGCCGGGCGGCGGCGGAGCGGGCGGAGCCGGCGGTGGAGGCGGCGCGGGCGCCGCAATGGCGGGAGGCCAGGGGGGACCAGGAGGGCCAGGCGAAGCTGCGGGTCCGGGTGGCGGGCGCGAAGGCCCGGTCAAGATCGTATTCACGGACGAACATGGGAATCCGGTGGCGACCGAGCATGGGCCTGCCAAGGCCGGAATTAACCGTTTCGTCTGGTCGATGCGTTACGACGGGCCGGAGCGGCTGACCTTTGAGCGGCAGCAGGAAATGAGCGAATTTGCCGAATTCTTTGGCCGCGGCCGGGGACCGATGGTGGTGGCAGGGAAGTATCACGCGGTCATCACCGTGGGTGAGCACAAGGCGGAAGCCGACGTCGAAGTCCGTCCCGATCCCAACGTCAAGATTGATCCCGAGAATTTCCGCGCCTCGCTCCGGTTCTCGCTGGAGGGACGCAATGCCATCAGCGCGCTGAACACCATGCTGAACCGTGTCGACGGAATGCAGAAGTCGCTGACCGCTTTCCAGGGTATGGTCCGCTCGAGCGACGACGAAGACCTGAAAAAGAAGTTTCAGCCGCTCATGGGCAAAGCCTTCCAGCTTGGCAGGAAGCTCCGAACTTTGAAGGACTCCGTATACAACTCGGAACTCCAGCAGGGCTCGGAAGACGACATTCACTACCTGGCGGCGTTCAACAGCAAGCTCTCCGGCATCTCGGGGGGCGGGCCTTTCGCCTACGGGGAGCCCCCCACGCAGTTGGCTTTGGACCAAAAAGCGGAGCTGACCAAGGAGTTGGAGCAGCACTTGGCCGAGTTCAACAAACTCATCCAGACGGATGTGGCGGCCTATAACAAGGACGCCTTCGCCGCCGGCGCGCCCACGCTCTATGCGGGTGACCCCATCTCGGTGAAGAAGCTGCCGGCGGGAATTTAAGGCAAGAATGCAGAGTTATCCGGCCCCGGCCGGATAACTCGGCGCGAGTTCGTCCAGCCGCACTTTGATGAGTCAGAATTCTTCCGCACCCAGGTGGAGGGAAGTGCATACGGTTTTCAAGATGACCCTTCTGCTGCCGCTTGGCGATATCCGAACAAGGCGCGTTGCTTGATGACTTCCGCCGCTTGTGGCGGCAGGTACTGCTCCCAGCCGGGAGTGCCATTTTGAATGGCGGCTAGGACTTCCTTCGGGAACATGTGGAGTTGGCTCGAATCGAAATCTTCAATGGCCTCGATCCCACCCTTCTCCCGCAGGTAGTTCAGCAGGTGTTGCAGTGGGGGAGCGACTTCCAGCGTTGTGGAAGACGCCACCTCGCCCGCCTCATCCAGCGTTGGGTAAACATACAGGCGTACGTTTCCTTGAAACAACCGCCCTAATCCTTCCAGGATTCCGCCGGGCAGACTGGTGTAATACTGCTCGTCGAACACGGCGCGCAGGGTGGGCACGCCCATAACAAATCCCAGCCATTGTGGCGTATATCGCCGCAGCGAGCTGGTGACGCTATCGAAGCGCGAAAAGTTGGAAACCACCACGGTTTTGCCGAGGGCGCTCAGCACATCGGCGCGGTCGAGGAAGTCGCGGCGGTCGATCTCCGGCCCGGCCGAGACCAGGTTGCGCAGGGTCATCTCCATGACGACCACCGGATCCCCGTCCACCCCTGGAATTTTCTTAAACCGGTCCACCGCGCCGTTCAACATGTCGAGCCCCACGTTGGTAACCGGCCGGAAGCTTCCCCGGGCGACGAGCACGGGTTTCTTATAGATCACCTCCGCCGGCTGCACCACTTCTCCCTGCGCGGTAAACATCGTGGCATCGGTCAATCCCAACTCCACCAGTTGCAAACTTGCCAGGCGGTTGTCAACCTTTTCAAAAACCGGACCGGAGAATTTGATTACGTCGATGTCGACGCGCAGCCGGCTGAGCCCTTCCATCAGCGTCTTCATGAGGGCTTCAGGTTGCTGCTGATGGAAAGCGCCGTACACCAAATTGACGCCCAGGACTCCCAAGGACTCCTGCTCGCCCACCGGCACCTGGTCAAGCAGGTTGACGTGAATGATGATCTGCGAATAGGGCGCCTTGGGCTGTGCCTGGAAGCGCATGCCCATCCAGCCTTGCCCGTTCTGATTTCGCGAAGGACTGCGCGTGGCGACCGTGTCCGCAAACACAAAAAACCCACTCCGCTCGCCGCGCACCGGGTCAAGGCGCTCGAGCAACTGCGCCCATTCGCGATCCAGCATTGACTCGAGGCGGGCTCGGCTGACGTAGTGATCGGTGGGGCCGTAAAGGCCATCGCTGATCACCATGTCGTATGCTGAAATCGCCTTGGCCACCGTGGCGGAGGCATGGCCCACATGGAAGAACCAACGCGCCACCTCCTGGCCGGCGCCGATTTCGGCAAAGGTCCCGAATTTCGCGGCATCGAGATTGATGGCAAGGGCCTTTTCCTGCGTGCTCATTCCCGGTGGTAAGCTGGTTGGCGAGCCGGCGGTTTGATCCAGTCCCATTTTTTGTGTTTTCAACCCCAAACAATTGTAGCTGATGGGATGCCGCGGCGTCGATGGGGTGGCGGGGAGGTGATTTCTGTCGCACCCAAGTGTGCATTCTCCGTCAAAACCGGCGCCGAATTGCCTAAAATGTCCGATAGATAGCATGACAAAATGTGGTAGTGGGCCAGTTTGAAAAACTTTTTCACTTTGAGCCGTGGACATGCCTGCGACTGAGCATGTTCATTGGCTTTCCCACCGCTTGGGGTGTACGATGATCTCGGTCCTCAGAGGTCTTTTTATGCCCGATGATTCTTTGTCAGCGGTAGATAAAGCTGTAATAGCTTTCTTTGAAATCGTGGCATTTGCGCTTGGTTGGAGTGGAATAGATCGTCTCCTAGCTGGTACTTCGTTGTCTAATGTGCTACCCATATTTGTCGCTACAATCTTGAGTTCTTATGCCGGTTTCAAGTGGCCATGGATCAAGGGAAGATTTGTTTCCGTTGACTGGGGCTTTTGGACCAAAAGGATCAGCCTGATTTTGCAGATAGTTCTTCTGTTGTCCTTCACCGCAGTTGTCATAATAGGTTATTACGCGTTCCGAAAAGCATCTATTGCATCGAATCAGAACGCCCCCAAAGAGCAGGTTTCTAAACCCACAAATGCACCAGCGGTGCCTTCACCTGTCCCCAAATCCCATAATGTACCAGTGGCTCCCCCAACCAAACCACGCAAGGAAAAGGACTGGTCGGAGAGCCCCGAAACATCTTCTGCGCCGCCGTCGAATTCCACGGTTTCATACTCCGTTATTATTGACCCAAAGAAGATTACAGCATTGGACGCGGACCAGATAGCCAAGGAGGGCCAACACTTGGCCGCACGAATTCTGGCGTGTCTCGCGGACTCGAACGATACAGATATTTGTCTTGGCGTGTATGCATCGGATATTACGGAATTCAGAGATGAATTCCACAACCGTGGTATTGAAATTCCCGAGCTAAATGAGGTTGTGAATGAATTAGAATCACATCCGAGCAAAAAGTAATTAGCCACAGCACCTAGTCTTCTGCGAGCCATTGCAGACAAGCTAGTGGCCCAGCCCAAAGAACAAGCGCCTAAATTACAAAATGCACCAGAAAATCCACCCGAAAAACAAGCTACGAACTTGCAGGGAGATGCGAGCGAAGTCATTGTCCTAGCAAAGCCAATTATTCTTGCGCGCGGCACGCTAGACGCCGCCCATGCAGAGATCATCACAGCGCGTGCCCAACGTACCGCTGCCGAAATACTTAGTTGTCTAGCGGAGCCACAGGGTTCACATCTAGTCTGTGTTTCCGTCTATAGCACCGATGTTACTGGAGTTCGTGACGACCTACACAATCATGGTGTCGAGTTTGCAGAGCTAAATGCCAGCGTTAAGCAGTTAGAGTCAAGCCCGTCTGATGGTGGACTGAAGCACGCCGCGTCGGTGCTACGAGCGGTCGCAGACCAACTTATAATAATGAGTCAAGCACCAAAACCACCGGACCAGCCCAAAGAACAAGCGCCGGTAGTACGTTCAACTAAACGTGTGGATTGGCATGACAAACAGAATTGGCGGAAATTCTTGTGGATTGGAATGAGCAGAACGGAAGTCCGACAACTCTTCGGGAACCCGAAAAAAATGTCGGTGGTCTCGTCCAGCGAGTTTTGGTATTACCAGAATTTTTTTCAAGTGGGTCGAATTGTGTTTAACATGGATGGACATCCCGATGGAAGTCTAGAATCGTGGGATGAGCCATAGTATTAGAGTTAGCGCTGCCTACGTTTCTCCACCCTTGGCTTCTTTCTTGGCATCTTTTCATGGGCTGGCGTAAGTGGTTCTCCAGTTGCATGTTCGACGATAGACCTTGCCAGTTGGCTCAAATCAGCGTTTTTCGGGTGTTTTGGTTTAATCATGATGCCTCACTTTAGGAATGCGACGGGAAGTTCGGCGCTCTCTAGCTCGCGGGTGGCGATGCGGCGAAGCCTCTCTCTTGCCCATGTTGCGAGGGGAATTCCGGCCCGTTCGGATGCATCCCGGAAGGCTTGCTTCTCGGCTGTTGAAAGCCGAAGTTCAATGTATTCGTCCAACGGGTTTTCCTTCTTCGGGCGTCCGCGTTTAGCCATACAATTATTGTACCAACAAAAAAGGGGAGAGCGCAAGATTTTTCTTGACAAGCCCCTTTTTTGGGGGTACAGTAATTACATGAACAGGCTAAACAGAGAGAAGCAAGTCCAAGTGCTGAAATGCTTGATTGACGGTATGTCCATCCGCGCCACGGTGAGGTTAACTGGGGCAGCGAAGGATACTGTCACCCAAGCTACTCGTTGCAGCGGGAAGCGCCTGTGCTGATTACCAGGACCGCACGCTTCGCAACCTCAAGTGCAAGCGCGTCCAATGCGATGAAGTATGGGCATTTGTCTACGCCAAAGAAAAGAATGTCCCTGCCGAAATGAAAGGTAAATTTGGCGTCGGAGACGTGTGGACTTGGACGGCAATTGATGCCGATACAAAATTGGTGCTTTCATTCATGGTAGGAAACCGCAACTTCCGGTCAGCTAAGATGTTCATTGACGACCTGGCTGGCCGTCTCGCAAGCCGGGTACAGCTTACCACTGATGGCCTTCGGGTCTATCTGGATGCCGTCGAGGACTCATTTGGTACTGAGATTGATTACGCCATGCTCGTTAAGACCTATGCGGCGAGCCAAGAAGAAACGCGCTACAGCCCTGCTATATGCACAAGCTGTGAGAGTAAGCGGGTCATGGGCCAGCCGGACCCCGCGCACATCTCTACGAGCTTTGTAGAGCGTCAGAACCTCAGTATGAGAATGGGGATGCGACGGTTCACGCGCCTGACGAATGCTTTCTCCAAGAAGGTTGATAATCTGGCGTACAACGTGGCCCTCTACTTCATGTACTACAATTTCTGCCGGATTCACCAAACACTGAGAGTCACCCCGGCCATGGAAGCCGGGATTTCAGATCATGTGTGGGAAGTTGAAGAAATCCTTAGCATGATGGATGCCAAAGAACAGGAATGCGAGGTCGCTTGAATTCAAACTGGCCCACTACCCAAAATGTCGTTGTTTCTTTTGCTTTCAATAACATTCCCGCTTCCAACGTCGATTTTTAACATCCTTTTATTTTGCCCTCTCCCCCGCTCGAAGGTTTCGTAACACAATTGGCGATAGACGCGCGAGCGCGCGCCGGTCTTGAGCCGGTTCAGGCAGGACTGCGCCTTGCCCCGCACGGTCCAGGGCCCGGTGGATTTCTGAGCGTTGCGGCGGATGGCTTCCAGGAAAGCCGGCGTTCGGGTGGGAGACTTGCGCAAAGACATAGCGGCACCTCGCCTCCTGCAGCCTACATTATAGGCCAGTCTTCTTACCTCGTCAAGAGGCAATATTGTCCGATGAGACATTCGCCGATCTGGCCCGTGATGCCGGGAGAAATCAAGCGGACCACGCCTCCGCCCGTGCCCCCGCCGTTCCCCACAACTTCCGGCCCACCTCCCGAGCACGCCTGGGGAACCCACAGCCAAAAAAGTCACTAACCTTGGCCGCGTGCTGCTGGGTCAAAAGAGCGGGTAGGTCACCGTCAACTGGCGGTCGGCGAGTGCGAATCGGAGCAATGAATCTGCGACGGACTGGGGCGGCGGACGGAACGACCGGGAAGCTTGCCACGA
>JBEKNU010000240.1:0-11673 GCA_049522495.1 Terriglobia bacterium
GGGTAGCGAAGTCTGGAAGTGATAACCGCTGAAAGCATCTAAGCGGGAAGCACGCCCCAAGATTCGATCTCCCAAGGGCGCGCGTTCGCGTGCTACACGAACGCAATCCCTTTGAAGGGCCGCGGAAGACTACCGCGTTGATAGGCCGGGTGTGTAAGCTCAGTAATGGGTTTAGCTTACCGGTCCTAATCGCCCGTTCGGCTTGACCATATATCTGCTCAATGCATCAACAGCAGTGACGAGTGACCAGTGATGAATCACGAGCAAGGGCTCGATCCTCACCTGTCACTCCGTCCCGCCTTTACTTTGGACGCCACACTATTCAGAAGGCAGTGATAAGTGTCTAGTGACAAGTGACGAGCCATCAGTTGTTTGCTTGTCACCCGTCACTTGTCACTGCTCTTAATGTTTTCCGGCGATCATACCGGAGGGGTCACACCCGTTCCCATCCCGAACACGGTAGTTAAGCCCTCCAGGGCCCATGGTACTGCGCGGGTAACTGCGTGGGAGAGTCGGTCGTCGCCGGGATTAAATTGAACGAAACGGCCCAGTATTTTGTTGGGCCGTTTCGTTTTGCAGGGGCGGGCCTTGTGCCCGCCCTTTATGCTTCCGGGGCAGACACAGCTTAAGATACTTCGACACAAGGGAGGACTTGAGGCATGCCAAAGTATGTCATCGAACGGGAGATTCCCGGCGCAGGAAAGTTGACACCCGAAGAGCTGAAGGCGATTGCGCAGAAGTCTTGCGGAGTGCTGCGTCAGTTGGGGCCGCAAATCCAATGGGTCGAAAGCTTCGTGACCGACGACAAGATATATTGCGTTTACCTGGCTCCGAACGAAGAAGCCGTCCGGGAGCACGCCCAGCAGGGCGGCTTCCCAGCCAACCGTGTCTCCATGGTAAAGCACGTGATTGACCCCAGCACCGCCGAGTGAACCTCACATTCGTCCTCGCCACTCCTGGACCTCGTGGAAGATGACTGGCGGTTTACAAAGGTCTACATCCGGCGCGACGGCCGGTGGCAGGTCGTCGCGTTCCATGCCTCCGAAGCCGCCCGACCATGCTTAGGGCGTTTCATTGATCCCAACAAGGCTGGTCTTCACTTCGCATTCGGCGGGAGCGTGTAGTACTCGTAGCTGACGTTCCAATCAAACTCTTTGCCAGGATCAATCCCCATCGTGATGAAGGGTTCCACGGCAAGCACGCTGCGAATCGACCACAAGTGCATATCTGAAAGCGGGCGATTTCCGCGGATAAGCATGCCTGCACCCATGCGGTGATTCTCGATGCGGATCTCGTGGTCCTTGGGGCTGTCGCTGAAGCCCAATAGAGGGGTATAAACCACATCCTGATCTGCCAGCGCCTTCAAGTAAATGACTTGACTTCCGCGGATCTCGACCAATTCCTTGTTGGGTGGGTGCGGGGATTGAATCCGGTAGGGCAACGTGAGGGAGAAATCCGGGCCGGGAGGCTGTTTGTCGAGCACCAAGAAATTGTGGTTATAAACGCTGCCGTGGATGGCGCGGCGGCCGGTGTTCCTCAAATGGTGCTCCAGGACCATCTCCGGCTTGCCGGTGGCGAGGCGCACCGTCTTCCGATAGATATACCCATAGCCCGAGGCCGGGTCAGTCAACTCCTGAATGAACTCGACCGAATCAACACGATTTTTGACCGTCCATTTGCTCGGGTCCACAAGCTCATACTGTTTGAAGGAATCGTATTTTTCGCTGTCCTTGCGAAGCACCCCTACGCCGATCTTGATGAAAGTGCCGCCCACCTCGGCCTCGTCGAATCCCAGGGCACTGTGGTTGGTCCGGAACTCTTCCACGGGACCGGTGATACCGGAACAAGTGGAGGCGACAATCTCCGCGCCCTCATACTGGAAGTCTTGGACGCTTGGATCGACGCGGCTATACCATGGACCATAGTAGTTGTGACCCTTGTACTCGAGGGCGGCAATGACCCCCGACCAATCGAATCGAGTGCCGCGATAATATCCGCGCCGGGCATCCGGCAGGTAAAGCTTCACACGAAGCTCACCATTGGTAATCTCGGCCTGCGGAACATTTGCTGCCGGCTGGTCCCAAATTTCCGCCAGGCCCAACACAGCGGTCAAGGCCAATAGCGCGGATAATCCCAATCCAAAAAGTGAGTTCGCCATTTTCGACCTTTCGTCGTCGAGGGTGGAGCGAAACTTATATGCTCCGGAACTGTGGAAGAGCAACAGAGTTTGAAGAACAACTCTGCGATGTCGTGAACCTTACTTTGTCCCGCTGTGACAATTCAATGCGAACTCGATCGTTGCCTGAACCTGCTGGTGGGCGCTTTCCCTTGGAAATTTCCAGCCAGTTACTGCCTTTGTCACTGCTCCACGCAGTAAGGGGGGCCCGCTCTCGTAAGTTAGATTGGTCGCACTTCCAGTCGCGTCGACTTCAATTCTGAAGGAAACAGCACCCTCGACGTGAGCCATTCTCGCAAGAGGAGGATACTCTGGCAGAGCGAACACATCTGGCGGGAACGGCACACTCCTGAGCAATCGCACACTCGGAGGAGGTGGATGGTGTTGAGAGGCACGATACAAGTCAGATGGCTTGTCCGGGGCACCTTGAAATAGCGCATCGTAATCGCCTGCGCTCAGGCGGCGAAGAGTCTCAGGATCCAAATCTTTCGCAGGAAGCTCCTCCCCACCGGGAATTGAAAAGATGGGCTTATCCCAAACTCCAGGGCCGCCAATCGCTTGATCCAGGCGTCCTAATAAGCTCATCGTCCAGGAAGTGTTCTCAGGTGTGTTCGGGGCCGCAGCGAATATGTCTCTATCCAGGATGTCCGCGCGGATGAGGCGGGCCTGAGTGCCAAAGGTAACTCTTATCACTACGTCGGCGCCGCTGAAGACTTGGCCCTTCTTGCGCCGCTTCAACTCACGTTGCAGCGCCTTTTCAGGAATTGCCCACGGATTTGTCGACCCCACCAACGCAGCCACAGATTCGCTTATCGTAGCTGACGCTGTCTCCAGCTTCGCTGGCACCAGGCATGCGTCGCCGGGCGGAGAGAGTGTGAACCTCTCAATCGATATACCCTTCGCAGTCGGCCTGACTATGAACAATTCGTAATAGTTAAATGGCGGACCAAAGTCGAAGAACGTGCGTCGGCCTATTTCGAAACGGTCCGGTAGAGGTGTGTCGGGTCGTCGCCCTGCAGAAAGGGCAGGGCAACATAAAATAATAAGAAGAGAGGAAATCAGTTTGCTGCATTTCATGGGACGAATCTTACTATACCCTAAGCCAGTTTCCGCATGACGCGGGGGGTTAGCCACCACACGAGGCGGCCCGGCGCTTTCGGGGGAAAAACGCTGAAGGTGATCAGGCAGCAGCCACCTTTCTTGAAGGGCATGTTGGCATTGCGCCCGGCGCCGATCAGCCGCGCGGCCAGTTCACCCAAATCCGGCTCATGGCCCACCACCAGAACACGCCGGCGGTTGGAGCGTTTGGCGAGAAAGCTGATCAGCGCTTCCGGGTCGCCGCCGGGACGCAGAGCATCGCAGAAGTCCAGGGGAGGCTTGGAGCTTTGCGCGTCCGCTACAATCTCGGCTGTCTCCACGGCGCGCACCAGCGGGCTGGAGACAATCCAATCCGCCACCAATCCCGCGCGAACCAGTCCCGAGGCGATCTCGCGCATCTTCTCCTTACCCTCGGGCGTAAGTGGACGTTTGGCATCGTCCATCACGGTGGTGGGGCCCCGCGTCACGGCGATGCCGTGCCGCATGATGTAGAGCTCATAGTCCGCCGGCCGTCCCGGCCTGTCTTCTTCTGTTTCCTTGGTCGTCATAGGTCGCTTCCCCAACAGGGATTACGAATCATCCCGGCCCGCGCCCGACCATAAGGCCTCAAACTCTCGCGTGTAGGCCTCGATCGGTTGCGCGTCCCGAAGGATGATGAGATTTTCGTGGTTCTCGTCTTCTGATTCCAGTGTCCAGTTGTAACTTCCCGTGAGCACCGTCTGCTGATCCAGGATGACGAATTTGTGGTGCATCTTGGAACCGCGCCCCTGCCGGCCGAAGGCCAGGCGAAAAGGGATGATGGCGCCGGTGAGAAGTTCCTGCGTGGTGCGGCTTTCCTTATACTTGTTCCCGTCCACCAGCAGGCGAACACGCACCCCGCGTTGCGCCGCCTCTTCCAGCGCCTGCGCGAGGCCGGGATGATTGAAGCGATAAAGCGCCCCGTCAATGGAGCTGGACGCCTCGTGCATCAGGCGCATGATGACGTCCGCGACGGACTCACTGCGCGCAAATTTGATCTCCATCGTCACCCTTCGGACCAAGTAAGGCGATTCTATTGGGAATCGCCCTGGGATTCAAGCGCGGAGACTGTAACCCGCAGGTTGTGAAGCCCCGCTTACGGTTATGTGACAATTGTTGCGCGGGCGTAGGGAAGTCCTTGGGCGCATGGAGGTTCGGCAAGGACTCCGCCTCCGTCTCCCATCCGAGGCCAACCTCGGCCCGTCGTTCAGCCAGGCTCGACGCTACGCTACTTAATCTTGAGCAACTCGACGTCAAACGTCAGCGTAGTATCGGGTGGGATGACCCCCGGATATCCGCGCATGCCGTAGGCGAGGGCAGGAGGGATGATCAGCTTGCGCTTTCCGCCCACGTGCATAGTGGCAAGTCCCTCGTCCCATCCCTTGATGACATCGCCACGACCCAGATGAAGCTCAAAGGGAGTTCTGCCCGGGGAGAGGGAGCTGTCAAAAACCTTGCCGTTGGTGAATTTGCCCGTGTAATTGACCAGAATGTCGTCGCCGGGCTTCGGCTGCGGCCCTTTGCCCACCACCACTTCCTGATATTTCAGGCCGGAACCCGTGGTGATCCATTGCGCGGCTGGGGAAGTTTTGGAGGTGGCGGGCTTGGGCGTGCCGGTCTTGGGAGTAGTTGCAGAAGTCTTCTGGGGCGTTGTGGGCGCAGGAGTCTGCGGCGACTGCGTCTGCGCCAAGAGGATTGCGGCCGAAACAAAACTGCAAACAAGAATGATGATTGAACGCTTCATGGTCCATCCTTTCAAAGATGTTGTGGAGGCTAAAGTATCAAGACCGCGGAGGTAATTCAAGAACTGCCCATCCGTCCCTTGGGTTGTACAGATCTCCACGGGGTGGTAACATTAATTCCTGCAATCTACGAGGGTTTTTTGTCCAATGGAAGACGACTCTAATCTTGGCGAGAAGGCATTTCTGCCTGCTTCCAGCCGCCGCCTGACGCGGCGCGAATGGGTACAGCGCATGTTGGCGGGCGCGGGCGCAGGCATCGGGGTGCCGGGTCTTGCCGAGGCGCACTCTGTACACGCCCGGTCGGTGGCTGCTCCCGCACCGGTGGCGGCGCAGGCGGAAGCGGCGGCGGGGGAGTGGAGGCCCGCGTTCTTCGATGAGCACCAGAATCAGACGCTGATGGCTCTGGCGGAAAAAATTGTGCCGGGCTCAACGGGTGCGCAGGTCAACCGCTTTCTTGACACCGCGCTCAGCGCCGACACGCAGGAAAGCCAGCAGAAGTTTGTGGCCTCGCTGAACGCCTTGGAAGGTGAATCTCTGCGCCACTTCACGAAATCGTTCAAAGACCTTCCGGCGGACCAGCAGGATGAGATTCTAACTGCCGCCTCCACGGCCCAACCTTCCAGTGCAATTTTTGCGGAAGAAACAGCCGCGGAAACCCGGCCCGGGGCGCCGCCATTGGTTCTCAACCCTCGCGACTACTTTGACCATTTGAAGGGCTGGATCAGCATGGCCTATTACTCCTCAGAAGTGGGAATGAAGGAGTTGGGTTGGACGGGCGAAAATTTTTTTGAGAGCTTCCCGGGCTGCCAGCATGCGGGTGGCCATTCCTAATCTGCCCCCGCCCTCCCCAACTCAGCGAGACTGTAGAGCACACCACCCATGCCAAGAATTGTTCTTCACTCTCCTCCTTGCCGTTAGGAAGACTGTTTTGATTGACCCGTTTCGAGTAAGATAGGCACGTCAGCCGCTTGGCGACCATTGAATTCGAGCCAGGTGATCCCCAAACCCGAAAGGACAAGCAGGAAGAGCGCAACAATAACCCTTTCTATCTCCGCGCTGAACACCGGGCCTCACATTCATGACATCACCCAAAACCCCTACCATCAAGACATCCATCCTGGTGGCGTTGCTGGTGGTTCTCAGTTCCGCAGGAAATTTGTTTTTCAGCATCGGAATGAAGCATATCGGCGCCCTTCAGGGCTGGTCGATAGCGGCGTTGCACTCCGCTTTTGTAGCCATTTTTACCAACGCCTGGATATGGCTCGGCATCGTCAGCATGTTGCTGTTTCTCGCGGCGCTCATGTTGGTATTGTCCTGGGCGGACTTCAGCTATGTTTTGCCTGCCACCGCTTCCATGTATGCCCTGATTCCTCTGCTTGGGCATTTCGTGTTGGGTGAAAGTGTAACGGGGTTGCGCTGGGTGGGAGTGGCGCTGATCTGCCTGGGAGTGGTGTTGGTAGGGCGTACGCCCCCGAACACCACGAAGAAGGATTGAGCATGCGCACGGCTATTGCTCTCGCTATCTTGGTGCTTGCCGGTACCGGCGGTGATATTGCCGTGGCCCACGCGATGAAGCGTCTGGGTGAAGTGCACAGTTTTGCTCCGGCGGTGATTTTACGTTTTCTGGGACGAGCTTTCCGCGAGGGCTGGATGTGGATCGGCATTGCCCAAATGGCTTTGGCGTTTTGTTCCCTGCTCGCTTTGCTCTCCTGGGAGGCGGTGAGCTTTGTGGTGCCCGCCGCGGCGTTGAGCTATGTTACCGGCGCGTTGGGGGGGAAGTATTTCCTGGGTGAGCAGTTGACGCCTCTGCGCTGGGCCGGAATCGGCTTGGTCTCCGCGGGCGTGGCGCTGGTGTGTTTGGGGTAGGAGGAGCGCGAATTGCTTTTGATCGGATTGAGGTGGGCGATTCTTGGGGCGGCGATATCGCCCTTATTGTCCTACGTATTTGTCATTTTCGCGGCGCGCAGCTTCTTCCGGCGCCACAACGCGGCACCTCGCGACTTCACCCCCCCCTTAAGTGTCCTCAAGCCCGTTCACGGGCTGGATCCCGAAGCTTACGAGAACTTTGCCAGCTTCTGCCTTCAAGATTATCCGGAATATGAAGTTCTGTTCGCAGTCGCGAGCGAGCAGGACGCTGCCACGCCCGTGATCCGCAAGCTCATCGCCGATTTCCCCGCGCTGCCGATTCACTTGGTGGTAACCACGGAGAAGATCGGTTCAAATGACAAGGTCAACAAACTCTGTGCATTGGCACGCGCGGCCATGCACAATTTTCTGGCCCTCTCGGACGCTGATATTCGCGTCGGTCCGGGCTACTTGCGGTCGGTCGCGGCGCCTTTTCGCGATGCGCAAGTTGGCGCGGTCACCAGTATGTTCACGGGGATCCCCTTGCGTTCTCTTTGGCCGGAGTTGGAGGCCATTTCCATTAGCACTGATTTCATGCCAGCCGTCCTGATGGCCCGGGCACTCGAAGGAGTGCGGTTCGCGTTGGGCGCGACGGCGGCGATCCGGCGTGAGTGTCTGGCAGAAATCGGCGGGTTTGAGGCGCTTGCCGACGAAGCGGCGGATGATCACGAACTCGGCTGCCGCACCGCCGCGCGAGGGCATCGAGTGGAACTGGTCGATGGTTCGGTCAAGACTTGGTGCTGCCTCCAGAGCTGGCGTGAGTTCTACATTCAACGCCTGCGTTGGGCCATCATGGCTCGCCAGGCCCGGCCCCTGGGTTACGTGGGGTTTATTTTCGCTCAGGGTTTCCCATGGACCGTTCTGGCCGCGTTGCTTGCGCCTACTGCCCTTCTGGCAGGGAGTTTTGTGGCGGCCTACTTGATTCTGCGCTTGGCCGCCGTGTGGACGATGTGCGTTTGGGGACTGCACGACGAATTGCTGAAGCGCCGATGGTGGCTGGTGCCCCTCTGGGACGCTTGCGCTTTCGTACTTTGGTTGAACAGCCTGTTTTGGAGCCGGGTTCGCTGGCGAGGGGTGCAATACCGGGTGGCAGGAGGCCGGTTGATTCCCGTGGCTTCTCACCCGCACAAGGGTTGAAAAGACCTCCTCCATTCGGCCGCAATCCTTCGCGCTTAAGCCTCGATTTGGCAGTGATCGCTTGCAAATGCTTGTTATCGCCGCCCTCACAGGCTAGGGTGAGGCCGGGATGGGCGATCCTCAAACTGCACCTACCGGACTCCGGCTTTTGCGGGGACTCCTGCGTCACTACCCGTTTGTCCTGAAAAATTTCAAACACTACTTCCAGAACCTCTACCGGCGCGAAATCCTCCACACCGATGTTGTTGCTCCCTATGCCGCGGTCTTCTATACGACGCACAAATGTAATTTAGAGTGCACCTATTGCACGCAAAAGGAACCGGACGTTTTCAGCCAGGAATTGCCCACCGACCTGACGATTGCGCTTCTGCGCACCATCCGCCGCGAAACGGATTCGATTCTTTTTACGGGTGGCGAACCGTTGCTGCGCGCCGACGTGGAAGACCTGGTGCAGGCGGCCAAGCGCGAGGTCAAATTCCGTTCCGTGCTTTTGGTGACCAACGGCACCCTGCTTCACAAGCGTCCACGGCTCTTCGCATCCCTTGATGGCCTCATCGTCAGCCTGGACGCTTTGACGGCGGACCCCGCCAACCCCAAGTCCAAGCCGGGGGTGCTGAGCAGGGTCTTGGAGAATCTCGAGCTTGCCAAGCAGCGGATGCCTCGCCCCAGCGACATCACCATCAGCACGGTGATCGAGGAGTGGAACATTCTGGAGATCGAGCGCATCCTGGATTTCTGCGGAGAGCAGGGCTTTGTCTTCGCCACCCAGACGGCGCTGCACGAAAAACTGCCCAACCTGCGGCTGAAGCGGAACCCTCGCTATCAGGCGTTGGTCGAAAAGATCATCGAGCGCCGTCGCGAGCGCCGGCAGCCCATCAACGGCACCCCCAAACTCTTGCGGACGGTGCTGGAGTTCGGGGATTTCAAATGTTTTCCCACCATGTTTCCGCGCGTCTATCCGAACGGCGATGTCTTCTATCCCTGCGAACCCCTCAAGAAAATTGCCGGCAATTTGCTGAAGGAGGGCTCCTTCAAAAAGGTCTTCGCGCGCGGCCGCAAGCTCTACGGAGACATTCCCGATTGCCGGGCAATCTGCCATCTATTTGGGAATGTCGTTTCGTCCTATTACGTGAAGGATTTCTGGGGGCTGGCAGGAGATTCGCTGCGCTAAGGGAGGCGCCTCTTGCAGCGTGGCCACGGCGCAGGAGAAAGTCATAAGGCAATTACCCCACTTAGCCTTCCAGCCAAATCGGGTCTCCCATGCGAACTTCTCCGGGGGTAAGGACCGTCCCGTAGACGCCCGCGCACTGCTCGTGCTGCTGAGCGACGCAGCGCAGAATGCTGGGGCTCGACTCACCGCTCTCCGGGTCTAAGGTAATGATCACGCAACGCTGATCGACTTTGATGATGGCAATCCGCGCTGTGTCCCCGACACGTACAATCCCTCCGACCCAACTCCACTCTTCGAAGGCTCCACCATCTTGCAAATCGACCAGCAGGTTGGGGCGAAAGCGCCAGGGGTTTTCTTCCGTTTCGCTCTCCTCGGCAATCCGGGCAATCGTCTGCCGGCTGATAATTGAAATGGGAGCGGTATCGTACGAGCCGCGTTTGTTACGCAACAAATACAGGGTTCGGCCAGAGCGCGCCTCGATTTCCCGGCGTAGTTCCTCACTGTCTACCGGCCACTTCGCCCCGCTGGGAGTGGTGACCGTCACCACGATTTCTCCTGACCTTTCCTCTTCCACGGCCGGCTTGTAGCGCAAAAGTTCCGGGAGCTGGCGGGCCGTAAGCCAGGGAAAGTCAGTCCGCGATGCCGTTTGGACGAACGCGTAGCGCCGGTCCTCTGGTATTCCTTGAAAGGTCAGCGTGGTAACGGAGAGGGCCTCGCCCCGCATTGATTTCACTGGGTACCGCGCGAGTTGGTGGATCTTACCTACAATGTGCATGACGTATTCTCACATGGATGGGCAGGATAGAAAGGATGAAAAGAGGAAACACCAAAGCCTGAGTTTCCTGGCTGCGTGTGTGAAATTCTTGCATTTGGTGCAACCCTTGTATTCGAGCCTCTATCCTGTCCATCCTGCTTATCCCTGTTCATTGCTGAATAACCGGGAGCTCCTTTTTCCACTGACCACGTAAAGTCGATTCGGTAACCCGCGCCAGATGCTCGGCGAAAGCACCATCATAGTGAAATGTTGTCGTGCAGGGCGCATCGGCCACCCAGTTGACTTCCACCTCCCAGGGCTCGGCGCCTTCTCCGGCTCCATTGGGAACGGGATGCGCCGCCAGGTTCCGCACCTTCGCGAGGGGAATCTCCAAGAGTCGGCGCT
This sequence comes from Terriglobia bacterium, assembly GCA_049522495.1. Classification (GTDB taxonomy): domain Bacteria; phylum Acidobacteriota; class Terriglobia; order UBA7540; family UBA7540; genus Bog-366. Next base: position 10,407 of record JBEKNU010000240.1, read on the forward strand.
CGCACGGTCCCAGGACGATGATCTGCTCGGGATGAACGAAGATTTGGGCCGGCTGGATCGGGGTGGAATCGGGCGACTGCAGGAATATTCCGCCATTCAGCACGATCAGGGCGCTCAATTCATCGGTTAAAGCATCCGTCGACTTCACCTCCGGCTTCGCGCGGACCAGCAAACTGAAAGCAAAGAGAAGCAATGACGCTGCCAGCGACGCCACTCCTGCCCCGGCGTGCTTGTATCGCCACCCCAGCCATGTCGCGCACGCCGCCGCGGCCAAGCGAACGCAGGTCCATGCCCACACGCGACGCCGCAGACGCCGGATGCGCGGGATCATCAAGATGGTCCCGAAAAGCATGAACAACCCCGCTTGCTTGGCCCACTGGCCAAACGTTGGCCGGGGTTGTGCTGATTGCTCCCCTGAATTGTTGACGGCCATAAACTAGAAATCTGCCACAATCCGCGCTGGCAGGCAAATTTTTCCAAGCGGTGAAGACGGGAGCAATCGATCGAAGCGAGGCTTTGGACAAGCCGTAGTGGAGCCCGGCGCCTGCCCCAAGGATTTTCAGTGGGCGCTGGTTTTTTCAGCGGGGGCTATGGGTGGTGGTGGCGTGCCACTCAGCCGGATGATGGCGGCCGCGGCAGTGTAACGCACCCGGTCTCTCTCATCGGTCGTGTGGGGTTCGATATCTTTGATGAAAGCCGGGTCGCCGCGCCGCGCCAGTGCGTCCAACGCGGCGACACGGACAATCCAGCTCTTGTTGGAGCAGGACTTTGCCAGTGCCTGGCCGCTGCGCGGGTCGGGATCATCGGTCAAGATTTTGGCGGCTGACGCCCTCTCCGGCGACACATTATCGGTATGGAGTGCCTTAATGATCCCCCACCCGATGCCGGCAAATGGGTTAAACTCAATTCCTTGCTCAAATGCAAACGCCGCAAGTTTTTTGCGGTCTCTGAACATTTCTTCCTGCCCGGCGATCACGCCAGGGCCGGCCTTGCGCTCCCCCAGCAGGATTTCGTAATAGACATCAAAAGCTTGTTTGTCCTGGAGTAGCCACAGAGAGTGCGCAGCCGCCAGAACCACGGTGATATCTTTGTCCTTAAGCGCGAGTTCCAGTTTCGGGATCGATGAGGATGAACGCAATTCCCCCAAGCTGGTCGCCGCCGCCTCGCGAACTTCCGGAGTATGGTCGTCCAAGGCATTTTCGACGAGGGCGACGGCCTTGGAGTCACCCGACAACAGTCCCACGGCGTGGATCGCATCATGGCGCTT
>JBEKNU010000241.1:0-11668 GCA_049522495.1 Terriglobia bacterium
CCGCCACGACCATCAGCAACACCATCAACTTTACGGCTACCTCTAACTAGCCGGTTGGCTTGCGAAGCCGGGCGCCAGAAAGGCCCGGGGAATTTCGGTAAAAGGGTCAGGCTTGCTCAAGGAGCGAGCTTGGCCTCTACCGGAAAGCGGATCGAGGATCCGGAGCGATCGCGCCGCGAAGGACAAGAGAAAGACCGCGATTTGTTCCTAGCCGGTTCGTGGAACGTGGTAAAGTGAGGATTCGTCCGGAACGAGGTGGTACCTTGAGATTATGGTTCTTGACTCTCCTGGCGTTCGCCCTTGCAGGAAGCGGGTGGGCAGTCCAGGGCAAGAAGATCGCGGCAAGAAAAACGGCGCCGGCGGTTTCGGTTCTGCAACTGACCAGTCCTTTGAAAGTGAGCGTGGTGCCGCTTGGTGCAAGTGGGCCCATGAGTGGTTCTTCCCAAAGCACGCTGTTGGACCTTGGCAATGTCTCTTACGGGGGCGGGGGAGTGGCCCCCGGAGTCACCCTACGGCGCACCAAGGGCGGGGTTTTGCTAACGACCCGCTTCGGGTTGTTGTTGCAGGATGTCGGGGGCGTCAACCTGCGGACGGCCACCATCAGGGCTTTCGTGCTGAACGCCGATTCCGGGAAGACTTACGCGGTTGACGGCGTAAAGCTGACGACCGGGCCGCAGGTGGTTTCCACCATGGCGCCGGTGGGAACGGTTTCGGCCCATCGGTTAGAGATCGAAGTCCCCGTCACCGATAACCCCGGCCAGGTAATGACGGGCGTGGGATTTCTGGTAACTGCCAATTGAGCGAAGTTGATTAGGGCTTCGCGGGCGGTTCGGTCCTCAAGATGAGTTGGGATATCTGGAAAGTGCTCGAAGCGGGATGAATGTCCATAACCCAATTCGCAACCACCGCGCTCGTACAAGAGATTCGACGGTGATAGGGGCGCCAGGGCGCGCTGCCCGCCAAGTGACAGGCTGGCTCATCGTCGCTGCACTGTGCACCGGTCTGGGCGCGCCGGTAACAGCCGGTTGGGGCGCCCAAAAGCCGCCCGCGCCCGGCGCGGAGAGCCAGAAAGCCGGGCAACTTTCATCCCCCGACACCACCCGGCCCCCCACGGTCGCTCTAAGCCCTTCGGTCGTGATGGCCAAAGGGATCTATGGCCAAGGGATAACGGAGCAACTTACCCTCAGCAACTTCACCAGAAGCACACTCGCATTCGAAATGGTCGCCCAGGACGTGGTGGTCAAGGATGGAAAGAGAGACTTCGCCCCTGCCGGAGAAACTCGCGGCGGCATTGCCGCTTCGGCGGTCTTCTCACCACGTGAAGTGGTCGTTGAGCCCGACAGTTCCGTCACCGCGCAGGTGACCTTCACCATTCCCCCGCAGACGGACCTGCGGGCAGTAGTGGCGATCTTCCGGGGAAAGGGTATTGTAGCTACCCAGGGATCAGTCGGGATGATCGCCTCCCTGGGAACCCTCTTCGTCTTTACTCTTTCGGACAATTTCAAAATCGAGGCTTCACCGGTAAGCATCACCCCGCAGACCAACTCTTCCAACGTCACGTTCAATCAGTGGCTCACCAACACCGGCTCGGAACCTCTGCTGCCGGAGGGCGCGGCGGCGATCCTGAACGAGGCCGGGGCGCTGGTCGGCAAGGTGGTTATCCAGTCCCAAAGGCTGCTGCCGGGGGAGAAGCTCCTCTTCAAGGTCGAGTATTCCACGCAGCTTGACCCCGGCCATTACAAGGTCCTGGTGGCATTTCAGTACGAGGGGAAAACCCTGACGAGTTCACAGGACTTCACCGTGCAATGAAACCATGGTTTCTGCTCGTCGTTCTCTTCTTTCCGCTCCTGGCCTTTGCTGACACCATCAGTGTTCCTTACCAGCAAACCAAGACCATCCTGATTGCTGGCGCCACCGCCGCATTTTCACTGAATTCCGATTACGTGGAAGCCTCCGTGAAAGGAGGAGCCCTCACGCTCTACGGCAAGGGGCCTGGCACCACCACCGTCATCGTGGTGACGTCCTCGGGAACCCAATCCCTGCAGGTCGATGTGCCCCTCCCTCCGCCCATTTATCCGCCAGGATTCGAAAAACCTTTGTCGGCCAACGCCGCGAATGAGAAGGGAAGCTACGAGGTCCGCTACGCCTCGAGCCCCGGACAGTTGCAAAACAACCTGGACTTCTCCCAGCAGCAGGGTGACCGGACGATTCACTTTTTTCTTGGAAACGTCAACTTTTTCTCCACCAGTCCGGGTGTCTCGACGGTAAGCTTTCCGTTGATGTACTACCAGATCGCCACGCCGAGAAAGGAAGTGACATTCGTCGATCAGTACACCACGGTCTCACCCTTGACCATTTACGACAGCCTGTTGAGAGGCATCCACGTTCGCGATGGCGGCTGGTTCTACCACTTTGGCTACACGTCCCTGTCAGCCTTTCAGAATCTCTTCCTGCCCACGGGCAGGCAGCTCGCGACCGGGGGAGGATACAAATTTTCCCTCGGGGGACATGCCAAGCTCACCCCCAGCCTGTTCTACCTGGGAAACGTGAATAATGGCCTGGGGATAGCTCAGCCGGGAGGCATCGGCTCGCTGCTCTTCGAGGACAAACCGAGTGACGCGCTCTCCTATTCGGCCGAGCTGGGCGTCAGCCACGGCGTGGGGGGATCGGGACAATTGAACTACGTCAGTCAGCAGACAAACGTCGCGGCGAATTTTCAATATGAGCCGCGCCGGTTTGCCACCCTGGCAACCAGGAACCAGCATGGCATTTATTCCAACGCCAATGGGTTTCACAATCTCACGGAGAAACTCCGCGCCGATTTGTTCTTCACTGGAAACCGCTACGAGTTCCCGCAATTCACCCAGGACAACCTGTCCTCCGCCCTGAACCTGCATTATCAGATCGACAAGAAGTGGTCAGTCGTAGGCGGGGCGGCCTATTCGTATTTCAATACCGTGAATTCCAGCACCCCGTCGGTCCGCAGCGTGAATCTGCCGGCGGGAGCGAGCTTCGACTCGAAGCATTTCGGCAATGATTTCCTTTACACCTACTCGATCAACGGGGGACAAAACCAAGGCGGTAATGAATTCCGGGACACGCTGCGCGTAAGCCGGGGGCAGTTCCAATGGAGCGGGTTCGCCGACCATCAAACCCAGGCTCCCAGCATCAGCTTTATATTCCAGGAGATCCCCGGGCTCGAGCAGGCTCTCGAAGAACTCGGCATCACCGCCACGTCGCCTGAGCAGATTGCCCAGCTTCTCCAGACCGATTCGAGCCTGATTTCCCTGGGTTTTATCCAGGGGCTGACGGTGAATTTGAGCCCCAACCGCCTCCAGGCAGGGAGTACCTTTTCCTGGCTGGAACAGGGTGGCTACCACCAGCAAGTGAACCTCAACTTCCTTTACACGAGCCTGCAAGCCCTTTCGAGCAGCGAGCAGTCCGTTATCGAGAGCGCGACCTACTCCCGCAAGCTCAGCCCGACAAACACCCTCTGGGCATCGTATTCCTTGTTCCGTTCCCGGCAACCGGGATCGTCTTCTAGTTACCAGTCGCAGGCCGAGGTCAGTCTTCGCCACCAGTTCTACTCGGCGCCCCGGTTCATTATCCCCTCCCGGCACGGAAACATATCCGGCGTGGTGTTCAAGGATGAGAAAGCCGAGGGAGTGTTTCAGTCCGGCATGGAAGGATTACCGGGGGTGCAAATCACCCTGGATGGGGTCCGGCAGGTGCGCACCGACCGGCTCGGGATGTACAGCTTCACCAATCTTCCCTATGGATCCCACACCGTGGAAGCCCGGTTTGAATCAGCCCGCCCATTCTTCTATACCACCCCCTCCCAAGCCACCGTTCCGGTGAACTCCGCAGTGAACTTTGGAGTGGGCTACTCCCTGTCCGAAATCTTCGGGCACGTCCTGAACGATGCCGGCGCCGGCTTGTTGGGAATCCAGGTCGAGGTAGGTGGCAGGGGCAAGGTCTTCAACTTGACCACGGGTATGGGGGGCGACTTTGAGGCGAGGGGTCTTGTGCCCGGAGAATACCAGGTGAAACTCAGCCCCGACTCCTTTCCTGCCGGCTACGCCATCGCCGATTTAAAACCGCAGAGCGTGGTGGCCACCGCGGATTCGCCGGGAAGGGTGACGTTCAAGGTACGCGCGTACCGCAGCATCTCCGGACACGCCACTGTGTATGACCGGAGCCTCAGCGCACCGGCGCCGGTTCCCGGGCTCACGATCAGGTTGAAAGGGACAACGCTGACGAATACGACGAATAGCGCCGGCATTTACATATTCCGGAATCTGCCGGCCGGAACGTTTACGGTGGCCGCGACGTTCCGGGGACGCGAGTTCACGCGCGACGTTACGCTACCCCCTGAGGCGGCGTTCCCGCACGACATTGACCTGAACCTCGGCGCCGTCGATAAGTTCAACCCGGAGTTGGTCCCGAAAGAGCCGGAAGCTCCCAGCCCTCCACCTGGCCCGAAAAAGTGACCCCGCCGGGCGGCGCCCCCACGACCCCTCCGGCAGCGGCCATTCCGCCAGCGGGCCTGGCGCCAAACCTGCCCGCCCCCTGCGGAGAAAGAACTGTGCCGCCTTACTTCACCTTGGGGCGAGCGGTCAAAACCAGGACACTGCCCTGGCATCCGCTGTGGGTGGAGGGATGAATGACTCGGACGAGATGCTCGGTTTCCGTGCCGTAAGGGTCGCCCATCGCTTTGGCCTGGGTGATGTCGGTTTTCTCGGCCCGTGCGACCGTGACTCCATCAATGTTCACAACGCATTCCTGGCTGCCCGCCCAAGTCGCCTCCAGCGTATAACCGTCCGAGTTCGCCAGCGAGGCAACACGCGAAACTGTGGCCAGGGGGAAAATCTCAGCGGTGCTGCCGTGGGCGGAATCAGCCGTGTCAAGTGGGATGGGAATTCGCACTGTGGCTTGCTCATTACCTCCCGCCACATGCTCGCCGGCCTCGACGCTCCGCACAGCGAGCTGAATCGAGGGCTGGATGTGTACCGTCACCTGGAGATTCCCTGAAGTGGAAGTCGCTGTGGGATAAGAGGCGCGTGCATGTCCGCCAGATATGGATCGCGCCCCGCTGCCATCCTGATGTTGGAGGAGTTCCGCCGGACGCACCTGCAATCCCAGTGAAGTGGTTGCCATCCGGCCCTGCGCATAAAGCTGAGTTACGCCGGTCAGCAAGAAAATTACGCCGAATTGCGCTGCCATCCTCCCACGCGCGCGTGCGGGGCGGAGTGGGATGGTCATCAGCCGGGCTGTCAAAGGCTTGGCGCTGGATCGGATGGACTGCATGGGAATTCCCATTTTGGGTTCCCGAGTGGCGGATGGGAGACTCAGGACTTGCATTCTTGAGGCTCCACGCAAGGATCAAAGCACCCTCGGCGGCAGCGTGTCTGGTCAAAAGCGCTCACCAGGGTGGAGATACTCACTGGAGGAGCCACCCCGCGTATTCCCGGCAGGACCTGGTGCCTCAAATTGAATTCATCGGCACATTTCATTTTGGCTCAAGCTCGGACCTTGCCCCGTTGCCTGAGAACGTGTCAGGCGACCCTTGATCACCCACGACCGATTATATCCGATGAGTGACTGGGACAAAAGATCCACATTATAGTGGACATTTGTTCCCAACAGGCTGAGCGACTGCGCACTCGAGAACTGTGCTGAGTAGGGGCTTCGGCGGATGGGGAATAAAAACGCTCGCCCTAAAATTGGCCCATGCTTGCAGCCAACCCGCGGAGGGCCGCGATAAATCGGGGGGCTCCGCTTGCTTATCTCGGCAGGGCTAGGGCACGAGCATGACTGGCACCTGCCAAAACGCGGCCTTCTGCCCGGTGGGGTCCAGCACGGTTACCTGGCACTCATACTCGCCCGGGGGAAGTTGATTCATCGCAATGTTGAAGCTTAGGGGCATGGTTTTCAGGCGGTTATTCAAGCCCTCGGTGACCTCCATGGGCGGGGTTTCGAACGCTTTCCTTTTCTCGCGGTAGAAACTCACGAATGCGATGAGCGGCTGAACGCTTGTAGCGCCCTGCTCGTAGGCCTGAAGGTAAACATAAATGTCCCGGCTCTTGTGGAACACCCGAGTGACGCTGGGAATCAGTTTCTGCCCCTCGACGACCAAGGGGTTGGCCACCTCTTCCCGGTCCTTGGATTTGACCGCGTTATAGAGCGCATCCTTAAGCTCGATGCGCTGGCTGCTCAAGACCACGGAGCTGATGGGGATGCGCTTCTCCTCTTTGTTCAGATTGGGAATGACAAAAGTGGATTGAAACGTCCCGATTCTCCCCGTTTCGTCATCGCGGGCCAGAAACTTGATGGTGTATTTTCCCGGAAGAATCGTGAACCCGGTGTCGTATTCAATCGGCCGCTTCGCCAATTCCAGCGCCGTTGCGTCGCTCAGCTTGATATTCACCTTATCGCGCACGTTGGTGATGGTGGCGCCGTAGTTATCCTTGATCTCACCGATGAAATCGATGAGGGTGTGTTCGGCCCCCCCGCGCTTGGCCAGAGCCAGCTCGCGCCCGGGGATCTTCACCACGATGGGGACGAAATATTCGGCCCGATTCAACTGGAAGTAATCGATTTCCATGGCGATGGTGAGTTCCGTAATCGGGTCCTCCAACATCAGCGCGTCTTCAAGCTGCCGTTCTTTGTCGGCCACCGTGAATTTGTTGAACTGCTTGCCGGCATAGTAGCCCTGGCGATAATCCAGGTTGGCGGATAAGTCTCCGTTCAGGGAAATTTTGATGCGGCGGAATTTTCCATCCAGAGCCGCGTTGCTGGTGTAATACCCCAGGATGTAGTAGCTCGAAACAGCATGCTGCGCCTGCACGATTCCCTTCGCGAGATCGTTATAGTCGAGCAGAGCTTTTCCGCCCGTGTCCCCGGCGAGCGCATAGAGCGTATCCTGCGACTGCTGGAAATTCGTCGTAATCGCCAGTGCCGCGGTCCCGGAATACATCCCCACGCTGCCGGGCGACCCTTGCGTGGCGTCTCCGAGGGGGGCTCCGGCCACCAAACCGCGCGCGTCGATGGGCCAGAACGACACACCGGCGCGGATGGCACTGTCGATGGTGGCGTGCAGTTGCGCCTGGTTGTCCACGCCATGCAAGCTCAGGCCGCTGGCGAAGTAGATCAGCAATTTCTTCTCGCTAAGCTGCCCCAGCATTTTGGCGGCCGTCTGGAGTGCGGCCAGTTGCCGATCGGTATTGAAGATGTTGAACTCACTGTCATCCTGGCCGAACGCCGCCCCGATGTCGGCAGTGCTGGAGTCGTTGGAGGATTCACCATATCCCTGGCCTTCTCCCACAATCATCGTTTCAATGATGCTCAACAGCCGGTTGTGGTCATCGGTGAAGTCCTGGAGGACGTCAACGGTGCCGCCCGAATATCTCAGGATGGAAAGGCGATCCGCCGGGGTCATCTGCGTCCTGATGAATTTCTGCGCCGCGGCGAGCGCGCGCAACTGGTCTGAGGGCGGCATGGCCGTCATGTCAAAATACAACGCCAACAGGCGGCGGTCCTGATATCGAAGGCTCCCCGGCGCCTCGGTGGAAATGCGCGTTCTGCTGAGCTTGTCGAAGACCGTGATGTTTTCAGGCGCGGGTGGAGCGGGGGGCGCGGCGCCGGGGGTTTCCGGCAGATCCTGGTGTTCGCAGAAACTGATGGCCTGCGGCACACCATTCTCGGTAACCGTGAAGTCTTTCGCGCCCAGGCCTTCAATGGGGTTGCCTTTCTTGTCCTTCACCACAACCGCCTCTACGACAAGCTGAGTGCTGGCTTTGATGGTGGCCGTGGCCGTGGCTTCGGGTGGCGCATTCTGTCCCACCTGCTGAGCAATGGCTGCCAGTACCACGAGGAAGAGCAAAAGCATTGCATCCGTCAGGCGACGGACGAAAGCCGCTAAGCTCGCAAAGCAGAAAAAGGGCTCCTTCCCTTTAAGGCTTTGCGCCTTTGTCCGTCGGCTGACGGATGAAATTGTTTGCCTTTTCCAACGTTCGCGTCGCATCTCTCAAAACCTCAACCGCAGGGTGGTTTGCAGGCTGCGCATACCATTGGCCGTGGTGGGCAATCCGAATTGCGCGGTGGTGACGGTGGTATACCAACTCGTAAAGGTGGGGTGATTGAGAAAGTTCGTGGAATCAACCCGCAAATCGAGATTGAACCGGCTATTAAGGCGGAAGGTGCGCGCCATGGAAGTGCCCAAGCTGAATTGCGAGGGGCCGATGATCGAATCTCTTCCGGCGTTTCCCCATTGGCCGGCCAGAGGCGCGGTATAAGCCGCCGGGTTCAGAAACAACCCTGATGGGGCCGCGTAAAGCGGGGCGCCCGTGCTGTCCGGCCGGATGATTCCGGTCATCCCCGTGCCGGGCACCGCGGCAAGGGAGTAGATGGGTGTCTCTGGCAGTCCACTGCCCACGGTGATCTGCGTGAGCCAGGTCCACTCTTTGAAAAACGTCCCCTTCCATCCACTCATCAGCGTCTTTCCGCCGATACCCATGCCGGTGGTGTATTGCATCTGCGCGCTAAGCAGGTGACGCTGATCGAAAGTCGAAAGCCCGCGTTCGGCGCTTAGATCCAGCCAGTTCTGCGCGATCGTGGGACTGGCGGCGCCTGCTCCCGAACTCGACGCGACGACCACCTGCGTTCCTCCACTTCCGGCGCCGCCCGAGGAGGCCCCCGGGGTCTGGGTGGCCAACACCGCTCCCTGGCCTCCCAGGGCGGAATCATCATCGATGGATTTAGAGAAAGTATACCGGACCGTGGCGGTAAGGCCGTTGTGCAACCTTCGCCGCAACTGAACTTGCCCCGACTCGCGGGTTGAATTTCCATTGGAGGCGAGGTAAGCAAATCCGGCGGGACAGGTTGGGCAGGGATTCGTCGCTCCGGCCGGAAAAGTATTGGGCAGAAATTCCTGCTCGCCCCGCGTTCCCTTAATGCCGAGATAGGTTGCCAACAGTTGCAGCGAGCCGGGCAGGTCGCGCTGCACGGACAATTGCCAGTTCTGCGCGTAGCCAATGCGGAAATTCGGGTCGGCTGCAAACGTGTCGGGGGTGATGGAGGAACAGGCGTGGAATCCATTCGCCAGCGTGAGCGGACATGCCGGGCTGTTTTGCACGCTCAGGCTCTTCGAGAGCGGCGCTTGCTGGGCCATTTGCTGCGCGATGTTTTGATAGACCGAAGTGTCATCGTAGATTCCATATCCGGCGCGAATGAGTAACGACGACCCTCCGATGGGGCGCCAGGCAATCCCCACGCGCGGCTCAAGACCACGCCTGTCCGGCAGGATGAGCGAGTCGGGATATATTTTGCCCGTCAGCGCCCCGACCGGGTGGCTTTCCACAACCGGCGCCACCGCCGCATAACCCGGAGCGATGTCCAGATTCACCAGGCGGCCGTACAACTCCGTAATCGGTGCGCCATACTCCCAGCGAAACCCCGCATTCAAGGTAAATGACGGGCTTATTCTCCAATCATCGGTAAAGTAGGCGTCGTAAACAGATTGGCGAAAGTATTTGTCCGCGTTGCCAAAAGCGATGGAGCTCGTGTCGGGAATACCCAATAGAAAGTCGGCAAAGTCGGCGCCGCCGGTGGCCGTGCCGTTCACGCTTCCTTCGGTGGCCGCGCCCGTAAAGGTAAACGTGCCTCGCGGGTTCTGTTGGGACAGGTAATTGAATTGCTGCCTGCGGAAATCACCTCCCAAGGTAATATTATGGCGGTTGCGGCTCCACAACAGCGTGGAAGTCCACGCGTCCGTTTGATTGCGGTCGTGGGAGCTCACCGCGTCGGACAGCGGGGTGATGCCACTCGAGAAGGTGAGGCTCGGCGGGCCCCAGTTTGTCGCGTCCTGACTATTCCCCGAGATTCCCGCTTCGCCGGAAAGATTGGCGCGATCCTCCCAGAAGGGAGTGCCCCGCGTCGCCATCCGGCTGAACCGGAGACCAACATTCAGGAACACCCGCTGGCTCATGCGGTGCGCCCAGTTGATGTTGCTGTTGATCCCCAGCGCATCCGTGGTATCGAGAAAACCGAACAGGTTGGGTGCGGCGGTCCTGGTGCTTTGAAAGGAGAAGCCGCCAAAAATCTCATTTTTGGAATTGATGGTCTTATCCAGACGCGATTGCAGCGCGTCTTGATGGGTGCTATTGATAATTCCAATCTGGTAGTTGTAGCGCGGATCTCCGCTGAAGGTCGGCAGCGGATAGAGATTCAACAAAGCTTGCGCCTGAGAGCTGATCTGGGATTGGGGAATCATGTTGCCGGAGAAGAGAAGTCCCGTTGCCGGATTGAAGATTTGCACCGGCTGCCCGAGCGCATTCAGAGCCTGGGAGAAATCTCCGCCACGCTCCGCTGAATCCGGCACCAGAGCCGAATCGGTGGTGGCATTGACATATCGTGTCCACTGGTATGCGACAAAAAAGCTCGGACCGTGGGGTAGGATATGCGGAATTTTCAGCGGGCCGCCCAACACCGCCACTCCCGTGATGCGATTATAAGCGGGCTTGGGCGTGTTCTGGCCACTCAGGGAAAAAGGCCGGGCATCCAAGGCGGAATTGTCGAAGATGAGGCCGATGCCGCCGTTATAAAGCCCTCTCCCGCCGTTGCGGTTATTGCCGAAGGCGAAAGCTTGCGCGAACGGTGATGCAGCGCCGTTGAGCTGGCTGCCGTTGATGAGGAAGCCGTCAGCAGCGCGGTCGTTGAGGTCCTCTTGGGGTGGTTCTCTCTGAGGATTGTTGCTTACCGGTGGCTTGGGTTGCTCGCTCTTGGATTCCGCAGCCACGGCCGGCGCCGGAGGTGGGGGCACGCCCGGGCTTGCCCCGGCATGCGCCGGACTGATCTGAGCTTTGATCTGATCGAGTGGTAACAACTTTAATTCCCATTTGGCCGCGGCCGCATTCGGGCCGATTACCACATCCTGCTCGATCTTCGAAAAGCCGGTCATCTCGACTTCGATCGTCCATTTTCCATTCGGCAAATCAGGGAACGAATAGAGACCCTGCTGGTCGGTGATGGTGACAAGCTTTTTGCCGCCTTGGGCGGCCGTTACCGTCGCACCGGGAGCCGGTAGGCCGCCGAAGGTGACTTGTCCGTGGTGCTCCGAAGCCGCCGCCACACCGGAAAGTGCGAGCGCCGCAAGGGCGATCACCACTTGGATGATTCGATGCATTCAGGCCCTAATTCTCTGTCTTCTCCACGTCGTCGACGACGACAGGATTCCCTATTTTGGATTGCGCAGAGCAAAGCTCTGCGTTCTCGCGCCGCAGAGCTTTGCTCTGCGCAATCCCTATCGCAATCCCTCTCGCGGAATGCGGCACAATCAAAATCGGCACTTGGGTTGCCGCCTAACCCCAAACCCCTGCCTTTAGTTCTCCGTCGGAGTCTTCTCCACGTGGTCGATGACCAGTTGCTCCACCTTAGCCTTGCGCGGTTCCAGTTTGAGGCCGAGTTTTTTTACCGAGGTATAAACGGTCGACCCCATGCCACCCGGATCGGATGCCTCCGATGCTGGCGAGGCGTTCGCACCGCCCCCGCCGCCACCTGGTCCCATCGGCATCATGCCTTGCGAGCGCGCCATCGCCATCAAATCAGCCATGGCAAACTCCATGGTCACCTCGTAGCTTCCCTTGAGGCCGGTCTGATCCACCACTTGCTT
>JBEKNU010000242.1:0-11656 GCA_049522495.1 Terriglobia bacterium
GACATTAAAATCTCCCGGAGCCTCGGCACAAATCGTCGCAGTCCACTCGGGAAACGTGTATTTGAGCGCCGAAGAAGGCATGTCAATTGTGTTCATGCGCGCGTAGGACACATCCACAAACGGAAATGCCCGGTCCCAAAACATCTCCGAAGCGATGGCGACTTCCGGGTCCACTTCCCGCGTTTGGGCGGCGATGTCCGCGTATGCCTGGAGCACCCCTTGCGGCAGAGACCGGTCCGGAGAGGTGGGAAGATTCGGATTAAAGTCCAAGCCCCCCGTCATTCCGGCCTTGTCAAATTGGAATCCCTGCCCGCCGTCTTTGACGCGCTCGACGAATTGATCGACGAGCAGCTTGCGATACTCGGGATGGGAGGGGCTGATCAAAGTCATGTTCGAGCGCGTCGGACCCATGCGCGCGCTGATGGTGCCTTCTCCCCAACCCATCAGGAGATAGTCCGGCGCCCATCTTCCATTTACCGCGTATCGATGCAACTTGTCCTTGAAGAGAGGCGTGGCCGTATCCGCCACCTGGATATTGGCGAAGAGAAGCGGATGCACTCCAATCCGCCGGATTTCCGCGAGCGCCTTACGAAACTCCTCGCGCGTGCCCAGGCGAGGGTCTGGCGTGTACTGGGGATAGCCGCGGTCAATGCCACCCACGTTCCACCCCAGGATTTCAAAAGTGGTTACGTCGTACTTCTTGGCGTCGGCGGCCAGCTTGGGCCAATCCCTGAAGCGGTAAAGGACCTGGTCCTCGCAATTGGAAATGATGACGGATTGCCACGCCATTTCCTTGCGCAGCCACGTGGGGCGGCGCCGCACCTGGAAATGCTGATCGAACCAATGGCGGTAGAGCACGCTCCCCTCGTGCCAATCGCCGGGGTGAACCTGGAGGGCGACGGGGCCGAACTTAGACGTGCCTTTTCTTGCGTAAGGGAAATTCAGCCAGCCCATGGTCAATCCGACGGGCTCATCCGCGGGCACGTCGGCAGGCGTCGGCCACATGTCTTTCACCACGGCGGTTTTGGTGAAAGGCCGCAGCTCATAGTAGATGGCGGCGAGCCGGGGCTCGGGATCGTGGTACCCATAGTAGAGTCCCACGTTCGCGCGGGAATTGTAGAACTCCGTCCATCCCATCACCAGATTGAATCCCGTGTATTGGAAACCCTGCGCGGAATGACGAATGCCCAAATTGCCTCCGCCATAACTTCCGGCGAAACCGCGAAAGATGCCCGGCGCAAGGTTGGTAAACATCCCGGGGACCAGGGATTCCGTATCCAGCCGGTTGACCAAGCCGTTCTGGCCTCCGACGATTCCGAAGAAGACCTCTGCCAAGGGCAACTCTGTGGAGTTTTCAATTTCCAGAGAAAACTCCAACCGGCCTTCGACCGCGCGCACGTGATAGGCGACCTTGACGTCGATCTCTTCGCGCGCGTTGCGCAGGGAATCATAGTGGCAGGTCACGCCGTCGGGCCGCTCCTCGATGCGGCTCACTTTTTGCCCGCTGCTGAGAAAATAATTTGCTTCCGTGCCCGGGCGGGGAAAACGCAGGCGAAAGTTTTCCCCCAAGCGAGGGTCCTGGATAATCTCCAGCTTGGGATCCTTCCAGGTCAAGCCACATAGGTTGCCGGTCAAGGGGTCGAGGCGCAGCGTGCAGAGCGGGGTTTCAAATTCCTTCAGCTCCCCGTTGGGTGTTACAACGCTTCCCTCCCCTGCGTGCCCCACCAAGGCATTTCCCGAATAAGCGGCAAACATGCCGGCGGTCACTTCGAGAAATGTTCTGCGGCTTACGGTTTGCAGATGATCCTCGTTGCCCATTTTCTCGGATGGGTTATCCATGTGTGTAGACTTCCTCTCTTTCTGGCGGTGGTAACCGTGCGATAGCATCGAGTCATACGAGTCAGACCGGGGCGAGGGGCGGGGGCGAATCGGGCGGGGGCCGGGCATCCCTGAAGAAATCGCCCCGCCTCCGCTTGGGAAATCAGCTTCAGTTGCGCGGCGCAGGTTTGGCGGTGTGCTGGGCCTGGCGGAGCGCAGAGTGAATCATCAACAACTCGCCCACGTGGTCCATGGTGAGTAAACCCGCAAGCTTGCCATCATGAAGGACAGGCGCAGAACGGCATTTGGCGGCGCGCATCGTGGCGAGCGCTTTTTCCAGCATCTCGTGCGAGTCCACGGTAACAATATCGCGATTCATGGCGTCGCGCACCCGGCTGTCAACTCCCCCTCGCGCGAGCGCCCGCATCAATTCCTCGCGCGTCAGCATACCGAGGACGTGATCGCCAAAGACCACAGGGAAATCCTGCTGCCCGCCGTCCAGGACATGGTCGACCGCCTTGGCCAGCGGGTCGTCGGGCAGAATGGTTCGGAAATTTGTGAGCATGGCTTGCTGCACAGGAATTCCCCCCAACGAATTGTGCAGTTGTACCATAGCCGATTCCTGTTCGGCGCCCATCCAGACGAAGAGGGCAATGAAAACCAGGAACGGGTCGGTGAACAGTCCGGCAAGGCCAAACAGAAAGGCGATGGATTGGCCCACGCGCGCCGCAGCCATCGTGGCGCGCGAGTATTCCAGACGCGTGGCCAGGAGGGCGCGCAGCACGCGGCCACCATCCATGGGAAAAGCCGGAATCAGGTTAAACGCCAGCAACCAGAAGTTCACCACCATGAGCTTATTCAGGAAGCTGCCACCCGCCCAGCGAAATGCGGCGAGCTCGGGGCGAGCCCCCACCAGAAAACCGATGCCGAGAAGCCCGGCGGCAATGACGCCATTCACCGCCGGCCCCGCCAGCGCCACCCACAGTTCCTGAATGGGAATGTCGGGCATGCGCTCCAGGCGCGCCAAGCCCCCGATGGGCAAAAGGGTGATGTCGCGCGTGCGGATGCCGTAGTGTCGCGCCGCCAGCGCGTGGCCTAATTCGTGAAGCACAATACACCCAAAAATGGCCAGGATGAAAAGGACTCCCTCCATGGCCGTTACCAGCGACTTTCCCTGGCGCCAGTTCATGAACAGGATAAAGAGAATCAGAAGCAAGAAGGTGGCGTGAACATAAATGCCGATGCCCGCCAATCTGCCGATTCTCCAGGACCACCGCATGCCATTCCTCTCCCGCGCCGAGTTCAACCACGAGTCAACTCGTATGCCCAAGTTAACACCGGGAGCTGGCCAGCCGCAAGCCGCTGGATAGCGAGTCGCGCGCTTCGGGATACCGTGAGTATGCGTACTTGTGCGGGCGCAGCTCGCATTTCGAGTGTCCACATTTCCTGATGAGGTAAGAAGGCACAGGCAGGAGTGCCTGTGGCACCGGTGGCACAGCCACTCATGGCTGTGCACAAGAAGGAAGTGGGTGGCTGGACCCCATGAAATGTAGAAACCGGGCGCAGCCCGCCAGCACGATCGAAGGAAAGGCGGGGGAGAACGACAGGGGAGAACGATAAGGGAGAACGAGGGAGAACGATAAGGGAGAACGATAAGGTTGCAACCTGCTACGCGAAGGTGTACAAAGGGCACCGGTTCAACAGACGGATCATCCAAAAGGGGGCAGTGCCATGGAAATTCGCAAACAGGACGCGCTTGACTACCACCGCTCCGGGCGGAAGGGCAAAATCGAAGTCGTTCCCTCCAAGCCTTGCCGCACGCAGTGGGATTTGAGTTTGGCCTATACCCCGGGCGTGGCGGAGCCGTGCCTGGATATTCACGAAAAGCCCGAGTTGGCATTCGAATACACCGCTCGCGGGAACCTGGTGGCGGTCATCTCCAACGGCACCGCAGTCCTGGGTCTCGGCAACATTGGGCCGCTGGCGGGCAAGCCCGTCATGGAAGGCAAGGGCGTGCTGTTCAAGCGCTTCGCGGACATCGACGTTTTCGACCTGGAAGTGAATTCCGAAAATCCCGAGGAGGTTATCCGCCTTTGCCAGCTTTTGGAGCCGACCTTCGGGGGAATCAATCTGGAGGACATCAAAGCTCCAGAGTGCTTTTACATTGAACAAGCCCTGCGCAAAACCATGTCGATTCCGGTGTTTCACGACGATCAGCACGGGACGGCCATCATTTCCGGCGCGGCATTGCTGAACGCAGTGGAAATCGTGGGCAAGGACATCGGCAAAGTTCGCATTGTCGTGAATGGCGCAGGCGCCGCCGGCATTGCGTGCGCGGAGCACTACGTTCAGTTGGGCGTGCTTCGCGAGAACATCTTCCTCTGCGACACCAAAGGGGTAGTCTATGAGGGCCGCCAAGAGAACATGAACCCGTACAAGGCGCGCTTCGCCGCGAAGACCGAGCGGCGCACGCTGGCCGACGCCCTGAAGGACGCGGATGTTTTCGTCGGCCTTTCGATCGGCAAGTGCGTCACCCCGGAAATGCTCCGCTCCATGGCGGACCACCCCATAGTCTTCGCCATGGCCAACCCCGTTCCCGAAATCAGCTATGACGAAGCCAAGGCGGCGCGGCCCGACGTCATCATCGCCACCGGCCGCTCCGACTACCCGAACCAGGTCAACAATGTTCTGGGATTCCCCTTCATCTTCCGTGGCGCGCTCGACGTGCGGGCGCGCGCCATCAACGAGACCATGAAGCTGGCGGCCACGCGCGCTTTGGCGGCGCTCACCAAGGAGGACGTGCCCGATTCGGTGCTGCGCGCTTATGGCATCAGCCGGCTGCATTTTGGGCCGGAGTACATCATTCCCAAACCCTTTGACCCGCGCGTGCTGATTTGGGAATCCGCAGCGGTGGCTGAAGCCGCCATGCAAAGCGGCGTGGCGCAAATCACCCTGGACCTCGATGAGTATCGCGAACAACTGCAAAGGCGCCTGGGCCGCACCTACGCCGTGATGCAGAACATTCGCTATCGAGCCAAGGCGGCGCCCAAACGCATCGTCTTTTCCGAGGGCGAACACGAAAAGATCATCCGCGCCAGCGTCCGCCTGGTGGAGGAGAACATTGCTCACCCCATTTTGCTGGGGCGGCCGGCCGTGATCGAGAGCAAATTCAAGGAGCTGGGCCTCGACAAGGGGGAGGTCGAGATCATTGAGCCGACCCGCTCCAACCGGCTTTCAACTTACATTAATGAATTCTTCAGGCTGCGCCAGCGCTCGGGCATTACCCGCGCGGAAGCCCAAGAGTGGATGCTCAACAGCAACTACTTCGGCGCCATGATGGTCCACATGGGCGACGCCGATGGCTTCCTGGCAGGCGTCAGCCAGCATTACCCCGAGACCTTACGTCCCGCGCTGCAAATTATCCGGACGCGCCCGGGGGTCCAACGCGTTTCCGGGCTCTATGTGATCGTCACCAAGAAGGACGTTTACTTCTTTGCGGACACGACGGTGAACATTGAACCGACGTCCGAACAGCTCGCCGAGATCGCCATCCTTTCGGCGGAAGTGGCGCGGTGGTTCAACGTGGAGCCGCGCGTGGCCATGCTGTCGTTCTCGAATTTCGGCAGTACGCGGCACCCGCTGGCTGACAAAGTTCGCAAGGCCACCTCCCTGGTGAAGGAAAGGGTGGAGGGGCTGATTGTCGACGGCGAGATGCAAGCGGATACCGCCATCGTTCCGGAACTGGTCACCGAGGATTATCCCTTCTCCAAGGTGAAGGGGGACGCCAACGTGTTGGTCTTCCCGAGCTTGGAGGCGGGCAACATCGCTTACAAGCTGATGATGCGCATGGGCGGCGCGGAAGCTCTGGGGCCGATCCTCATGGGCATGGCCATGCCCGTGCACGTCCTGGCGCGCGGCTCGGAAGTCGAAGAGATTGTCAACATGGCCGCGATCGCCGTCGTCCACGCGCAAGTGGGCGTGCTGGGGATTCAGCAGGCTGCCCCCCGCGCCGCTAAGTCGCCGGCGGCGTAAGCCACAATACGTTAGATCTCGTGGGGGCGGTTTGCGAACCGTCCGGCAAGTTTAGTCTGGACCTTTCTTGAAGGCCGGCGGCCCTGCATGTCGGCACGGCGGAGTCAACACACCCTGGGCTCGGAGGAAACCTGCATGACACGCAAGGATCTGCAACTGGCGTTGGCTTTTCGGTTGTTGGCGCTCTGCGCGCTGCTGGAAGTGGCTGCTCTAACCCTCATTCCCATTTCCCTCCGCGCGCAAACTCCCGGGACCGAAACATTTCAGCGCGATCCCCAGCAGGTCATCGACGAACCCTACACGCAGCTCATCAGGAAGTACACCACCGCGCCGGCTTTGAATTCGCCTCTTACTGATTACCTTCCGGCGTCCAGTTCCGTCCCCACTCCCGCGAAAGTTTTAGGCGATGTGGCCGGCGCGCCCGACGTCCTGCCCTATGCGGAAGAGGTTTACCGATATTTTCGAATGCTCGCGGCCGCCAGCCCGCGCGTGAAGGTCTTCACGATTGGCCATAGCGAGGAAGGGCGCGAGATGATCGCTGTGGCGGTTGCCGATGAGTCGCTGCTGGCTCAAGCCCATGAGAACGCCGCGCGCCTGGCGCAGCTTGCCGATCCCAGGACCCTGCAATTGGATGACTCCAAGGCGCGGGCCCTGATCAGCCAGTCGTTTCCGGTTTACTACATCACCGGCACCATCCATTCGCCGGAAACGGGCGCGCCCACCGCCCTGATGGAAATGGCTTACCGGCTGGCTGTCGACAATGCTCCCTACGTGCAATACATTCGTACGCACATCATCACGCTAATCACCCCGGTGGTGGAAGTGGATGGGCGTGACCGCATGGTGGACATCTACAAATGGCATAAAGCGCACCCGGGCCAGAACTGGCCGCGCCTGGTCTATTGGGGCCACTATGTCGGCCACGACAACAATCGCGATGCCATGGCCATGACGCTTGAACTTACGAAAAACGTTCTGAACACGTATCTGGAATGGCATGCGCAGGTCCTTCACGACCTGCACGAGTCCGTGCCGTTTCTCTATGACAACACCGTGGGTGATGGACCTTACAATTCGTGGATCGACCCCATCCTGACCGACGAGTGGTCAATGCTCGCTTACGACAACATGGCGCGCATGCAAAGTTTTGGCATGCCGGGGGCGTTCACCCATGGAAACTTCGATACCTGGAGCCCCGGCTACCTGATGTTCCTGGCGGGCTTGCACAACGGCATCAGCGGCCTGTACGAAACCTTCGGCAACGGCGGCGCGGACACCGAGAAGCGCGTGTTATCGCCGGGTGAGTATGAGCGCACGTGGTACCGGCCCAATCCACCCTACCCCACCGTTTTGTGGTCCCAGCGCGATAACAATAACTATGAACAAACCGCGCTGCTTTCCAGCCTTTCTTATTTCGCGCAAAACGCCAAGTTCTTCCTGAACAACTTCTACTTGAAAAGCAAGCGCTCCGTGCAGAAGCCCGGCAACGAGGGCCCTGCCGCTTACGTACTGGCGCAGGATGACCGGTCCTGGAACCGCCAGATGCAGTTGTTGAAAGTGCTGGCGTTGCAGCACGTGGAGATTCAGCGCCTGACGCAAGCGGCTACGGTGGCGCTGCCTCCGCCTCGCCACAAGGAAGAGAAGGAAGAAGAAAAACCCAAGCCGGGCACGCCGCCACCTCCCACGTCCCAAACTTTCCCGGCCGGCAGCTTTATCATTCGCATGGACCAGCCTTTCTCGCGGGTGGCAGACGCTCTGCTCGATCGCCAGTTCTGGTCGCCCGAAGATCCGCAAAAGTCACCCTACGACGACACCGGTTGGTCGTTCGGAGATCTTTTCAACGCCAAGGTGTCACGCGTCACCGACCGCAGCATCCTTTCCGCGCCGATGTCTCCCGTCCCCGACCTCCGCCAAATCCCCGCGGCTGAAGCCGGGCCTGGACCTTTCTACGTTGTGAATAACTCGGCTCAGGTCAGCCTGGCTTCGCTGGTTTATGCGTTGCAGAGTTCCGCGGATGTGTCGATCTGCGAAGAAAACTTCGAAAGCGCCGGGCACAAATTCGCCGCCGGTTCGCTCATCATCGGCCGCGTGGAAGCGTCAAAATTGCAGCCTTGGTTGCAGCAATTGGATCTGGCTGCCGTCAGCATGGCCAGCCAGCCCTCGGTAAAGGTTCACCCGGCCTCGGCTCCCCGCGTTGCCTTCATGCACACTTGGAACTACGCCCAAGCGGAAGGCTGGTGGCGCATGGCATTCGATAAATTGCACGTGCCATTCGCCTACATCAGCACGCAAACTGTATCCAAAGAGGCGGATCTGCGCTCGCACTACGATGTGATTATTTTCGCGCCGGGGGCCGGCGCATCCGGGCAGCAGATTGTGGACGGCCTGCCGCTGTGGGGAAATCCTTTGCCTTGGCAAACCACCTCGCTGACTCCGAATCTGGGAAAACTGGACTCAACGGAAGACCTGCGTCCCGGCTTAGGCGAAGCGGGCGTGGCCCATCTGAAGGATTTCGTGCAACAAGGCGGCCTGCTGATTACTGCGGAAGACACGGCCGAGTTCGCCATTGACGAAGGCATGGCGCCCGGAGTCTTTGTGACGCCGCGCAAGGCCCTGAGGGTTGTCGGCAGCGTTTTGAATTCCGCGGTGGTGGATAACAAGCATCCCGTCGCGTATGGCTATGACGCCGCCGTGCCTTTGTATAGCGCCAATGGCTTGGCCTTCACCATCAGTAATCTCACCGTGAACCGCCATTTCCTCACCGCCAAGGATTACAAGCGCCCGACCGGCCGCGGCGGTCCGGAGGACGAGGACTTCCCCGAAGGGCGGCCCGCGGAGATAGCTCCGCCCTTGCCGGCGCCGAAAGCCTGGCAAGCCACTCCCCTCAATGAAGAACAGGAGCGTAACAACCCCTACCTGATTCCGGCCGAATACCGGCCCCAAGTCATCCTGCGCTACGCGGCGATGAAAGACTTACTTTTGTCGGGTCTGCTCGAGAACGGCGATCCCGTGGCCGAGCATCCGGCGGTCGTGGCGGCCCACTTCGGCAAGGGAGATGTGCTGCTCTTCGCCAACAACCCTCTGTACCGTGGGGAGACCATCGGATCCTACGCGCTAGTTTTCAACGCCCTCATCAATTTCGGTCACTTGAAGTAGCAAGGGTAGCGCCCCGATAGGTCGGGGGGCAAAGATGGCGTTTCGGTCGCGGGGTCTAAGCGTGGACCGCGGACATTCGCTTGAGGGTGGGAAGGGCCTTGATGGTCTTTCCCGCTTCCTGCTGGGCGATGCGCAGATCGTAGAGGCTTTGGAGATTGATCCAGAATTCGGCGCGGGTGCCGAAGAAATGCGCCAGGCGCAACGCCGTATCCGCTGTGATGTCGCGGCGTCCGTTCAGAATCTGGGTAATGCGATTGGTCGGAACCCGCAACTGGCGCGCCAACGCGGCGGCGCTCATGTTGATTTCCTTCAATTCCTCAGCCAGATGTTCGCCGGGGTGGATCATAAGCAGTGACATGTTGGTTCCTTTCGTCATTCCTTATCCTATAGACAACCGGCTCCTAGTGGTAATCGACAATTTCACCGCTAATCGTTGGAGTAGGGCCGGAGGCGCAGAAATACTACAACCCCAACCGGGCGCGCGCCGTAAATCGGCTGCAGCGAGCCGGGGGCGCCGTAGAAAGTGATCTGCCCGCCCGGGGCGACCGCGAGGTGCGGAATCACGTGGACGTCGCGGTCGTACCCCAGCGTGTAAGCCTGGACGCGGGCCAGGAAGCGTTCCACGAAGCCGGGCGGCTCGGGGTTCCCATCCAGTAGCAGCTCATTGGTCCTGTCCACGTTCTCCACCCGCCCCCAAACTGAATTCCGTTTGCGAAAGCGCAGGGTCGATTCGAGCAGGTAGCCGTTGTACACCTCGTGCTGAGGCAGGGTGAAGTTCCTGCCCCAGATCAGGCTCGAAGTCCAGTTGCCGCCGGTGATCGCCCGGTTATACATCAAGGACGCCGTCATGCGCAGCACGTCCTCGTTAGGGTCGAGTTGCTCGGGGCTCTTCAGCCGTCCGATGGAATATTGGCCGCTCCAGTTATGCGCGGGATTCACGGTGAGCCGCGTCGACCAGGAATCAATCCTGCCCGCGTCGATGTCCCACCGATTCTCCCCCGGCTCGCGGCCGTGAAACCCGGAGAACTCCAGGCGTGCCACCTTATAAGTCAGCCCGGCGGTCAGCACGTCGTAGGAAATGTGGGTTGAGTCCTGGAGATGGTGGCCGAGGGTGGCGGCCGGGTCCTCGCTGGCCGAGGCGCGATGCGGGTACGCCGTCGGTCCCAGGGCCGGGTCGCCCACCGGCGCGGCGTAGAAAGAGAGCAAGGTGTTCCCGCCCAGCCGCGCGTCATAGAGCGCCGCCACTTCCATAAAGAAATTGTGCGGATGCTGGCCGTCGACGAGCGGATTACCGTAGGCCGTCTCGCCTTGCTGGAAGAGCAAAGGGTAGAAACGGCCGGTGATGGTGGCCGGCTCCAGGCTGAGCATCGTGCGCAGAGTGAGTGTGCCCCGGCCCAGACGCCGCTGGGCCATGGGCATGAACCAGTTCACCGAAAAAAGCTTGTCGCGGCCGCGCGGGCCGGTTTGCTGGATGTCACTGATAAACGCCATGCCGTGAAACATCAACGTCCACGCGCCCTTGTTCATCATGAACATCGGAGTTGGCGTGGAATCGGGCTCGGCCGATGTCCCGGAAGTGTCGTGGCTCCTTATTTGCTCCGCCAGCGAGCCGGCGGTCATCTCCATCCACATCCCATGCTGGTCCATTCCCGCCATGCCTTGCATGTCGTGCTGCCCGCCCGGCTCGGCAGCCAGGCAAACGGAGGCGAGAATCAATCCGCCAATTAGGCCGATGATCAGATGTACGCCCTTACGCATGATTCGTTCTACCCAATAGCCCTGGCTACAGGTTCTTGTCCTATGATACAACAGCAACGGTAGATTCTTACCGGCGGCAGGAGCATCCGTAGCGCCGGACTGCTTTGTAGGGGGTAGCGCGGACCCAAGCTTGTCCAAATTACGGTCCGGCCACCGGCGGATGCCCTGCGGCTTCGCCGCTTGCTGTGCGGAAAGGCTCCGCCTTTCCGTGGCGTGAGAACGCCAACCAACCCCCTCTGCGCCGCCTGGAAGGCTGAGCCTTTCCGCACAGCGGGGCGGCAGAGCCGCATTGAATACGACAGTTTCCCGCTAATTAGGAAAGCCCTGAGCGCGGACCCCAGTCTTTGGGGTCCGCGGTTCTTCCTTTGGAAAAAAGCTCAAATCTCAAATCCGCCGACCACTCGATGGCCCGATGACCCTCTGGCCCTCCAAATGCTAAGTAAATGCCGTCCGGTGTGGAGAGAAATCCGGACAAAAAGGAACTACTCATGGAAATTCGTCGTAAAGATGCTTTGGATTATCACCGGCAAGGCCGCAAGGGCAAAATTGAAGTGACGCCCACCAAGCCGTGCCACACGCAATGGGATTTGAGTCTTGCTTACACGCCCGGCGTAGCCGAGCCTTGTAAAGAAATTCACCAAGACCCTGACCTTTCCTTCGAATACACGGCACGCGGCAACCTGGTGGCGGTGGTTTCCAACGGCACGGCCGTCCTGGGTCTGGGCAACATTGGCGCGCACGCTTCCAAGCCCGTGATGGAAGGCAAGGCAGTGCTCTTCAAGCGCTTTGCCGATATCGATGTCTTCGATTTGGAAGTGGGCTCGCAGAATCCCGACGATGTCATTAAATTCTGCCAACTCCTGGAACCCACCTGCGGCGGAATCAACCTGGA
>JBEKNU010000243.1:0-11612 GCA_049522495.1 Terriglobia bacterium
ACAGTGCGCCGGGTACCGCACGCTTCCTCCGGCATCGCTCCCCAGCCCGAACGGCGAACCTCCCGCCGCGATAATGGCGGACTCTCCCCCGCTGCTTCCTCCCGGCGACAGGTTGAGATCGTAAGGATTGTTCGTGCGGCCGTAAATCAGGTTATCGGCCTCCCACGCCCATCCCAATTCCGGGCAATTGGTTTTCCCCAGCAGAATGGCTCCGGCATCACGCAAGCGCTTCACCACCACGGCGTCCTCGTCAGGAACGTAGTGCGCGCGGCCTTCGGTTCCGCCGGTGCAGATCAGCCCCTTCGCCTCAATGGCGTCTTTCAGCGTGAACGGCACGCCGTGCAAGGGGCCGACCGCATCCCCTCGCGCCAGCGCTTGATCGGCAGCGTCCGCTTCTTCCAGAGCTTGCTCAGCGTCCATTTGCACGACGGCATTCAGGCGGGGATTCACCTCTTCAATTCGTTCGAGAGATGCGCGCACGATTTCGCGCGCGGAAATTTCTTTCTTTCTGATGGCTGCCGCCGTGGCAACGGCGGACTGAAATATCCATTCACTCATGGTCACCGAATCCTTTGATGAACACATCGCAGGGATGATTTCTTATGAAACCACGGGCTTTTGAAAATATCATTCTGAGCCATTACTGACAACCGGCGGGAAATGGCATGCGGCAAGAGTGGTGAGCCGGCTGGGATTCGAACCCAGAACCCCTGCCTTAAAAGGGCAGTGCTCTACCGTTGAGCTACCGGCCCGGCTTCCCGTCACAAGCGGGCTACGGCTCCGCAGTCTTGCGGGGCGAAGTGTCTTACCGGCCACAAGAGAATCTTGCGGAGTCCATCTGTACAAAAGTACCGCACTCCGCCCCTTTTCGTAAACCCCGAACTGCAAGTTGGGGTGAAGCCGCCGCACTCTACCCCAATTTGGCCACCAGCTTTTCCAGGTAGGCTTTTTCCATCCTGATGTCTGCGAGCTGCTGGGGGCCGGAAATCTCCCGCTCGATCGTAAGCGGCCCGGTGTACCCCAATTCCTTCAGGCGCGGAATCAGTTTGGGGAAATTCGCTTTCCCCTTTCCGATGGGAACCTCCTCGCCGAGTTCCCTGGGGTTGGTCGGGAAGAGTCCGTCTTTGGCGTGCGTGCCCCGCACCAAGTGGCCGATCACATCCAGCGCGTCCAGAGGATTGCCCTTGCCATAAAGAATCAGGTTGGCGCAATCCAGGTTAACAAACAGATTACCAACGCCGGCGTCGGTGATGGCGCGCAGCAGGGTGATGGGCGTTTCCTGTCCGGTCTCCATCAAGACGATTTGGCTATTTCCCTTGATGTGCGAGGCCACGTCGCGGAGGGCGCCGACAACTCCTTCGTATTCGGGGTCATTGGGATTCTCCGGGATAAATCCAAAATGCGAGTGGAGGGCCGGCACGTCCAGCCGCTTGGCGAAGTCAGAGGCGCGCTTGTAATTATCAATCCGTTGTTGGCGATACTTGGGAGGAACCACGCCAATGGTCAAGGGGCCTTCGTAAAATGTGTATTTATTGGGAGGCCCGCCGGAGGTGTTGATGGCCGTCACCTCAATGCCGTACTTTTCTTTCGCCGCCTTGAGGCCGCTGTAGACCCGATCCGAAAAGTCATCCGTTCCGGCCTGGCAGGTGGGAACGCCAAAATCATGAACCCGCTTGAGGGCCGCTTCCGGATCTTTGGCAATGCCAATAATGATTCCCAGCCGGAAGGGCTTGCCGGCGGGTGTGGCTGGGGCTGCCGGAATACCGGACATCAGTCCTGCCGCGCCCGCGGCCGCTGAAAATTGCAGAAAACGACGACGATTGAGGTTCTCCATTCTCGGTCTCCTTTTTGTCAGTGGTCCGTTGTCCGTGGTCATTGTTCCGTTGTCCGTTGCACTGACGCCTTCCTCAACTCATTGACAACCTTTTGCGGTAAAGCATAGTATCCAATTTCCGGCAGAATTTCCTGTCGAGAATTGGGGAGGGAGTGGAGAGCACGACCGAAGCGGTGCGCCGGAGCCTGCGGACCGGGCAAATAGTGGCTTTCACGGGGGCTGGTATTTCGGCGGAGAGTCATGTCCCGACCTTCCGCGCGGCGGGCGGTCTGTGGAGGAACTATTCCCCGGAGAGGCTCGCCACCCCCGAGGCCTTTTCGAGCGATCCACGCCTGGTGTGGGAATGGTATGATTGGCGGCGCCAAATCATCCACAATGCGCAGCCGAACTCCGGGCATCAGGCCCTGGCGGAGATCGAACGGCGAGCGACGGGACGCTTCACTCTCGTAACTCAAAACGTGGACGGGCTTCACGACCGGGCGGGGAGCCGCAACGTCGTGAAGCTGCACGGGGACATCTGGCGGGTGCGCTGCACAAGCTGTGGCGCAGAGGAACAAAACGAGCAGGTGCCGCTCGACCCGCTGCCCCCGCATTGCCGTTGCGGAGCGCTGTTGCGTCCCGCTGTGGTGTGGTTTGGTGAGGCTCTTCCGGAATGCGCCTGGGAACGAGCCTTTGAGGCAGCCGCGCGGGCTGCGGTTTTCCTGGCTATTGGGACCTCCGCACTGGTCTACCCGGCGGCCGGACTCGTGCGGGTGGCCTGCCAATCGGGCGCCCGGGTAGTTGTTGTGAATCCTGATCCCACTCCTGCGGATGAGCACGCCGAATGGATTCTGCGCGGCTCAGCAGGAGAAATTCTACCGAGGTTACTATGAAACAAGCTTACCTGGATTGCTCTTCGGGCATTAGCGGCGACATGTTCTTGGCGGTGCTCATCGACGCGGGAGCTCCGGTGGACCGGCTGTTCGGCGAAATTAAGAAGCTGGCGCTGGGCTTCTATGAATTCAAACGTACGCGCGCCGTGCGCGCCGGTTTGGTGGGAACGCGGGTGGACATTCGTGTTCCCGGCGAACAACCTCACCGCAAGCTTGCGGATATCCAAGCCTTGCTGGAGAAGGCGTCGTTGCCGGAAAAAGCCGCAGCCCAAGCGCTGAAGATTTTCAACCGCCTCGCCGAGGTGGAAGGAAAGCTTCACAATGTTCCTCCCGGCGATGTTCACTTTCACGAGGTCGGCGCCGTGGACGCGGTGATTGACATCGTGGGCACGTGCGTTGGCCTGGAATTGCTGGAGATTACTAACCTCATCTGCTCGCCCCTGAACGTCGGCAGCGGACGAGTGAACGCGGCGCACGGAAGCATCCCCGTCCCCGCTCCCGCCACCGCGGAGTTGCTGAAGGACATTCCGGTTTACTCCTCGGGCGTGGAGGCCGAACTGGTGACGCCCACCGGCGCCGCCCTGGTGGCCGCCCTGGCTTCCGGATTCGGCCCCTTGCCGTCGATGAAAATCGCAAGAATCGGCTATGGCGCGGGCGAAAAGGATTTTTCCGATCACGCCAACGTTGCCCGCCTGTTCATCGGCGAGCAGGTTGAGGCGGTCACCGGCAAGCCGGGCCTGCCTGGCGACGAGATCGTTTCCGTGATCGAGGCCAGCGTCCCTGATATGAGCCCGCAACTATACGGGGATTTCCTGGAACAAGCCATGGCCGCGGGCGCGCTGGACGTCACGTGTAGCTCGGCGCGGATGAAAAGGAATCGGCCCGGCCTCGCCATCAGTATTTTCTGCGAACCCGGCAAAAGTGATGCTCTTTCCCAGTTACTCCTCGAAAAGAGCGCCAGCCATGGCGTGCGCATCTATGAGGCCCGCAAGAAAGTGCTGGAGCGCGAGCCGGCGGCCGTGGAAGCTCCCTACGGTGACGAGATCGTTTCCGTGATCGAAGCCAACGTCCATGATATGAGCCCGCAGGATTACGGGCACTTCCTGGAGCAGGCCCTGGCGGCGGGCGCGCTGGACGTCACGTGCAGCTCGGCGCAGATGAAAAAGAATCGGCCCGCGCTCACCATCAACATTCTCTGCGAACCCGACAAAAGTGAGGCCCTTTCCCACTTGCTCTTCGAACAGACCACCGCCGTTGCGGTGCGCATCTCGGAGGCGCGGCGGAAGGCAACGGAGCGCGAGCACTTGGATGTGGAAACCGCTTCCGGCGAAGAGTTCGTTTCCGTGATCGAAGCCAACGTCGATGATATGAGCCCGCAGCTTTACGGGTACTTCCTGGAACAGGCGCTGGCCGCGGGCGCGCTGGACGTCACGTGCAGCTCGGCGCAGATGAAGAAGAATCGGCCCGGGTTGACCATCAGCCTTCTCTGTGAACCCGGCAAGAGTGACGCGCTCTCCCAGTTGCTCTTCGAACAAACCACCACCATTGGCGTGCGCATCTATGAGGCCCGGCGAAAAGTACTGGAACGCGAGCAGGTGACGGTGGAAACTCCCTACGGTGCGGTCCAGGTGAAGGTGGCGAAGCGCGGGGGCAAGGTGGTCAACGCGGCCCCCGAATTCGACGATTGCCAGCGCCTGGCTATGGAGAAATCCGTGCCCCTCAAGCAGGTGATCGCCGCCGCCGAAGCCGCTTATTTGCGGGAAAGTGAAAAGGCGCCCGGGGCATGAAGAAGTTTTTCCTTACCACCCCCATTTACTATCCCAACGCCCGGCCACACGTGGGTTCTGCCTACACCACGATTGTGTGCGATGTGCTGGCGCGCTATAAGCGCATGTGCGGTTACGACGTGGCATTTCTTACCGGCACGGATGAGCACGGTGAGAAGCTTGAACGCGCGGCTGTGGCAGCGGGATTGTCGCCGCGTGATTTCGTCGCGGAAAAGCGCAAGTTGTTTGTCCAACTCTGGGAGAAACTCGGCATGCCGGTCAAGGTTTATCCCCAGTCCGACCCGACCTCGCTGCGCTTCATCTACACTGACCATCCCGACCACGTGACTTCCGTTCAGCGCTTGCTGATCCGCGCCAGAGAAAATGGCTACATCTACACGCATCGCTACGAGGGCCGCTACTGTATCTCTGACGAGCGTTATGTTTCCGACAACACGGACCCCGTGAACTGCGATATCTGCGGACGCCCCGCGGAATTGATCAGCGAAGATAATTACTTCTTCAAGCTCTCGGCATTCGAGAAGCCCCTCCTGGAACTCTATGAGACCCACCCTGATTTCGTGAAGCCTGATTACCGCATGAATGAGGTCAAAAGCTTTGTGAAAAGCGGGTTGCGCGATATATCCGTCAGCCGCAGCCGCCTCAAATGGGGCATTCCCTGGCCGGACGATCCCCACCAGGTGTTTTACGTTTGGTATGACGCGCTTACCAGCTACATGACGGGCATTGGCTATGCGCAGGGTGAAAACGGCAGCCCCGAATTCCAAAAATATTGGCGCAACAAGCCGGGTGAGTCAGAGATCGTCCATATGATCGGCAAGGACATCCTGCGCTTCCACGCCGTCTATTGGCCGGCGTTTATCATGGCTGCATATCCGAATCAACCGGAGATGCTGCCGACCACCGTCTTCGCGCACGGCTGGATTTATTACGAGCAAGATAAGATGTCGAAGTCGAAGGGCAATGTGGTTTACCCCGAGCCCATCGTCGATGCGCTCGATTCCTTCGGCGCGCCCGGCAATGACGCGCTGCGCTATTACCTGCTGCGCGAGGCGCCATTCGGACAGGATACAAGCTTCTCGTATGAGGCGTTGCTCCAGCGGTACAACTCGGATTTGGCGAACGGCCTCGGGAATTTGGCCAGCCGCACGATCAATATGCTCAACCAATTTTGTGCAGGTATCGTGTCCGAACCGAGCGTCGCGACTCAAAACAGGGTCACGGGGAACGCGCGGGCGATCGTTAGAAACTGCCTCGCGGCCTTTGACCGCTTTGACTTCTCCTCAGCCCTCAGCGAAGTCTGGTCGTACATTTCGCTCGCCAACCGGTTAATTGTTGAAAAAAAGCCCTGGGAGCTTGCCAAGTCCTCCTCCCCGAGCGATCAAGAGAGCTTGCAGGAAACGTTGTATGAGGTAAGCCAGCATTTGCACACACTTTGTGTCGTCCTTTACCCGGTTATGCCTGCTACCTCAGAGAGACTTTGGAAGCAACTCGGCCAAAGTGGGGATATTCGAGACGTACGTGCTAAAGACTCGGATGGGAACCCCGTGGCCCAAGCCATTGCTCCGCGCACCAGAGTTGGCAAGCCCGAGGCCATCTTCCCGCGACTGGACAAAGAAAAAACGCTGGCAAAGCTCGATGAACTCTCCGAGCTCGACCGCGAGCGCAGCAAGCCAATCGTAGGAGCGCTTCGCGAAGCGCCCCTACAACCCAACCAGCTACGAGCCAACCTCGCCGAAGCTGGCGGCCATCGCGACAAACCCAAGGAGGCATTGAAATCCGTGGAAAACGATAAGAGTCAGGAGTCAGGAGTCACGAGCCAGGAGTCAGGACAAGCTACTCCCCCCGAATCCCCGGCCCCTAGTCCCCAGCACCCAGCACCCAGCCCCGCCGCAGCGGCTGAATCGCCGAAAATTTCCATCGAAGACTTCGCCAAAGTAGAAATGCGCACCGGCGAAATCAAGACCGCGGAGGCCATTCCTGGGGCAAAGAAGCTGTTAAAGTTGACGGTGGACATTGGCACGGAAGTGCGCCAGGTCTGCGCGGGCATCGCCGAGTTTTATACGCCGGAGAAATTGATCGGCATGAAAGTGGTGGTGGTGACGAATCTCCAACCGCGCAAACTGCGTGGCGTGGAATCCAACGGCATGATCGTCGCAGCCTCCATCGGCGACGAGGGCCGGCCAGTGCTGGCGACCTTCGCTGAAGACGTGCCGAATGGAGCCCGGTTGAGATGATTGAATCATTAATTCATCGGGTCATTGAGTCATTGACTTTTCAATGTCCCGATGACCCGATGATTCAATGACCAAATCTCTCAATGACCCGATGGCCCGATGACCCGATGACCCGATTCCTCCTAGACTCCCACGCCCATCTTGACGACTCCGACTTCGACCCCGACCGGGCGGCGGTGATTGATCGCGCCCGCGCCGCCGGCCTTCGTTACATTCTGATTGCGGGCGGAGGCACGGGCCCTGATCGCCTGGACTCGCCGCTGGCCATCGCCGAAGGTTACGATTGGATTTACGCCTCGGTAGGCGTTCACCCGCACGAAGCCCGCCACTTCACGGATTCCCACGCCGGGAAAATCCTCCAGCTCGCCCAGCATCCCAAAGTGTTGGCGGTGGGCGAGATCGGCCTCGATTACTACTACGACCATTCGCCGCGCGACATCCAGCAGCAGGTTCTGATCCGCCAAATGGAACTGGCCCGCGAGCTAAAGCGTCCCATCATCATCCATTGCCGCGACGCTTGGGCGGACCTGCGCGAGATCGCCGTGGCCCATTGGAAATCCGCGGGCTTGGGGGGAATCCTTCACTGCTTCACAGGAAACGAAGAGGACGCCCGCGTGTTTATGGATTGGGGCTTTATGATTTCCTTCGCCGGAAATCTGACCTTCAAGAAAGCCGAGAGCCTGCGAGAAGTCGCGCGCGTGATTCCTCTGGACCGCCTGCTGACGGAAACGGACTCTCCCTACCTGGCGCCGGTCCCCTATCGCGGCAAACGCAACGAGCCAGCCTATGTCCGCGGAGTCACCCAGGAACTCGCCCGGCTCCGCAATTTGACCGAAGAAGAAATCGCCCGCCAAGTCCTTGAGAATTTCGAAAAATTCCTGTTGCCTTGATTGGACCGGCGCCAGCCCGCATTTCTCACCACGGGTTTTGAAGCGCGGCGCAGCGCCTGTCTCGACTTGTCGGGAGCTCCTTCGGCCAGTTCCGGGAAGCCATGAGTCACGAATCATTCTCGAGAGCATGCGCAGAACAGAGCCATGACTAACCCGCCAATCGCTGATCCCACGCACGTGAAAAACAAACAAGCCGGCGGCAAATAGGCCTACAGCGCATTCCAGGCGAGGCGGTTGTGTCGGCAATTCCAACGGCGTCGTCGGGAAATCCGGCCCCTTCCACTGCATTGGGACGCGCAAGCCGTTGAAAACGTGCTCTGGCAGAGAACTTGCATTAGATGAGGTTGACTGCTGTTCTTTGCAGACGGGAGGAATCCTGAAATGCCGAAGGATGATTGGGTTTTTTGGCTGAACGTAACAAACATTGCACTGGGAGTTGTAGTGCTTCTGGGGGTGTTGCTTGTGGCGTACGCGCTGGTTTGGGAGTTTGTGGGCAGGTACAGGAAGGCCCGCAATGTGGCCAGCCTCAACGAGGGAATGGACGCAATGTCGCGTGACGGCCAGTTGGTGCCGGGATTAGGACTGACCATGGCGGATGGGGGCGAGCGAGTCAAACCATTGCCCGAGCAATCGGCAGTGAAGGAACAAAGCTAAGCGAGAAACCATGGCGTGCCCATTTCTTAAAGAAGGCCGCGCACAGTACTGTCATGCCGCTCCGGCACGGAAGCTCATCCTCGATGGACCCGGGGCATCTAGCGCAGGGCGTTGTGCTTCGCCGGAGTATTACCACTGCGACCTCGTTCGAAAGGATGAGTTGAGGCGAGATCGCTGTCCACACCTTGAAGAGGTCCGCGTGCAGTATTGCGAGGCTTCATCCCCGACAAAACTTATTCCCTTTAGCGAAACGGAATTCTCGAGTTGCGGGGACGGCGGCTACCGCTTTTGCGATTCCTATCTTTCTCTGGCGCGGCCGGACGGTGCACACGCCGCCCCGGCGGGCTTTCTGTACGCCCCGAACCACTTCTGGCTGGCGGAAGAAAAATCCGGCCTTTGTCACATCGGAATTGACGCTTTTCTGGGCGATGTGGTGGTGAACGTTGACGGGGTAACGTTTGTGACCACGCATGGGACGCATCGACCAGTGGTGGCGCTAACTGTCCACGGAGTGGAGTGGCCCATGACGTTCCCCAATCCCCTCCTGATCCAGAAAGTGAACACCTACCTGCGCAGCGATCCCAAACGCGTCATTGCCGATCCCTACGGCTCGGGATGGTTATTTGCCGGGTGGGAACTGCCAGAGCGGACGAGGGCCGGTCTAATCGGGGGACCACAGGCGGCGGCCTGGCAAGCAGAGGAGCGGGAGCGGCTGGGGCAGGAAATCCACGCGACGCTTAAGCTGAGCTGCGACGGCGGCAAGCCCGTGCGCGGAGTGGGTCAGTTGCTGTCGCGGCAACAACTGGTGTGTTTGCTCCAACAATTTTTTTCCAACACGCAGTGGGGGTCAAAGGAATGTCCGTAAAGAAAAACCTTTTTATCGCGGGGATTGGAATGGGACTGGCCATCGTAACCGGTTGGACGGCTTTTCCGCGCGCTCTTTACGTCCGGCGGGAACAACCTCTGACCTTCCAGCACAAAACACACAGTGAAAAATCCGGCCTTACCCAGTGCGATGCCTGCCATGCGCTCGGGAGTGACGGTGAATTTAGAGGAAATCCTGGCATAGAAACCTGCGCGGGGTGCCACGCCGACAAGGTCGGAACATCCAAATCGGAAGCCACGCTGGTTGACGTCTACATCAAACCGTCACGCGAAACACCCTGGCTGGTCTATTCGCGGCAGCCGGCCAACGTCTGGTTCTCGCATGCGATCCACACCCGTCGCGCCGGCTTGGCCTGCGGCGAGTGCCACGGAGCCATCGGGGAATCGGACCAGTCGCGAATTTACGAACAAAACCGCATCAGCGGTTACAGCCGCGATATCTGGGGCCATTCCATCTCCCGCCTCGGGCGCGCTCCGGGAGATGGCATGAAGATGAGCGACTGCGAAGACTGCCACCACCGCCGCAACGTCGAGGTGGGCTGCCTCGGTTGTCATAAGTGAAGGAGCAACGATGAAGGTTAACAGGCGAGACATGTTGATCGGCGGTGCCGGAGCCCTCGCGGGGCTCGTGCTTACCCCCGTGCCGTGGAAGTTGTTGAGCGACGTCTCCATCTGGACGCAGAACTTTCCCTGGATTCCACAGCCGGCGCACGGGCCCGTGGAGACGAAGTACTCGGTCTGCACTTTGTGTGAGGGTGGTTGCGGCATGCGCGTCCGCATGGCCGCGAACTATCCGGTGGGGGTTGCCGGGGTCGGTAGTCATCCGCTGACTCGGGGCGCCCTGTGTCCCCTGGCCTTTGCCGCTCACCAGTTGAATTGGCATCCGCGCAGATTGCGTGAAGTGCGCCACGCCGGACGCGCCGCGTCCTGGACCGAGGCGCAGGCGGCCTTCCAGAAAGCTTGTGGTGAGGGACCCATCGCCATCGTCGATGGCCGGCCCGGAAGGGCCGCGTCGTCGGTGTTCGAAGCGTTTACCCGAAAGCGCCGGGGCAGCTACCAGATTGTGCTCAGCGCGGAGAGTCAGGCGCTCGCGCCCTATGCAAACTGGAGTGGGGTTCCCGTGGCGTCGCTCGGCTTTGATCTGGAAAACGCCCGCACCGTCGTGAGCTTTGGCGCGCCCGTTCTGGATGGCTGGGGAACACCTGGCCGGTTCACGCGGCTCTGGAGCGAGCGGGCAGGCGGCGCCGCCGACCCGCAACTGCGTTTGATCCAGATCGAGCCGACATTGTCCCGGACCGCGGCACGCGCCTGGCAATGGGTTCCCGTTCGTGAGGGAAGCGAAGCGGCACTCGCCGCGGGCGTGGCGCGGGTTCTATGGGAAGAGCGCCTGGTGACTTCGCAGGGGCCCCTGCCGCAGCTACCGCCGGCTGAGGCCGCCGCCCAAACGGGATTGACCCCCGAGGCGATTCGCGAGCTGGCGCAGAGGATGGTGGAGAATCGGCCGGCGGTGGTCATCGCAGCGGACGGTAACCCGGCAATTGCCGCGCTGAACGTTCTGCTCGGGGCGGTGGGAACTCCCGGCGGAATCGTTAAGAAAAGGAAAGACGTTCCTTCGCGCGTTCCGGCTGATTCCGTGCCCGGCCCTCTTCGCGCCGTGCTGGTTGACTCGACCGTGCCTTGGGAATTTGCTGCTCCGACAGATGCCGAAGTTTTTCGTTTCGCGGCGTGGGATGGCGGCGGCAACAGCGCGGGCTGGCTGCTGCCCGCCCCCGGATTTCTGGAGGAGCTTACCGACGTGCCCACGCCCCCCACTTCCGCTCGCGAGACGTATGCAGTGGCCCTGAACCTGGCCGAGCCTCCACGGGAAGTCCGGAGTGCCGCACAATTCCTGTTGCAGATCGATCCCACCTTGCCGGCGGTGGAGAAACTCATCCACGCGCGTTGCGAGGAAATTTATCGCGCCCGGCAGGGCACGGTCTATGGCGAGCATCCCACCGCGGTTGCGAAGCTCGATTCGGCCCAACATTTCGAGGAGCAACTCCGCCAGGGGGCCGTTTGGATGGGAGAACCGCCCGGTCCCGGCAAGCTCCGCTGCGAACTGAAAGAATGGCCGATGGAGAACCGCGTTGCGCACGCCGGCAGTTGGGCCACGGCTTGGGTTCCGCCCGTATTTCCGGCGCTCGCTACCAAACTTTACCAGGAGTCGAACTTGCGTGAGCCGCCGGCAGGGAGGCAAGCATGAGTGCCCGCTACGGATTTGTGATCGACTTGGACCGCTGCACCGGGTGCGGCGCGTGCACGGTGGCATGCGCGGCGGAAAACAACGTTCCGCCTGCCCAGGCGCGGGCTACTCCGCGAACGGGATTGACGCCGATGTTGGTCCGCAAGGTTTCGAATGGAATGGAGGGAACGGCGAGGCGGGAGGCGTTCATTCCCATCGCCTGCATGCACTG
>JBEKNU010000244.1:0-11597 GCA_049522495.1 Terriglobia bacterium
ACTGCGGGATCGAATCCTGCTCGGGGTTGCCGAAATCAACGCCGCACCCGTGGTTCATCGCTGGAAGAAGTTGGACGCTTTAATGATGTGATGTGAACATGTTTAAGTGAAACGACATACTAATTCCGAACTTCGAGTTTCGACTCTGACTCCTGGCTCCTGGTTTCTCACTCCTATGAAAATTGGCATCGTCTCCGACACGCACGGATACTTTGATACGCATCTCCCACAACTATTGCACGGCGTCAACGAAATCTTCCACGCCGGTGACGTAGGATCCGGTGCTGTGCTCGACCAACTCCGTGCCATTGCACCGGTTCAAGCGGTACGGGGCAACATCGATTCGGCTGCTTTGGATCTCGAACCCACCGTCACACGGAGGTTCGGCAGCGTCGAAATCCATATGGTGCACGAACTGTCCAAGCCACAGTCGGCGTTACGCGATTGGACCCAGGCGAGTTCCCTGGAAGGGAAAGCGGCTGAGCACTGCCGCCGGTTTCTGAAGAGTCTTCCAGCAGATTGCCGGGTGGTAATTTTTGGTCACAGCCATGAGCCTTGCGCGCTGATTCTTGGCGGCAAGCTCTTTTTCAACCCAGGCAGCGCGGGCAAGAAGCGGTTTTCCCTACCACGCTGCTGCGGCTTGCTGGAAATATCAGCGCAAGGTGTGCACGCGACATTCCTCGGCTTGCAAAGGTATAATGAAGGCATACCGGAAGGCACCTGGCTGCCGATCGGAGGAGCGATAGCATGTGGAAACTGCTGAAGTTCTTGAAAAGCGCCACGGAAGTGCTGGCGACGGCAGGAGCTGTCCTCGCCGCCGCCATTGTGGTGGTGGAAACCTACCAAACCCTGCGCAAAAAGATGGACGCTGCCAAAGGGTCTTAGCCTGCCAGGGGGGCGGGCCGGTCCGCCGTGGAGCCCAAATGATCCGCAGCGCGACGCAAGCGCGCCACCACGCGATCGCGCCCCAACACCAGCATTACATCAAACAAGCTTGGCGCCACGGCCTGACCGGTCAGCGCCACGCGTGTGGCGTTGATCAGCAACCCCGCCTTCACGCCTTTTTCTTCCGCCAGGCTGCGCAAGGTCTTCTCTGTTCCAGCCAAATCGAAGGGTTCGGTTGCCGCCAGGCGTTCGGCAAGCGCATCGAGAAGGGCTGATAGCGCTGGGTCCTTCCAAAATTTTTTCACTGCCTCGGGATCGTATTCAAAATCCTCCCTGAAAAACGCTCGGAAAGCGCCCGAGAAGTCCTTGAGTATCCGTGCCCGGGATTGAAGCAGCAGAACGGTCCGTTTGAACCCCTCTTCCTCCTGTATCCCGCATGCCGAGTCCCGAACCCCCAGTCCCGCTTCCGTCAATTCTCGCTCGACCAGAGGCAGCAACCGTTCCTCCGGCAGATGGCGCAAGTACTCGCTGTTCATCCACGCTAGCTTCTCCAGATCGAAAACGGCATTCGATTTGGAGGCAGCCGCAAGATCGAATTCGCGAATCATCTCCTCGACCGGCACAATTTCCTTTTGTCCAGGGGGCGTCCAGCCGAGCAACGCTAGGAAGTTGACCAATGCTTCAGGCAGGACCCCTTGCTCGCGATAGGCGCCCACCGAGGTTGCCCCATGCCGTTTCGACAGGCGTTGTTTGTCCGGCCCGAGGATCAGCGGCAGGTGCGCGAAGGCCGGCACGGGCGCTTCCAGCGCCTGGTACATCAGGATCTGCTTCGGGGTGTTGGAGATGTGGTCGGCACCGCGAATTACATGGGAAATACGCAGGTCAAGATCGTCGGCCACCACCCCCAAATGATAAGTTGGATGGCCCTCCGAGCGCAGGAGCACGAAGTCCTCGAGGTCACGGTGCTCGACTTCAATGTGGCCAAAGACCAGATCCTCGAAGCTGGTCCGGCCGGAGTCCGGCACGCGGAAGCGCACTGCCGCAGGGCGGCCCTCCGCGCGCAACCGCTCCTGATCGGATGCAGTGAGCGCCCGGCATGTGCCGTCATACTTCCATGGCCGGCGCTCGGCTTCCGCTTTGGAGCGTTTGGTCTGGAGTTCCTCCGAGGCGCAAAAGCAAGGGTAGGCATGCCCCGAGCGTTCGAGATTCATTGCCATCGCGGCATAACGATCAAGCCGCTGGGATTGATAGACGGGACCTTCATCCCAATGGAGGCCTAGCCATTCCAGGCTGTCCAGAATGGCCGTGGTGAGTTCGGGCTTCGAGCGGTCCACATCCGTATCTTCAATGCGGAGGATGAAAGCCCCGCCCACGTGACGCGCGAAAAGCCAGTTGTAAAGCGCCGTGCGCGCGCCCCCCACGTGAAGGTATCCCGTGGGTGAGGGCGCAAAGCGAACGCGGATGTCTCTCATGATCCGGGCTGTGCTCGGGTGCAGCTTGCGGATTCCGCTGCGCCCCGGATGGAACAACCTAGTTTACCATCGGATGCGGAGATGCTTAGGAAGGAAAAAAACGGAATGATCTGCTCCCGCGCGTTTGATTGCCAGCGGGATGTCCCAGCGCGCCCATTAAGTCTTGGAAGGGTCCTTCGATCTAGTCAACGGAGGGGGGGGTAACTCCGAGATATACTTTCCCAAAATCGAACCCACGGTGGAGAGTTGCGCCAAGTCCGCCTGCGTGAAGTCAGGACCTACGGGCTCGCCAGGCCGTGCCTTGCGGCTGACTTGGATCACCCCCACAATCTTTCCCTCCACGATCATAGGTGAACTTATGATTTTCTGGATGGGTACAGCTTTCTCTTGGTCAGAAAGGTCGACGGCTTCAAAAACCGTCGCGTGTTTGTAAGTGGGAAAATTGTTCACGATCTCACCGCGCTTGTCGCGGATGGTCTTTGCTGCCAACGAATGCGTGGTGGTGAGGGGAATAGCCCCGACTTGCGAGAGTTTGATGGGAAAGATAAAACTCAGCATCCGCGCGTCGGTGGAAAGACGCAAGATGGCTACCTCCTCCTTCTTGGCTTTGAAACCATTTGAGACTTGCGCCGCCAGGCGGTTCAAATCCTGGTCGGAGGGAGAACCCCCCGCTTTTCGCATCTCGTCAACTATCTTGGCTACAATAAGAACCAGATCCATTTCCGCCATTACGCTTCGCTCCCTTGAGGGTCCCGGGGTAACTTAGGATTATACTCAAGCTGCACATGGCAAGCAACGGCGCATTGTATCTTTTCAGCAAAATTCCGTCTGCCTGCCTTCTCCCTTCGCCTGACACAATGGACGTCAGTTTAGGTTTGACAAAACCTTCCGCGCATCGTGATAATTGCTGGCTCCTGACTTATGCGGCTTAGACGCTTGGAAAAATATACGCTAACCTGCGCGTTGCTAGTGTTTTGCGCGAGGCCGGCGGCCCTCCCGCGGGCCTTCGCCCAAACGCCCACGGATGCCCGCCAAGTGGCTGCGCAGGCGCTGGATCACGCGATTATTATTGATACACACGCCGACACGCCCCAGGCCATGCTCGAGGAAGGCTACGACCTCGCCAGCCCCGCCAGTCCTTATATGATCAGTATCCCCAAGATGCGCTCCGGGCATCTGGGCGCCGAGTTTTTTTCCATTTGGGTGGATGTGACCTGGCCCCGGCAGGACCTGATCCATCGCGCCTTGGACCTGATTGACGTGACCGACCAACAGGTCGCGAGGCACTCGGACGTGCTGGGTTTGGCTACCACTGCGGACGACATCGAGCGCCTGCACCGCGAAGGGAAAATCGCCGTCCTCATAGGAGTCGAAGGGGGCCACCAGATTGAAGGCGATCTGCACGTGCTTGATACCTTCTATCGCCTGGGCGTCCGCTACATGACGTTGACCCACACGAAAAATGACGACCTGGGCGATTCCTCCGGCGACAAGCCGGCTTGGAAAGGGCTTTCGCCCCTGGGCCGCAAAGCCATCGAGCGCATGAACCAACTCGGTATGATGGTGGATATCTCTCATGTTTCCGACGACACCTTTTACGACGCCTTGGCCGTGAGTAAGGCGCCGCTCATTGCTTCCCACTCTTCCTGCCGCGCTTTGTGCAGTGCCCCGCGCAATATGACCGACGACATGATCCGTGCCCTCGCCAAAAACCGCGGGGTCATGGACATCAATTTTTATTCTGGATTCCTCAGCCAGGCCTACCTTGAGGGCTACGGGAAAATTGAAAAGCAGGTCGAAAACCAACTTGCCGAGGCGCGCGCGCGCGTCGCGAAGCAAGGCAAACGCCTTTCGTATCTCGAAGAGGTCCGCATCGAACAGCAATTGACCAAGGACTTGCCTGTGCCATCTTACACGGCCATTGCCGACCACATTGACCATGCCGTGAAGGTGGGTGGAATCGATCACGTCGGCTTGGGCTCCGACTTCGACGGCATTGACTCCGCGCCGCGCGGCATGGAAGACGTT
Source organism: Terriglobia bacterium (assembly GCA_049522495.1). Classification (GTDB taxonomy): domain Bacteria; phylum Acidobacteriota; class Terriglobia; order UBA7540; family UBA7540; genus Bog-366. Next base: position 4,386 of record JBEKNU010000244.1, read on the forward strand.
TCCAAAATTCCAGCCTTGGTCCATGAACTCGCCCGTCGTGGTTATCGTGAGGAAGATCTGGAGAAAATCCTGGGCGGCAATGTCCTGCGTGTCATGCGCCAGGTGGAGCAGGTGGCGCTCCAGATGTAGGCTGCCCATTGAAATCCGAAACTGGAGGACTTATGAGGAAGCTGAGCGTTCGAATCTTGATGGTGGCAGCGCTTGCTTTGGCGCTCATGGCCGCCTCCGCCGCCTGGGCGGCTCCCCAAGCTGGTTCGACAGCGACGAAGACCACTAACCCCGCGGCGCACCAAGCCACGACCGCGCCGAGGAGCAGCGCCTCGCTGCTCAACCCGGCGTCGCTCAAGCTTCGAGCTCCAGCGGTCTTTGATGCCAAGTTCGTCACCACCAAAGGGGATTTCGTTGTCGAGGTGACGCGCGATTGGTCGCCGCGAGGGGCCGATCGCTTCTACAATCTGGTGACATATCACTTCTTCGACGGCGCGGCGTTCTTCCGCGTGCTACAGGGGTTTGTGGTGCAGTTCGGCATCAGCCCCCGGCCGGATGTTTCCCGGGTCTGGGAAAACGCCAAGATCGACGATGACCAGGTCACACAAAGCAACAAGCCCGGAATGCTCACCTTCGCGACTGCCGGTCCTAACACTCGCACCACCCAGGTGTTCATCAATTTGGGTGAGAACTCGAGACTCGACGGCATGGGATTCTCTCCCTTTGGCAAGGTCATTAGCGGCATGGAGGTGATTGACAAGCTTTATGGCGAGTACGGGGAGGGCCAGCCCAACGGTAATGGTCCCGACCAGAACCGGATTCAAAAAGAGGGGAAAGCATATCTCGAAAAGTCTTTTCCTTTGCTTGACACAATCAAGACCGCAGTGACCGTGCCGCCCACGCCAGTTGTGAAGAGCCAACCGGCGGCACCTTCAAAGTGAACGTTCGCCCATGCAGCACGATCGTAAACGGGAGGATTGCGCCCTCAGTAGCGGGCAATTGTGAAGCCGGCGCCATGCCGGTATCATCACCTGAACAGGAGAATTCATGAGCGATTTGAAGCCGGGCCACTATGCTGTATTTGACACCACTCTCGGGGAAATTACCTGCGAGCTTTTCCCTGACAAGACGCCGGTGACCGTCCAAAACTTTGTAGGGCTCGCGCAGGGCACGAAGGAATTTGTGGATCCCCAAACCCGCGAGCGTTCCAAGCGGCCTTTTTACGACGGCCTGGTCTTCCACCGCGTGATACCGAAATTCATGATTCAGGGAGGCTGCCCGCTCGGCTCCGGCACGGGTGGGCCGGGTTACAAGTTTCAGGACGAGTTCGTGGATGACCTTTCGTTCGACCGTCCCGGCCGCCTCGCCATGGCCAACGCCGGGCCGGGCACCAACGGCTCGCAGTTTTTCATCACCGTGGCGCCGACAAATTGGCTCGATCACCATCACACTATTTTCGGACAGGTCGTAAAGGGCCAGGAAGTTGTCGATAAAATTGTCAATACACCCCGCGGTTCAAATGATCGGCCCAAGACAGCAGTGGTGATGAATGCGGTGAAGATTGTGGAAGTGAAATAACGCCAGGCGAATCACAGGCCAACAAAACAGCTCCGCGCTTGCTAATTTAGAAAGGGGGCGGTTCGCGAACGGCCCTTACGACAGTGCGAATGGCCGCGCGCCCCTACACGCCGATAATCTCCACCAACTCCTTCACTGCGGCGGCGGATTTTTCGAGCGCAGCTTGTTCTTCCGGCGTCAGCTTGATCTGAACGATTTCTTCGATGCCCCGTGCGCCCAGCTTTACTGGCACGCCGACGAACAGCCCCTTGATTCCGTACTCACCCTCGAGATAGGCCGCGCAGGGAAGAATTTTCTTGCGGTCATTGAAGATCGCGTCGAGCATCTGCACGACGGCGGCCGACGGGGCATAGAACGCGCTGCCGGTTTTGAGCAGGGCCACGATTTCGCCGCCTCCCTTGCGTGTCCGGTCGATGATCTTGTCAAGTTGCTCTTTGGGCATGAGCTGCATAATCGGGACACCCGCCACCGTGGTGTAACTCGGCACCGGAACCATCGTGTCGCCGTGGCCGCCCAGAACCAAGCCTTCCACGTCCTGCACGGAAACGTTCAGAGCTTCGGCGAGGAACGTCCGGTAGCGCGCCGAATCCAGAATGCCGGCCATGCCAATCACCCGGTTCTTTAGAAAGCCACTCACGCGGTAGGCGGTTTGCACCATGGCGTCGAGCGGGTTCGTCACCACGATCAGGATCGACTCCGGCGAATACTTCGCCGCCTGTTCGATGGCGGAATGCACGACCTCAAAATTTGCCCGGAGCAGGTCGTCGCGGCTCATGCCGGGCTTGCGCGGGAACCCCGCTGTCATCACGACGATATCGGAATTCGCTGTGTCCTTGTAATCGTTCGTTCCCTTGACCTTGACGTCGTAGCCTTCTATCGGGCCCGCTTCCAGCAAATCCAAACATTTGCCCTGCGGCACGCCCTCCAGAATGTCAATTACGACGACGTCTGCGAGTTGCTTGTCCACGATGCGGTGCGCAAGTGTCGCCCCCACATTTCCTGCCCCAATTACTGTTACTTTCTTACGCATGATGCCCTCCCCCTCCCAAGATATCCGGAGACCCGGTGATCGGGTGAACGGCTAACCCTTCAGGTCAAGAGGGCTTTTGTTCAACCGATCACCCGATCTCCCGATCACCCGATCTTCCCCATATTCTCGATAATGGCGCTGGCAAACCCGCTGGTGCCGAGTGTCTGCACATCCTTGATCCCTTCCATCTGCATCAACCGCTCCAGGTCATAAGTCACGCGGTGCTGCACGATGGTGGCAGCGAGCGAGTCCTCAATGAGCTTGCCGACTTCCGGCCAGCCCATAAACTCAAACATCAGCGCGCCGGAGCGAATCACCGCGCCGGGATTGATCATGTCCTTGTCGGCATATTTCGGCGCCGTGCCGTGCGTGGCCTCAAACACCCCAAAACCGTCGCCGATATTCGCGCCCGGCGCCACGCCCAGACCGCCGATTTGCGCCGCGCATGCGTCAGAAAGGTAATCACCATTCAGGTTCGGCGTGACGACGACCTGGTATTCATCCGCGCGGGTCAGAATCTGCTGGAGCATTGAATCTGCGATGCGGTCATTCACAAGAATCTTGTTCTTCCACTGTCCGCTGCCGTGCGTTGAGTATAGCGCCTCGAGGCAGTCTTTCACTTCCTTGGCGACTTGCTGTTGGAAGGCTTGATTCGCCATCTCCAGGCCGGGCTCTACCATGGCCGCGTTGGCTTCCACAGACAGGTTGGGGTCCTTGTCTTTATTGCCGAGGATCCAGCTCTCACGCTCGGTCACAATTTGCGCGCGAAACTCTTCCTTGGCCAGTTCGTAGCCCCAATCGCGAAACGAGCCTTCGGTGAACTTCATGATGTTGCCTTTGTGGACCAGGGTCACCGTTTTCAGGCCTTTGGCGATGGCATACTGCAACGCGCGCCGCGCCAGCCGCTTGGTGCCTGTAATCGACATCGGCTTGATTCCCACGCCGGAGTCGCTCCGCACCTGCTTCTTGATGTTGTCTTCCTTCAGCAGGGCATTTACAAATTCAATAAGACGCTTCGCTTGGGGAGTCCCTTCGCGCCATTCGATGCCGGCGTAAACGTCTTCGGTGTTCTCGCGGAAGATGATGATGTTCATCTTCTCGGGACGCCGGACGGGCGACGGCACGCCCGGGATGTACTTTACCGGCCGCCAGCAGGCGTAGAGACTCAACAGTTGCCGCAGCGCTACGTTCAGGCTGCGAATTCCGCCACCCACCGGAGTCGTGAGCGGGCCCTTGATGGCAATACGAAATTCTTTGATGGCATCGAGCGTGCCTTGCGGCAGCCATTCCCCGAACTTTCGAAAGGCTTTTTCCCCAGCAAAGACCTCGTACCAAACAATGCGCCGCTTGCCGCCAAGAACTTTCTCCACCGCCGCGTCAAAAACCCGCTGCGAGGCCTTCCAAATGTCGCGCCCGGTTCCGTCGCCCTCGATGTAGGGAATAACCGGTGTGTCAGGAATTACAAACCCGCCGTCCACGTAACGGATGGCTTGGCCTTCCGGCGGGACAGGGTTCCCGTTATAAGTTGTCATGGGTAAAATAGCCCTCCCTGGGTCGATTTCTTGTCACTGACGCAATTATGTCGCCAGAATCTAACAAGGAAACTGTTCAGAATAGTACACCCAGCAACGAGGAGACAAGGAGATTTGGCCCGTAGTCCACGTCTACCCCTCACAAGGCGCTACTCATACCGGAGGGCGGTGATGGGATCGAGTCGCGCCGCCTTCAAGGCTGGCCAGAGACCGAAGAACAAACCGACGCCTGTCGAGACCACAAAGCCTGCTACCACGGACCAAAGAGGGACAGTTGACGGCAGGCTCGGCACCAGGGTTCGGATGAGGAAGCTCAGCAGCCAGCCCACGGCGATTCCCATAAGTCCGCCGGAACCGGTGAGCGCCACGGCCTCCAGCAGGAACTGCCAGGCGATATCCCGCTGACGCGCGCCCACGGCCTTGCGCACACCAATCTCCCGGGTGCGTTCCGTTACCGACACCAGCATGATGTCCATGACGCCGATGCCGCCGACCAGCAGGCCGATGGAGGAAATCACTACCATCACCAGGGCCACACTGCCGATAATGTCACGAAACTCGGAGATAACGGACTCGGCCGTAGAGATCCCGAAGTTGTCCGGCTCACTGGGTTTCACGTGCCGGCGGCGGCGCAGGAGGCCGCGGATTTCGTCCTGCGCTTCGTCCAACTTTCCGGGGGAAGCCAGGGCGCTGATGAAATGATCTTTCGCCGCAGGGTAGAGTTTCTTATAGGTCCAATAGGGAATAAAGATGTCGCGGTCGTCGGGACTGTCCCCCAGGACTCCCTTGAACTTGTTGAGGGTGGCGATGACTTCGAAGGTGTGTCCATCCACCACGATGTTCTTGCCGACGGGATCTTCGTGTTGAAAGAGTTGCTCCACCACGTTGGCGGCGAGTACGACAATTTCCCGGCGATGCAAATCATCCGTCTGGGTGAAGAAACGGCCGTTGTCGAGAGAGGCGCTGGCGAGCGTCAGATAGTTGGCGTCCACACCCATGAACTGCGCCCCTGACATCTCCCGGCCCTTGTAGCGCACCGTGGAGGGCGGCAAGCTAAACCCGGTAAACTCGCTGAGCAGGCACACCGACACTTCCTCCACGGCGGGGCATTGCTCTTTGATGGCCATCGCGTCGTCGTAGCTGAGCGGTTTTCGCAGCCGCTCCTCACGCGTCAGCCGGTGGGGGGTGCCCAATTCGAGCTTGTAAAGCCACACCACTCTCGTTCCAAATTGCTCGGCCGCCTGCACCAACTGCGCATCGAGTCCCGCGATAATGGAAGCGACTAGAATCACGGTCGTGGTGCCGATTAGGACGCCCAGCACGGTGAGGAACGACCGAAACTTGTGCGCGCGCAGAGTGTCGAGGGCCAACCATAGGTTTTCACCGACCGCGCGCAAGTAAGTCTTCATGTTACTTCTCCGCCCGCAACGCCTGAATGGGATCCAAAGTCGCCGCCTTGCGGGCTGGGTAGATGCCGAAGAAGAGCCCCACCATGGTCGAGAGTGAAACTCCCAGGATCACGGCGCTGGAGGGGACTTCGGCGGTGAAGACGATGGCAACCAGCCACGCGAGGGCGTAGGACAACAGCACTCCCAGTAAGCCCCCAAGTCCAGCCAAGGCCGCGGCTTCAATCAGAAATTGCCACAGGATGTCGCTGCGCTTCGCCCCCACGGATTTCCGAATGCCAATCTCGTGCGTGCGCTCGGTGACCGTGGCCAGCATGATATTCATTATCACAATTCCGCCCACCACCATGAAGACCGCCACAACGCCGATGGTGACGGCAAAAATCGTACCGGTCAGGGCCTGCCAGGTATCCATCAGCGTTTCCGAGGCGTTGATGCCGAAGGTGTCGTCCTCGTGGTAGGGCACGTGGCGGCGCACCCGCATGAGGACCCGGACCTCGTCCTCAAGTTCCATCATGTGTCGAGCGTCCGGGGCTTTGATATAGACAATCAGCTCCAGGTTGGCCATGAAAAGATTCCGGTAAGTGCCGAGAGGAATAAATACAAAATTGTCCTGGCTCATGCCGAAGGTCGAGCCGACCTTCTCCGCCACGCCCACCACGGTGAAGTTATGGCCTCCCACCGTCAATTCCTTGCCCAGCGGATCAACCGAGGGGAAGAGTTTGTCCACGATGTCCTGGCCAACAAAGCAAACTTGCGTATTGTGGCGATAGTCCTGGTCGGTGATATAGCGTCCATAGGCCACCTTTTCCCGACCGATGTAGGTGTGGCTGGAAGTGACGCCCTCCAGCCGCACCTCGTCAATCGAGTGGCCGCCGTATCGCGCCTGCGGTCTGTTTTGCACGAGCGCGATGGCGCTGATGGCTTCGTAGCCGCTCAGCGTGTCACACAAGTACTCGTACTCCGCGAGGCGGATGGGCCGGTTGCGCCGCAGAGCTCTCAGATACGTGTCGTATGGCTGCGCCCACTTGAACTGGTAGAGTACAAACGTGTTGGTTCCGAGATTGGCGATTCTGGTGGCGATATAGAGGTTCATTCCGTTCACGACCGACATCACCACAATCAGGGTGCTGGTGGCGATGACGATCCCCAGCAGCGTAAGGAAGGACCGCAGCTTGTGGGTGCGGAGTTCCTCCAGCGCCAGCCAAAAAGCTTCGCGCGCCGGAATCCAAAAACTACCATGGAGCGGGACCATTGCCCGCCTCTGGTCCATGGCCGGCCGGGCTTGGCTGAGAACTGACATATTGATCGCATTTCGGGTCTGAAGGCACCCGCGAGATTACGCCAACTTCAGCAGGCTGCGGAGCACCGTGGGCAGGATACCACCATTGCGGTAGTAGTTCACTTCCACAGCCGAGTCGAGGCGGGCTACCGCCAGGAAGCTGCGCTTGACGCCATCCGGCGAGACGGCGGTCACGGTGACTTCCGAGCGCGGGCGAATGGCATTGCTCAGGCCGGCAACGTCGAAAACCTCTTGCCCGCTGAGGCCGAGGGTCGCGGCGCTTTCTCCTTCGCGAAATTGCAGGGGCAGCACGCCCATTCCCACCAGGTTACTGCGATGGATGCGCTCGTAGGTTTCAGCGAGCACGGCTCGCACGCCGAGCAGCAGCGTTCCTTT
>JBEKNU010000245.1:0-11509 GCA_049522495.1 Terriglobia bacterium
GAATCTCATCCTGCAAACCCAGAACGATGACCGAAGCCTCAGCAACCGTCAGCGCTTTCATGCTCTACATGAAAGCACATCTCACAAATATTCGCAATTATTTATGACCGCGCGTATAGTAGAAGCGAATTTCATCGATGTCGAGCTGAAAGTTTCCGGGCGGGCCGTCGGCACGAAATTCCAAAACCAAGGTGCTTTTGCCGTGGTTGGGGGTGGCAAGCCACGCCGCGGGCAAGCGAACGCTTTGCCATTGGGAGTCAGGGATAAAAGTGAGGGTGGGTGCGGGCAGGGTCGGATCCGCAGGCGTGATCTTGACCTGGAAAAGACGGCTATCGCCGCGTACTTCAAACTGAATCCCGCGCCAACTCGGGGCCCCGGTGGGGAGAGTGAATGGGTAGCGGACGGTGACGCTTCCCCGGTCCGAACCGGGGGTGGCTTCGACGTGCCCCTTAAAGCGCAGAGCATGTCCCGTGCCCGTGGCGCCGGGTGAGATCACCTCGAGTTCGCCGAGCGAGCGGCCGGGAGCGTTCACATCCGTCGAGACTTGCCAGGTTTTCAGCAGTTTTTCGGATTCCTCAGGGTTCTCGAAGCCATTAAGCAAAACGCTGTCGGCAGGGACGGCATGTTGTCCCTCCGCGAGAGGCGCGTGGCTCATGAGCGAGTAAGTCTCTTTCCACGTCGCTTTGAGGTTCCCGTACTCGTTCATCCAAATGCCCATGACCAGAAAAGGCACGATGAAAGTGAGGGAGACCAACTTGGCGCGGGGGGAGATCTTTTCCTCTTTTTCCCAACGGAAAAGTTTCCAGGCAAAAAGCAGTCCGAAGGTTCCGGAGATGAGAAGCACCAGCATTTCCGCCTTGTGCTCGAACAGCGACTGGCCTTTCATCATGATGGCTTGAAACGAGCTGACCAGATAGGTGGCAGGCAAGAAAGCGGCGAAGCGCTGGATCCAGTCGGGAAGCATCGGCAAGGGCACCGTTACGCCGGAAAGAAAGAGCAGGGCGAACCAGACAACATTGTTGTAAACCTGCGCCTCCTGCATGGTGTTGGCCACGCTGGCAATGGTGAGTCCGAATCCGGCGAATGCGAAGGTGCCCACGGTGACTAGGACGAGGAGGGTAAGCGGGTTGATTTTGAGCGGCATGTGAAAGAACACCATGGCGCAGAAAACCAACAGCGCGATGGTGGGAAGCTCCAGCAGATAGTTCGCCAGCAGGCTGCTGAACACCATTGATCCTGGTCCAATGGGCGCCAGACGATAGCGGCGCAGGCTGCCACGCTCGCGCTGCATCACCGATTGCAGTCCCAGCCCGAAGAAGCCGCTACTCATGATGTTCAAGGTCACCACCGGCCCGAACATATAAACCACTTCCTCCGGATTGCCGTGCGCAAAGATGCCGGCATAAACAAACAGGAAGATGAGCGGAAAGAAAAAGGTGAAGAAGAGCGCCACCTTGGTGCGCATCACCAGCTTGATCGACATGAGCGCGATTCGAATTGAGGGCATCATATCACTTGTCCCTCAGTCCGGAGTCCGGGGTCCGGAGTCGGGAAAATAGCAGCAGGTCTTACTCAACTTATCAGTCGCTCAGTCCGGGGTTCGGGGTCGAGAAAGCTAGAACGGGGTTTCGCTACGCGCGATCAGAGCCACAGGGGGCGCGTCGAATTGTTGTCATGCGCTTCAGACTCCGGACTCCGGATCCCGGACAGCGGACTCCGAATGTTACTTCACTCCTCGATTCTTCTACCGGTCATGTCTACGAACACATCTTCCAGTGTGGGTGGAGCGATGTGGAGGTCGAGCAAGGCGTTGCCTTCTGCCTCCAGGAAGCGCACCAGGGCGGCTACGGCCACGGCGGTCGGTTGCGCGTGGAGGAAATACTTGCCCTCAACCTCGCGGCAATCGACCACGGCGTCGAGCTGTTTTAATCGGTCGGGCGCAACGGGCTGGGCAAGCGACACCTCAAGGCGCGTGCCCTGGCCGGAGCGGAGCACCAATTCGCGCGGCGTGCCCAAGGCGATCACTTGGCCGTGGTCGAGGATGGCGACGCGATCACACAGGCGCTCGGCCTCCTCGATATAGTGTGTCGTCAGCAGGGTGGTGCGGCGCTCTTCGCGGAAGCGTTCGATGAGGGCGTAGATGTCGCGGCGTAGTTGGGCATCAAGGCCCACGGTGGGCTCGTCGAGCAAAACGAGTTCGGGGTTATTCACCATGGCCAGAGCCAAAGCCAGCCGCTGCTTCTGCCCGCCGGAAAGCTTTTCAAAAAACGCCCGCCGCTTTTCCGCCAAGCCAAACCGTTCCAGCAGCATTTCCAGGGAGGCCGACTGAAGGTAAAAGCTGGCGTACAAGGCAAGGGCTTCTTCGACGCGAATCTTGTCAGGCAGCACCGTGGCCTGGAGTTGCGCGCCGATACGTTCCTTGAGGGCGGTTGGCTCACGACCCGGGTCCATGCCACACACCGTTACCATGCCGCCGTCCGGCCGCCGCAGGCCTTCCAGGATTTCGATGGTCGTGGTTTTGCCCGCGCCGTTGGGACCCAGCAAGCCAAAAACTTCACCGGCCTGGATTTCAAAGGTTATTCCCCGCAGGGCCTCGAGGTCCCCATAATGCTTGCGCAGACCTTCCACACGCACGACCGCGGAGTGGGCGTCATTCGACATGATGTGAGGAATTCATGATATCGGACAGAGATACCCGAGGCAATCAGTATGAAGGTCGAAACGACAATTTGGCACAAAGTTTGGCCCCTGATTTGTTGAGAGCAGATGGAAGTGTTATATTGCGCTGTCATAATATATAGCTATTTCAACCGTTGGATGGGGATATATCGTCCATTAATCCCTTGTCAAGCGGTGAAGGCCCCAGGGGTGAGCAATGAAGATTTTGGTTCTGAATTGTGGCAGTTCTTCTATTAAGTTCCAACTTATTGAAACCGACAGTGAACTGATTGAAGCCAACACCGACCGCTGCATTGCCAAAGGAAGTGTGGATCGTATTGGGACGGACGAAGCCACCGTGAAGGTGACGGTTCCACCCAATCCGGCCAGGTCCACGACCGAAGAGATCCTCGACCATCAAACGGCGCTGACCCGGGCGATTGTGACACTGAAGGAATGCCATGCGATCGCGGACATTGCGCAGATTCAGGCGGTGGGGCATCGCATCGTGCATGGAGGAGAGCGCTTTTCCTCCTCGGTGATCATCGACGATGGAGTAGTGGAGGAAATCCAGAACTGCGTGGAGTTGGCGCCGCTGCATAATCCACACAATTTACGCGGCTATTACGTGGCACGGAAGGTGATGCCGCAGGTGCCGCAGGTTGCGGTATTTGATACGGCCTATCACCAATCCATGCCCCCGCACGCGTATGTCTATGGACTGCCCTACTCGTACTACCGGCGCTACCACATCCGGCGTTACGGGTTCCATGGCACTTCCCACCGGTACGTGGCGTTTCGCTACCGGCAGATTTTCGGGAAGGCGCGCGACGAGGTCAACCTGATCACCGCGCACCTAGGCAACGGCTGCTCGATTACGGCGATCGACAAAGGCCACTCGGTTGATACCTCCATGGGATTCACACCGCAGGAGGGCTTACTGATGGGAACGCGCTGCGGCGACATCGATCCTGCCGCGCTTTTCTACATCATGTCCAAGGACGAACTGACCCTGCACGACATGTCCACTCTGCTCAATAAGTTTTGTGGCCTCTACGGAATCTCCGGCGAGTCGAACGACATGCGTGAACTGATATCGGCTTCCGCGAAGGGTGATGAGCAAGCGAAACTGGCGATTGAGGTCTTCTGCTATCGCATCAAGAAGTACATTGGCGCCTACAGCGCGGCCATGGGGCACGTGGATGGCGTGGTGTTCACCGGCGGAATCGGGGAGAATTCTCCGCCGATCCGCGCGCTGGCTTGTGAAGGGCTCAGTGAACTGGGAATTCAAATCGACTCCGCACGCAACTCGGCGATGGTTGGCAAGGAAGGTGAGATTTCAATCGAGGGCAGCCGTGTGCGGGTAATAGTGATTCCCACCAACGAGGAACTTCTGATCGCCCGCGACACTTTCCGCGCTGTGCGTGGCATACCTAATCCGCACTAAGAAAAAGCTCAGGTGTCAGGGGAAGAACTATCCCCCTGCGACCTGACGCCTGCCCTCTAACGCGCATACTTCACCGAACAGCCGTAAGGACGGGTGACCGGCGTGCTGACCGGCTTTCCCGTCATGGCTTCTTGCAGCGCTGCCGATACATAGTTGTGAGCTGAGGCGATGTCATCCGGATCTGCGGTCGACTTGTCATCGATGGCGCCGTCGTAGATGAGCACCCCTGCTGGACTGATGACAAACACGTGCGGTGTGTTCTTTGCGCCGTACAGATGTCCCAACTGCCCCGTGGGGTCCAGCAGCACCGCGGTAGGTGAGGCGCCGACTTCTTGGAGATAGGCGTTTTCCTGGTCCGCGGTCATGTAACCTTGTTGTCCAGGCGCGGAAGAGATCACCGTGAACCAGACCACGCCCTTGGCGGTCCATTCCCGCTGAAGGCGCTGCATGTTCCCGCTCATGTAATGTTTGTGGGTGTAGGGGCACTCCCGATTGTGCCACTCGAGAACTACATATTTCCCCTTGTATTGGGCCAGCGTCTGGATTTGGCCATGGGTGTCTTGCGCGGTGAAGTCCGGCGCGGGATTCCCCGGCTGGACTGCCCAGGCCGTTCCCGCCATGAGCCCCACTATACCCGCCAAGATGAAGCGAGGTATTCGGCGATTCATCATTCAACCCTCCCCGGATTTGGATTCCATGAGTCCGCTATCTATTTCGACGTGGTTACGGGCGCCTCGATCACAAAGCCCAGACCCCGTGCAAAAACCAATACCCCCGCGAGATACGCGGGAGCCTTAAGCAATTGATCCGATTTTTGGATTTCGAGCTTTACTCCGCGAGATATCGGCATCGCCTTCTGTGGAGCGGCATTCTCAATTTGGTTGGCTTCGAGGGGAAAGAACGTGGCTTCCGCCTCCCGCTTTCCGGTATCAACGTTGAGAACAAACCGATGCATATCCAAGTTTACCGTCACTTTCCAGAATTGGGGCGCCGGGCGCGGCAAATCGGCCCGGGCTTGGGCAAAGAGAGAATGCAGGGGGGATGGCAGCCCGGCCATCCCCCGTCGGATAGGAAGCGTCAATTCCAAAGCGGCCCGCTCCGGAACGCAAATCTCGCGGCAGACTAACCAGGTCACCGTGGCGCTCAACTGCACGTCTGCTCCCCCAGCCCAGCTTGCCGGTGGACTGATCTCCACCGGAAGCAGCACCTCATTTGGATAGCCATAATCGATGAGCGAATGATCTTCGATCCGGCGCGGGACAGGCCATTGCAATGGTCCCGCCTGAAAACCCGCCGGAAGGGTCCATCTTACCCGTGGCGGCTCGCCGGAGTCCCCTGGATTGGTCCAGTAGATGTGCCAGCCTTTTTCAAGCTGGAAATACAAGCCCACCCAGAAGGGCCGTGCCGGTTGCACTGAAGTCTGTTCGGCGATGAGCTTGACTGTTCCATGCGGTTGCGTGGCGGCCGCGACTCTGCCAGGGGCCGCCAACAGGCTTAGTAACGGGACAAGCACATGAACGCCTTTGCGGATAAAATCGTGATTCGGCATCCACCCGTGGTCCCGGTGCAGTGCAGCAGCCATGATGAGTGTATAGATGCTTTGGCGCGGGGGTTGGGTTACATGATAAATTCCGGTGCCTGCACCCCTTGAATCACTCGCTAGGTGGAAGAAGCCGGAAATGGCTTCGGCCTTGAGTTGCGGCCCAAACCTTACTCCTGAAACTCAGCCCGGCGGCAAACGCCGAAAGGTAAGCACCCACAACATCGATTATAGCGAATCGAACGAATACCGAACGAATACCGACAAGAACGAATACCGAACTGGACGATTCCGGTGTGAGGGAGTAAACTGCGCCCGGTACTTTCATCGGGCGGCAGGATTGCGCCGCCATGGCGATAGTCCCAGGTGCCTTAATTGGGCTGTGTAAATAGTTAAACAGGTCGAATGGTTGAAGAACATGGATGATTCGATTCTGCCGGAGCAGAAGAAGCCCTTGGCCGGCGCCTGCCACCATCAGTGGCAGAATCAGGAAGGCTCTTACGTGGTGGCGCAGCTATGCGAGGTTTGCAAGCTCTACCGGTACAAAAGCAGCGCCACGGCGGATTGGGAATATCGCGCTCCCATCCCTTTTGGGCGCGCCCCGACGGAATGAGACGCTAGGAAGCCAGGGACTCAGGGTCGGGGGGTGAGGATATGGGCGAAACCCCAAGCCCGAGCCCCGACAGTGGTTAAGGCTTGCCCGCCCGCCGCTCTCGAAGTAAACTTCGAGCCGGCGGAGGTTCGTCCAAGTGGTGGGCGACCGTCAGGGGAAAGTTCATCATCGTCATAGAGTTGAACCCTGCGCTGTGGCATGCAAGTGGCGGTTATACCACACCCGTGCCCACCACGCAGCAAGTCGATACGCTTCTTGCCAGCTCGTGGTATACTCTGGCAAAGTTAGTGTCGACGGGAGCGACATGAAGACCTGCCCAACATGCCAAGTAAGTTATCCAAACACCTACGCTGTTTGCCCGGCAGATGGTAGTCCCCTGGAAGAAGTCGGGACCTGGGGGGATGGAAGTATTATTCGCGGGAAATACCGCCTCTTGGCCAAGGTGGGGCAGGGTGGTATGGGCTCTGTGTACAAAGCATTGCACTTGGCATTTGATGAAATGCGGGCGCTGAAAGTAATTGCGCCGGAACTCCTCACGGACGAGCTTTTCGTCAAGCGGTTCAAACACGAAGCAGTCATTACCCGCCGGCTTCAGCACCCCAACGCCGTGCGCGTCGACGATATTGACGAGGCCGAAGACGGCCGCCCGTATATCGTCATGGAGTTCATCGATGGCAAGAGTCTGAAGAAGCTCATCCGCGAGGAAGGCCCCCTGCCCTTTCACCGCGTGTTGTCGATCATCAAGCAAGCCGCAAGCGCGCTGGATGCGGCGCACAAGCTGGGCATGGTTCATCGCGACATCAAGCCGGACAACATTGCGTTGGTGGATGCTCCCGACGGCGAGATGGTCAAGGTTCTCGACTTCGGAATTGCCAAAGTAAAAGAGGCGCGGATGGGCGAGGCCGCTGGCCTGACTCTGACGGGCGCCGGCGTGGTGATCGGCACGCCGCAATACATGTCTCCGGAACAGGCCATGGGCAAGCGCGGAGATGAACTGGACGGCCGCGCCGACCTTTATTCCCTCGGCATCGTGATGTACCAGATGCTTACCGCGGATTTGCCCTTTAAGGCTGACACCACCATGGAAATGCTGTTGGCCCACATGCAGAAACCGCCGGCGCCCATCGGTGAGTTGCATCCGGAACTGCAAGTGCCGGAGAATGTGGCCGCCCTCACCATGCGGCTGCTCGAAAAGAACCGCGACAAGCGTCCGGCTTCTGCCCGCGCGCTGATCCAGGAGATTGACAGAATCGAACAGGACATGTCGAGTCCTGGCAAGACGCGGGTCTTGACGACGGATGATCTGATTCGCGCCAACGAAAGCCGGGATCCCAGCGGCGGCGATCGAGGCGCGGCAGCGGTCGCCGTTCCTCCCCGTGCGCCCTCGCCACCGGTTCGACCGGTCGAGCCCGCCAAACCCGTGCCACCGCCCATGGTCCGCCCGCAGCCGCAGGTTGTTATAACTCCGCCCTTGCGCCCCAAGCCGCCCGAATCCCGCTGGGGAATGTGGGTCGCACTTTTCGTATTGCTGATGGGCATCGGCGGAGGGGGACTGTATATTGCTACGCGTCCGCCGGCTGCTTCACCGGAGCCCCTCTCGAACCCCTCTCCGGCGCCGAATCCGAATCCTACTCCTCCACCCGCTCCTTCACCAACGGTAACGCAGACTCCCGCTTCCGAGCCTGCTGTTAATCCCACGCCTCCCGCGCCGGCCCCGAGTTCCGAGCCCACTCCCGAGCCGACTCGGCATAGCCAAAAGACAAAGACCACCCCCATAACGGAACCCCCGCCGCCTGTGGTCACCCCCCCGCCCGTCGACGCAAAGGAGGTCAAGTCGAAGCTCACCCTGGGCACATGGCACCTGGGACGGGGCGAGTACGATGACGCCATCGCCTCATTCCGAGAAGGCTTGAAACTGGATCCTTCCAACGCCGAACTTCGTCAGAAACTCGACGCAACCATTACTGCCTGCAAGAAGGAAAATGACATTCTGAACGAAGGCTTCAAGTGTGGGGCGCAATAAAGGGCGTAGCTTGCCACGATTAATCCCTCCAGCGGTCTTGACGAGTCACGCCGGTAGCGATATAAAAAGGGCGAGGGCAATCCCCGAGGCCAAGCGCATGGATTCCTGTTCAGAGGGTAAGCGTATTCCGAAGATTCGCGCGCTGCTGCTGGCGCTGATAGCGGTCGTCGCTCTACTGCCCTCAATCGGAAACGCGCAAAAGGCTGCCAAGAAACTCGCCAAGCAGGACGTCATTGATCTTCTTACCGGTGATGTGCCCAGCGACCAAGTGGCGCAGGAGGCACGGAAATCCGGCATCTCCTTTCAAGTTACTGCTTCCGTAGCCAAGGAAATTCGCGACGCCGGTGGAACCGAGGACTTGGTTAACGTGCTGCGAACGCTGGCGCCCCGAACTCCCACCCCCCCCACCGGTGCCCCACGCACTGCGCCTGCCTCCTCTCCCCCCGTGCTGGTGATTAATTCCAGTCCCGGGCAGAGCCAGGTGTACATTGACGATGAACCGATGGGATCGACCAGCCCGGAGGGGCGTCTGAAGTTGACCCGGCTCGCGCCGGGAGATCATGTCGTGCGCGTCTCGCTGAGTGGTTATCAGGACCACGAAGAGACGGTCACGCTCGCAGCAGGGGAAGTTACCACCGTCGCAGCCTCGCTCCAGCGGCCTGCGGCGCCGCAGGTATCTCCCCCACCGCAGCTTCCCCAGACGCAAGAGACGCCCACCGTTCCCGCGACGCAGCCCTCATCGCCTCCCTCTCTCATACCGCATAACGGCTTTGTGTCCTTTCGCGTGGCCCACGATCACGGAAAAAGCGGCCAGGATTACTGCGTCGGGGTGATGTCCGTCGGCAATGGAATAATCTATTATAAAGCTGACAATGGAGTTCATGTTTTTGAAATACGCTTGAACGCGGTCAAACAGGTAGGCCGGAACGCCGTGTATCTGGTCGGGTACGGGGCGTTTCATATTCGCACGAGGACCATGAATTACAACTTCGCGGCCCTGAACCCACAAGGCCAGCCCCAACCCCCTGACGCGATTCTGACCGCGATTGATAACGCCATGGGAAGGTAGGCCCACCTCGGCTTCCCATGTTCTAAGGTAATTCTATTGATGTTTGTGAACCCTCGCGGGCAATTTCTGGTTCCCTTCAATTCGAAAAAGGTGCAACAGCAGGGCGCCAGCGTCCCGAAGGGGCAGTTTAGGCCGAGATGCCTGCTGAAATGCCCATCCCACTTAGGGACGGTCTGGGTTGGGGGCTTGCGTCGTGGAGGAGTTATCTCGCATGAAACCCTTAATCGGCTTGTCGCCTTGTCGAACGATCACATATTCATCGGCGGGCAGATCCGCCTTTTGGGAATTCACTGTGCTGAGAGCGTTGTTGCCGGCCACGATGAGTACCATATGCGCAGTGTCGAGCGGGTTCTTCGTGGCCAGGATCAGTCCTTCGCGCTCGGAGGCGTGCACTTCACCATCGATCTTGAAAGCGGCGGCCTCATAGCTGAAACCGAGTCTTCCTGACCAGAGGGAGAGCGCGGAGTTGGCCTCCGGGCGTCCCACAAAGACCACATCGCGGTGGCGAAGCAAGTCATCTGTAGCCTCGAAGTCCTTATAGATCGGAATCCGGCTTTCATAGCTATCGAGGAAGCGGTTCTGCAACTGTTCGGCCGCGAATCGGTTCGCACCGGCCTCACGTACGGTGCCGTAGATGATTACGGCGGAGGCCAAGCGGCGCCAGATGTCGCTGGTGAGATAGGCGGGACCCGCAGGCGGATCAATCGGATCGAGGCTGACGCCGGCCTTGTCAAGGAATGATTGCGCGGTCACCGTCTTGGTGGTGTTGGCGGCGAAGTAGTCGCTCATCAGCTTGAAGAAGGCGTCGTCGCCCATCTTGTGACGTAGGGAATCGAGGAACAATATACCCTTGGTCTGCTCCCGGCGAGAACGATTCGCCGGTGTATCAGGACTCAGTTCTAGACCGCGCCATATGGCACGCTGAGCGTTTAGCGCCTCTTCCGGATCTTTGGACTGAAGCACGAACCAATAATACACGGCCGAGCCGGCGACGAACCAAGTGTCCGCGGCGGAGGCGGGGAGAACCCACCCTTTCCAGAGGCGGCTTTCATAGGATGGTGGATCTATGGCCTCAGCGGTCTTGTGCTCAGGCGGGTCCAGGGAGGCCGTAAGGCGGGTCTTTTCGTTTTGCTGAATGGCGGTGCGCAAAGTTTCGGAAGGCTCTCCCTGAAACAGGTAATAGCCCGAGGGATAGAGACCGTCATCCTTGGCGTAGTCCCACTTCTGGGGCAGCCGCTCGCGCTGATTAGGCTTGCCGATGGCGGCCCACACCATCAGATGGGACGCCATGTCTGAGGTCGCGACCTTGGCATCCATAGCGCCGTCGCTGACCAGTGGCGCCGTGCGGAAGGCGAGAAATCCAAACTGCTCGTCGATCTGGCCGCGATACTTGCGGTAGAGTTCTTGCCAAGCGAGGTCGCGGGGGCCGGGCACATAGGGAATGTAGTCAGGATCGCCCTGCGGATCGGGGTAGTTCTCCAGGCGAACATTCAGGTCCTTGGCGTTGTTGTCGCCCCAATAGAAGCCCGGAGTGTCCCCAAACCATTCGTTTCTTGAGCTCCGCCATAGGCGGGTGTGTTGGGTCCCGAGGTCATAAATGGCGATTTCATTCGTCTTGGCGTCGCCCAGGATCCACTCGTTGGTATAAAGGCCGTTATTGCGAGTCCCGAGGTACTTAACAACCTCGTCGATGTTGCCGCCGTATTGGATGGCCATGCGCGCTCGGAAGGCCACTGGGGTGCCTTGAATGTTGAAGGGCGTCTGGTTAATGGTGGTTTCGGTGAGGACCACTCCTGCGTCGTTCTGGTACCAGTCGGTGCCGCTCTCGATTCCGCCGGGATAGCTTTGGATAAGCATGCGATGGCCTGATGCCGGTTTGATGTCGAGCCAAACATTGGTTTGCTCGGCAAGCGTCAGCGACCACCAAGTGACATGTCCAATCACCATCTTGCCGTCGCGAGTGGCCGGGCCGGTGGCGGCAAACGCGCTGCAATGGTCCACCACGGAATCGCGTATGCGATCCGCGTAGGGAGGCTTGTCAAAGGCGTGGCCTTCGAGGCCGGTGGGGGTGGTGGATACGGCGGAGGCAAGCTCGCCCAATTCCACCGTGACATTGGCCACAACGATGTCGGTGAGGTCGATGCGGCGGTCCTGCCACC
>JBEKNU010000246.1:0-11496 GCA_049522495.1 Terriglobia bacterium
CACGCGCTGGGGCCGGTGTTTGGCTGGATGAATATCGGGTACGGTGATTATTACGACAAAGTCGTTTCCTTCGCCAATCGCTCGCTGGGGATCAACCATTACTTCGCCACCAAATTTGGCGCGAACCACCCCAACGCCAAGCGGAAATACGCGCAGGGCGATATCGTATCCACCCTGGTGAAAACCAAAAGGGGCAACACCATCGTCATCAACTACGACATGCAGTTGCCCCGGCCTTACGACAATCGCTGGGAAGTTCAAGGCACCGAGGGCCTTTACAACGAGCAGCGCCAGGCGGTGTACCTGAACGGGCGCAGTCCCAAGTACGAGGAATGGGAACCGTTCGATCCTTACCAGGATAAATACGACCACGCTTGGTGGAAAGCCGCTCAGCAAAAGGCGAACTCCCTGCCCGGGGGCAAGAATGACGCCGGCGCCCAGCTTCTGCTGGGGCATGGAGGCACGGATTACCAGGAGTTGAGCCAGTTCCTCAAAGCAGTGCGAAACAAGACGCAAACCCCGGTGGACGTCTATGACTCCGTCGTACTAAGCGTCATTAATCCGCTCTCGGAAAAGTCCATCACCGAAGAGGGGACGGTGGATTGCCCGGACTTCACCCGCGGCAAATGGCAGACCAAGAAGCCGGCGTTTGCGATGGAAACGTAACCCTCCACCGAACCGCGCGGTGATTGCGAGGCTGGCTGTGAGCGCTCCCGATCCGGCTCGCCCGACTGAGGACGCTCAAGTGCAAATGGGGTTCTGAGTTGCTTCACCGGGCAGGTGGATGGTGTGCTGTCCCACGCAATTTCTGGAGGGTGGCGTGGAATTCGCGTTTGGTGGGCAAGGAAATGGCGCCGGTGTCGCAGCCTTCCAGGCAGATTTCGCAGCCGGGGAGACAGCGAAAGGGATGCGCCACGAATGGCCGGCCGGTTTTGGGGTCCCATTCAAAGACATCGTGCGGGCAGAAGTTGAGGCATTGCAAGTCCGCGCGGCAGAGGTCAGGGTCAATGGTGGGAAACCACGGAAATTTCTCACGAAGATAATTCAGCAAGGGCATTCCTATATCCTCTATGCGTCACATGTATAACCGGACCGGTTATTCCTCTGAACCCCTCAATGGCGAGGCTTGTTGGGATCGGCAAGCTCCGTCAGGCGCTCGCGGATTCGGTCTAGGATGCCGTCATTGGTTGTGTTGCGTATGTCCAAGGGCACAAAATGGCTCTCGTCAAACTCCGTGTTGCGCAATGCTTTCTTAAAGAGCTTCATCTGGGTTTCTTCTTGGCAGGCGCAGACCATCACGTATGTGTCAGAATCATCCTCAGCAGCGCGCAGCACATCTTCGAGGATTTGATTTCCACCCTCGGCGCAGAGCTGCGGGTGCACAGCAGCATAGGAGACGTCAAATTCGGATTCAATTTCAAACGCCAGTGAATTCATATCGGCGAAGCGGAACGGATCGAGGCCTTTACAGTTGCAGATCAGTGTTTTGACCTTCATCAGAACCTCCTCGGCCGCTGCCACACTGGTTCACTTAGAGCCTTAAAGCATCTGGGGAGTTGCTCCATGAATCTCCCGGAGTGTAAATTAGTGCATATGAATGGCCACAAACAAAGATTTCGCGCAGGCCTTCCACCTTACGAGAAGTCAATGAAAATAAGTCTATTAGCTCCAGAACGGAGGGCTCAGACAAACCTGCATTGGTCATAAAAGGGACTTTTGCCCCAGCCGAAAATGTCACCAGGGGCGGAAGCGTCAACTTCTGCAAAGCGGGGGATTGGGAAGTACGCTCCGGAAGTTCGGGGTGAGCGGCGGGCACAACAATCAATTGCGGTTCTTGCGTTGAGAACACAGCAACACAGTGGGCACAGGAGAAATGGTGGGTTGGGCTTTCACGGAATGATTGCTTGAAGAGCCCACAATATGTAGAATATAAGGCGTACAATAAGCTTGGGAGTTGAGGCCACAACCCGGTGCCATGCCGGTGCGGACTTCCAAGTGGGGTGTTCCCCGGGTCCGGCCGCCAAATCAGATAGCGACCGCCTGACAGATGGCCGGGCGTATATGGAAAACAACCCGTTCTCTCAAACATCGAACGCGCAGGACTCGCTAGCCACCCGGAGGAGGAGCACACGGATTGACTACGTTACGACGGTGCTCCTTTCGGGCAAGGATGCTGCGGGAACCCCCTTTCGCGAGTTTACGCAAACCGCGACCGTGAACCTGCACGGTTGCAAGGTCCGAACCTCCTATCGAATCATGGTTGGAATGCTTGTCACACTGGAATGTCCCAAGGCCGGGACGTCGGGGAAAGGTGTGTGCGTCAGAGTTTGGGACCCCGCACCAGGAGTTGCCGGGCACGAGATTGCTGTGCAGCTAATAAAACCTCAGAACCTGTGGGCTGTACCCAACCCGCCCCCTGATTGGGAAATCGTCGCCAAGAGCATGGTGCAAGGGCGGTTGGTTCAAACTGAACGAACGGGACAGTTCCCGGCCCTTGCGGCGTCGAGCGCCCCCGCGCCGAATACGGCGCAAGGGCGGTTGGTTCAAACTGGACGCACGGGACAATTCCCGTCCCTTGCGGGGCCGAGTTCCCCCGCGTCGAACACCCCCGCGCCGAACATGGTGCTAGGGCGGCTGGTTCAAACTGAACGCACGGGGCAGTTCCCGGCCCTTTCGACGACGAGCGCCCATGTGCCCGTGGCCGCCCCGCGCGCTCCCGCATCCGCGACCGCCCCACGCACTCCCGCTCCCGTGGCCGTCCAACGCCCTCCCGCGCCCGTGGCTGTCCCACGCGCTCCCGCGATTCCTCAGCCGGTGGAGCCCGCGGCCCCTCCCGTAGTGGCTCCGGCGCGCCCCGCCCCAGTTGCCGGTCCGACGATCGAGCAGCGGCTCGCTGAGCTCGAGAAGCGCTCCACGCAATTAGTGGAATCGGTTCTTGATATCATGCGGGGGCAAGCGGAGGAACTTACCCGCAATAGCCTGGAGGAATTCCGTCAGCAGGTGGATGCTCTCATTCAGGATGCCGAAGGCCGGCTGCGGCAGGGCTTCCAGCAAGCGTATGAAGAATCGGCCGCTTCCTTGATAGGCCTGCGCACCGATCTGATGGAGCAGATGTCTTCGCGCGGGGCGCAGATGATTCGCTCCAGCGAGGATACCTTGCGCACCCGGCTTCGCGGCCAGATGCCCTTCGAGGAAACGACCGCCCCCGCGAAACCTCCCGAAAAGGTCACGGGAAAGTAACGAAGCGCCTGGGCACCTTCCCCCATCGTCTCCCCCAACCGAGTGCTGTCCCAATTTATTGAGGCTATGCGATCCGCAGCGAATCCTTCATCAAAGTGTGTAGGGCTTGCGGGCGATTGCATCTTAGGAGTCAGGCCGGGGGTCAGGTTTGATATAATGGAGACGTGAGGGAGAGGGCCGCCCGTCATTAGATCGCGAGATTCCAATCGGTGGGACGTTGGGCTCTGGAAGCAAGGGTAATTCATGAGTCTGCCTCTCTCCCTGGCAGCACGGCCGCACTGGGGGCACCTCGCGGCTCAGACTTCGTGGCTTGCCGTGGACGCGCGCGGCATGGGGTAAACTCCAAACCACTACGAATCCAGAAAGGGCATTCAAGGGGAATCCGATGGCAACCACTCACGTTGAGCCGAAAGAAGATGCGTCACCCGCAGGACAAGCCCAGGTCATCAACGACCTCAGCATTCAGGTGGCGACGGTAAACGGCTCGGGCAGTCAAACCGCCAATCTGGTTTTGCTCCGGGCGATCTTTCAGATGGGCATTCCGGTTTCAGGAAAAAACCTATTTCCCTCCAACATCGCCGGCCTCCCAACTTGGTTTACCATCCGGGCTTCCCAGCATGGCTACATCGCGCGCCGCAGGGATAGCGAATATATGGTGGCGATGAATCCCGAGACCGCCGAAGAAGATGTGTTGAGCCTCAAGCCGGGCGCGGCCTGTGTTTACGACGAGCGTCTGAATTTGAAGCGTCTGCGCGATGATGTGATTTTCTACCCCGTGCCGTTCGATCAGTTGGTTGCGCCGGTGTGCCCGGACGCGCGTTTGCGCAAGCTGGTCCGCAACATGATTTACGACGGCATCCTGGCGAAGTTGCTGGGCATCGAGATGGAGGAAATCCACAAGGCGCTCCAGAAGCAATTCCGCAAGAAAGCCAAGGCCGCGGAACTGAATTGGAACGCGGCGCGCGCCGGCTATGATTTCGCCGAGAAAAACCTGGTGAAAGCGGAGCCCTACAGGCTCGAGCGCATGAACGCCACACAGGGCAAAATCCTGATTGAAGGGAACGCCGCCACCGCGCTGGGTTCGATGTTTGCCGGCGTCACGGTGGTGACGTGGTACCCGATCACGCCCTCTTCCTCCGTCTGCGAGACGCTTACCGATTACATGAAGCGCTATCGCATCGACAAAGAAACCGGTAAGGCGACGTTTGCCATCGTGCAGGCAGAGGATGAACTCGCGGCGCTGGGCATGGCGCTGGGCGCCGGCTGGGCCGGGGCACGCTCGATGACCGCCACGGCCGGACCGGGCATTTCCCTCATGGCCGAATTCACCGGCTTCGGATATTACGTGGAAATCCCCACGGTGATCTTCGATATCCAGCGCGTAGGACCCTCCACGGGACTTCCGACGCGGACCGCGCAGGGCGACATCATTTCCACGGCTCTCCTTTCGCACGGCGACACCCAGCACCCGATGTTGCTGCCTTGCTCGGTGAGTGAATGTTTCACCATGGCCATTGAGGCGTTTGATCTTGCCGAAGATTTGCAGACGCCCGTGTTCGTCATGAGCGACCTCGACCTCGGCATGAATACCTGGATGTCCGACCCCTTCCCGTATCCCACCAAGCCCATTGCGCGGGGCAAGGTACTGAGCGCCGAGGATGTGCGCCGCATGGGCGGCTTTGAGCGCTACAAGGACGTGGATGGCGACGGCATCGGCTACCGGACACTGCCCGGAACGCCGGAACGCTTGTGCGGCTGGTTTGCGCGCGGCAGCGGCCACAATGAAAAAGCCATCTACAGCGAACGGCCCGACGTCTATGTGAACAACGTGGACCGGCTGGCCCATAAATTTGAAACTGCCCGCCACAAGGTTCCTGGCCCCATCATCACGGACTCGGAGAAACCCCAAGTGGGCATCATCGCCTACGGCACCAGCCACTGGGCCGTCGAGGAAAGCCTGGACCAGTTGCGGCGCGAGCACGATATCGACGCCGGCTATTGCCGCTTGCGGGCTTTCCCCTTTACCTCTGAGGTTCATGATTTTATTAACCGCTACCAGCGCGTGTACGTGGTGGATCAAAATCGCGACGCCCAAATGCTCGGCTTGCTCCGGTTGGAATCGAGCGCGGAGGAGATCGCCAAACTCCGCAGCGTCCGCCACTATGACGGCTTGCCCATTGACGCGCGTACCGTAACCGACGAAATTGCTTCCCAGGAGGCGGCAAACTAATATGGCAACCACCACGGTCCCTTCTTCTCCATCCGCAAAGACCAATCGCGTGGGCCTGGAGATGGCTCACTACAAGGGCAACAAGAGCACCCTCTGCGCGGGCTGTGGCCACAACGCCATATCCGAGCGGATCATTGAAGCCTGCTTCGAAATGGGCGTTGAGCCCCACCGCGTTGCCAAGCTTTCCGGCATTGGCTGTTCCTCCAAAAGCCCCGCCTACTTCCTGAACAGCGCCTACGGCGTAAACGCGGTCCACGGGCGAATGCCTTCCGTGGCCACCGGCGCCTTGCTGGCCAATCGCCACCTCCTCGCCATGGGAGTGAGCGGGGATGGCGACACCGCCTCCATCGGCATTGGACAGTTCGTGCACTTGATGCGGCGCAACCTTCCCCTCATTTACATCATTGAGGACAACGGCTGCTACGGCCTGACGAAAGGCCAATTCTCCGCCACCGCCGACCTGGGTTCGAAGCTCAAGACCGGGGTGGTCAACGATCTGCCGCCCATCGATACCTGCGCGCTGGCCATCCAGCTTGGGGCCACGTATGTCGCCCGATCCTTCTCCGGCGACAAGCGGCAATTGCTGGCGCTCATCAAGGGCGCGCTTGCCCACAACGGGACCTCCATGCTCGACGTCATTTCTCCCTGCGTCACCTTCAATGACCACGAGGGCTCCACCAAGTCCTACAGCTACGTCAAGGACCACGACTCTCCCGTGGCGGATGTGAGCTTTGTGCCGTTCTTTGAGGATATTTCCGTCGACTATGACCCGGGCACAACCACCAGTATTACCCTGCACGACGGATCGAAAGTTCTGCTGCGCAAGCTCGCGACGGAGTACAACCCCACCAACAAGGGTGAAGCCTTGCAGATGCTCACCGAATCCCACGACAAGGGCGAGATCGTGACCGGGCTCTTCTATGTGGATCCCCAACGGCCGAACTTCATCGACCTGTTGAATGTGATGGAGGAACCGCTGGCGACGCTCCCGGAATCTAAGGTGCGCCCGCCCAAGGAAGTCCTGGATCAGGTGATGGAATCGCTCATGTAGGGGTGGGGCGGATTTGCCAAGGCAGGGCCGCTGCCTGCCGTAACAGCCTACTTAACTAGCCAACAGTTCTCATGCCGCCATGCCTTTTCCGCCGCCTTCCACCAATAGCGGGCGGGCTCATCGGCCGGGCAATTTGTCAGGCTATTTCAGCGCTTCGAGGGATTCTTGTAAGCGGCTTTCTTTTCAGTATGTTCTCAGCTTTGGAAGAGCAAAAAGCGTGTTTCCAACCCTTTGTTTTCAATAAGTTCTCAGCTTTGGGGATTTTCTCTCGCGATGGACATCCTGTCACCGCCCTTTTGCAAGAAACCAGGCTCTCTTGATGACCTCGCAAATCCCCCCCCGCTCCTTCAACTTGCTGAACCGGCGCCATGCGCAGGCCCCTTGTTTTCCGCGCCCTGCGGCGGTTGGCCTCCCGCCAGGCGGGAATCGTAATGGAAAACTCTCGCAAGGGCATGGCCGCACCCCCACAACTACGCCACTAGTATATACCTATAGCCGACATTTGTCAAGAGACAAAATGTCATAACGGGATGGGGAAAGAAGGTGGGCGCTGGGGCGGAAGGGCAGGGCCCTTCCACACAGGCGGCCGCCGTGGCGAAATTCTGGCCCGAACTTTCAATAACTTCATCATTTATTGAAGTAGGGTAGCCACGCATTGTGAAAGAGCCCCCTTCGAGGGTAGGTCAGGCTGGTGGCATCGAGTTATGGCGCGCATTCGGAGAGTGTAATCGGGCCCAAACCTTGCCGGAGGGGAGTCCCTTCGGGAGATCGCCGCGACTCGTAGGGGCGCCAGCCCACCTATGCATTCCGCCGCCCCAAGAGTGCTTGAAAAACATCCAGATTCTTGTTCCATTGCTCGCGTGCCCATATCCCCAACTGCCTTTGCCGTTCATGTTGTTTCACAGGAGACGCACGCAGGATCTCCAGACATTCCGCTTCGGTTACAGAGGTATCGTACGTAATGACCGCCGGTTCCGGGAACCCGTACAATTTCCGCAAGCGTTCTGGCATCACCATAATAGCGTTCATCTCGACACCGAGGGTTAGAGCGCCGGTAAACCTGCACACCATGTAGTCCGAAGGTGAAACAATCGGCAACCAAAGAAAAAAAGGTCTTTTCTGTTGGGCAAGAGAAGTCATGAATTGCATGCCACTAAGCCCAACATGCTGCGTATAGAGCCCGTCGTTGGCTGGGAAGTGGTGACACGGATGGCGATCGTAGTGCACCAGTTTTCCGCCGGCATTCATGTAAGCGAGGGTGCCGGCAATATCTTTGCCTTCCAATGCTCCGATGATGAAAAGTGTTGGGAGCTCCGTTGCACGGTGTAAGGATGGTGAAGCGTTCTCTCGCTTTGAATCCTGGGGGACTGGCGGCTTGGAATACAAGGGGAAAATCCACTTTTCTTTGCCAGCCGCCGGGGTCAAATAGACGGAAGCCCCATAGGGGTTCAGTTCGATATCTTCAGGGTGGTGATGCAGCGCAATAATGCGGGTGTGAGCATTCCATTGCTGTAACCAAGGCCCTAAATCGAGCCATACATAAGAAGTATTGAGAAGGATTACATCAAAGTGCGAGCCGAGGTTGTTGATGTCGTACCAATCATGGATATTCTCGGCGCCGATGGGTATGCGGGTTCGGAAATACTCGATCATGTGGAATGGATCGCTGGCTTCATAAAACAGGTGAGTGTCGAAGCCTAACTCCAGCGCCAAAGCGGCAAAACCGCCCATCGCTTCAGTATGGCCGGGAAGTCGTTCCACAATGGCAAGGGTAGGGGGCATCGGGAATTTCCACAGTCTGGCTTATTTTTTCTGGCATTCGAAGACAAACTTGAAATTGTCGACGCCGACGCCCGGGGCAACGTCGGCGCGCTCCACCTGCTCGACGCAACCGTGCCGATTCAGCGAGAGGGAACTGCGGCCGGGAAGCAATTCCATCACTGCCGTGCCGTCGTTCTCGGTAGTGGCCTTGACGTCGTCGAGCACCTGCCCGTTTGAATACGTGGCATCGAGTTCAATCCCGCCGACGGGTTTGCCGCCGGAATCGAAAACCCTGAGCAGCGCGGGTTTGTGCACCAGCTTCTTCGCCTCGTAAATCTCTGCCGGATAGAAAACGAGTTGCGTGTTGACGCTGGGGGTGGTGCTGGTCAATTCCTCGTGACGATAGGTCATAGTGTCTTCCGTATCGCCTTCGCGGCGTCCGGTAACCCAGTAAAGGGCCAGGGGCAAGTGCGCAAAAGAAAATCGCCCGTCCCCCCCGGTGACTTGCTGATCGATCAACTGCCCTTGTTCGTTTTGAAGCGAAACCCGGATGCCGGCGCGCGGCTGGAGGTCCTTACCCAGGGCTGATCCGCCCAAAACGCCCACCGAGTCGGGGAGGGCCGGCCGCAGTTCGACGGAAATGGTGTTGCTCGTTACCTCACCCTGCCAGAGGGTGGCGCCGAGGTTGCGCTGGAATTCTTCTCCATTGGAAAAATTCGCCGCGTATACCACGGTTAACCTGTAAGCACCCCAAATCGGTTTTTGCCCCTGCGCCAGAGCCGGCCGCAAATGCACAATCGACACCTCCTCGTAATCACCGCCGGCGGCGAGCTTCACCAGCCGGGGCTTGGGCATTTGCACATACTCGAGCGTCGTTGCCTCCGCCGGCGAAATCGCCGCTTGCGCGGCCTGGGCGTCAACGGGCTGTAACTTGACATCCACGGTTGCTCCCCCCGTGGTTTCGGCAGGCTGATTTTCCTCATGAACGAGCTCCTCCGGCGGGTGCTTCCCCCGTGCGCGCCGATAGAGCCAAAGGGTTTGCGACGTTTGGTTGTGGATGTGGAGTGTGATGCGTGCTGCTTCCGGTTCGGCCACCAACTGATGATTCATGGTAATGAGCAGCTTGAGGGCGGGGGAGTTCGTCTGGCCGCGCGCCGGCGCCCCCGGCAGGAACCACGAAAGTCCAGCCAAGGCAGCCATCACAACAAGTCGAAACGTTTCAAATCCTCTATTTGCCATCGGGCCTGCATCTCGATCATGCTTCAGAGTGTCTTCAGTGGGAACGTATCTGAGGGATGATGAAAACTAACCGTCACTCGCCTGCCGTCCGGCTGCTTGTAGTGTCGATGGCTTCCCGTTTGGCGAGCCACAGCAAAGCCATCTCGCACGAGAGCTGCAACCAGACGCCGAGCAGTGAGCGACCGCAGGCGGCTGTAATCGACTTCGGTCATACGGTTACGGCAACGCGCGGTTCTTCGTAGACCGTCACCCCGACGGGGATTGGCTCGCCATCCTCCAGCATTTCCTCGATGACCATCTGGGCCACCTCTTGAATGTTCTGGAGAGCCTCCTCGCGAGTTCTTCCCCAGGTTGCTGCCCCACGGGTCTCAAGTTCTGGAACACACGCATGCCACTTGTCTTCGTCCGGTTCGACAACCACTTTGAATACGTAGCTCTTCACAATTACAGTCCTCCTGCGGCCTTAAGAGTCTAACCCTGAAAAGGTCTGGAAAAAAGCTGGTGTAGCGCGGACCTTTCTTGTGGGTCCGGGCTTCAGTTGCTTGTATCTCGACGACGCAGACGTACATCATGATGTCTCATCATACCATTATGGCATTTCCAGCCCAGCCTTCTCACAGCACCCTCAAGATAAGACATTTCAAGTAGTGCGTTTCGGGAACGGTGAGCAAAATGGGATGGTCTCGCGACTGGGTGCGGCGCTCAACCACGACCGCCGTGCGGTGGGCGTCCAGCGCGGCGTTGGCGATCACTTCCAGCAGGTCGGCCTCGCTCACGTGGAAGGAGCATGAACAGGTCACGAGATAGCCGCCGGGGTTCAGGATTTTCATGGCCCGCAAATTCAGTTCTTTGTACCCGCGCAGCGCCGATTCCCGGTTGGATTTCTGTCGCGCGAAGGCGGGAGGATCAAGCACCACGATGTCGAACCGCTGCTTTTCCTGGTCTGCGGCCTTGAGAAAATCGAAGCAATTGGCCTCCTTCCATTCCAGGTTGGTGAATCCGTTCAGTCCCTGGCTGCGCTCCGCCTGTCGCAGCGCGTCCGCCGAAGAATCGATGCCCAGAACCGAATCGCAGCGGGGGGCCAGGGTGAGGGCAAATCCGCCCGTGTAGGTAAAGCCATCCAGCGCTCGCCCGTGCGCGTAGCTCGCGGCCGCGGCGCGATTCTCGCGCTGGTCGAGAAACGCACCGGTCTTCTGCCCGTGCAGCAAATCGAAACCCATCTTCACGCCGTTCTCTTCCACCACCACTTCGCTGACTTCTTCCCCCGCCAGCACGCCGCTTTGCTCCGGCAGACCCTCAAGGGCGCGCACGGCGGCATCATTGCGTTCCAGGATCGCGCGGGGTGCAAATTCCTTTTGCAGGATTTCAACCACCAGGGGCTTCAGCCGGTCCATACCCTGGCTCAGGGTTTGAATGACGAAGCAATCGCCGTAGCAGTCGATGATGAGTGATGGAAGCAGATCACCTTCGGCCGCCACCAAGCGGTAAGCCTGCACCCCGGCTGCCACCTGCCGGCGGAACGCGGCCGCCGTGCGAATTCGCTCGGTGAAGAAAGCGGCGTCAATGGGCCGCGCATAACGAGTCAGAAAGCGCAGCGCGATTTGCGATTGGCTGCTGTATAGGGCTTGCCCCCAGAAGCTTTTCTTTTGATCGACGAGGCGCACCACGCCCGGTTCGACGCCTGTCGAGACAACGACGTCGGAGCGGTAGATCCACGGATGCCCGGAGGCGAGCCGTTCCACACCCCGCTTGGTGATGGTGACTGTGGGCGCAACCATTTTGTAACTCTAGCACATAAGAACAGTGGCGAGTGATGAGTGAAGAGTGGAGAGAAACTGAATTCGGGGACCGGAGTTGGAAGATCCGTGGCGAGGGAGTAGGGATAAGTGACAAGTGACCAGAGATAATTCACAATTCCAAATTCACAATTCCGAATTCAAGATTCAACATTCCGCATTCACAATTCACAATTCAT
>JBEKNU010000247.1:0-11495 GCA_049522495.1 Terriglobia bacterium
GCACCAGCGTGCCGTCGAAATCCAGGAGCAACAACCAGCGTTTTGTTGCCCGCAGCCGTCTTACCACCTGCGGCCAGGAATCCAGAAGGGGACGAGGGCCCATCGCAAATTGGGTTCGGCGCGCCGTTATCCCACCTCCACCCGCGAATCGAGGCGGATTTCACAGAGGTCCGTGGTCAGGTCCGCGGCCCAACGATAGACGTTGAAATTCTTTACGATTTGCCGCATTCGATGCATTCGCGAGCTTACTTGTGAAGGGTCGATGACCAAAGCGAAGTGGATCGCCTCACACAATTGCTCGATGTCGTAGGGATTTACAATGAGGGCGTCACGCAATTCGTGGCTGGCGCCGGTGAATCGGCTGAGGATCAGGACTCCCTGCTCGTCATCGCGCGCTGCCACGTACTCCTTGGCAACAAGATTCATGCCATCGTGAAGTGAGGTGACCAGGCACAGATCTGCCGCTTTATAGTACCTCAGGATTTCCTGATGACTATGGTGCCGCTTCAAGTAAAGGATGGGTTTCCACTGATCCGTCTGGAACTTCCAGTTGATGCGGTCCGCTTCCGACTCAACTTCTCCCAAAAGCTCGTGATAACGCTTGATGTGGGTTCGACTGGGGGCGCCGATCTGGACAAAGGTGAATTGCCGCAGGTAGGCGGGATATTTCTCGAAAAAGCGCTCGAGCCCGTGAAATCTTTCCAGGATTCCCTTGGTGTAATCCACACGGTCAACGCCAATACCCATATAGGTCGCCTCCACGCCCTGTTCCTTCAATAAAGCCACACGATCCAGGTAAGGCGACGCTTGCGGAAGGCGATCGAGTTCGGGTGCTTCCGAGGTGCCCACGCTGATGGGTAAAGGGCGCACCTGCGTGAGGTGGCCTGCGCGTTCAACCGTGAACCTCTCCCAGTTCACCCGCGACTCGACCACGCGGTCAACGGTTTCGAGGAAGTTATTGCAATGGGATTGGACGTGGAAGCCCACCAGGTCGGCGCCCAGCAGGCCCTCCAGCAATTCCCGCTGCCAGGGGCAAATGGCAAATGCCTCAGGGTTGGGCCAGGGAATGTGCCAGAAAATGGCCACCCGCGCGCCCGGAACTCTCTCCTTCAACAGCCGGGGCAGTAGGGCAAAATGATAGTCCTGCACCAGCACGACAGGCTCTTCCGCCCCCTCCATTTCCTGGAGCAACGCCTCCGCGAATTTCCGATTCACGGCCTGGTAGTGCTCCCAATCTTTGGCGCGAAAGAGGGGACGCGTATGGGCGATGTGGCAAAGCGGCCAAAGACCCTCATTGGAAAACCCGAAGTAGTAGCCTTCTTCCTCCTCTTTGCTCAGCCAGACTCGCTTCAGCGTGTATTGGGGTTCATCGGGAGGCACGCGCAGGCAGTCCCGTTCGTCCACGGCCTCGCGATCGGCATCCCCGGAGCCGTGCGCGAGCCACATGCCCTGGCAGGTTCGCAGGATGGGCTCAATCGCCGTAACCAAGCCGCTTGCGGGGACGGTGACTTCCACATTTTTTCCACGGTAAGCATGAGTGTAAGGCTCACGATTGGAGACCACGAAAAACGGCCGGTCGCCCAGCTTGCTCCGCACGTGGACACGCAAGCGTTCCGGCGTCCAATGTGACTCGGCGGTCTCGCGAAGCCGCGCTTCCTCCTCCGCCGCGGCCCGGGCGACTTCCAGGCTCTTCGCCAGGTGCGTCACCTCTTGCGCCAAGGGTTTGAAAAAGTCCTCGTCTTCGAGGCCGGACCGCCCCGCACTTTTGCCCGCGCGGATTTCCTTGACCCACTTCGTGGTCCGGGCCAAGGGTCCAACGATGCTCCAGCGGATGATCAGTAGCGTGACCAGGGCGATGAATACCGCCTGGGCCAGCACATTCAGGAATGTGTCCCACCAAAGTCGCGAGGTCTGCGCCTGGATGAAACTGGCGTCGTGGAAAACCGCGAGCGCCCCAACGCCTCCGATTCGTCATGGAGAGGAAGAATATAGATGTGGGTAAGCTTCCCGCGCAGGGTGGTGAAGCTGGCGTAGGTCACTTTGCTTGAGATCACCTGAATCACTTGGGGAAGCACGCCGCGTAGGTCATCCTCCAGCCCAGGGGTTGTGGCCAGGCTGTCCGCTGACTTATCGAATATCGCGATTCCCTTCAGGTGTTCGCGATTCCCCAACCCGGTTACTACCTCCTGCAAGCGTTTGTGCAAGCGGGGTTTAAGCAGGGGCTCGATTTTCCCTTCCAAGTTTTCGCCCACGATGGCGGCACGATTTTCCAGTTCTCTTTGCAGCCCCCGCTTCTCGGCCTTTACTTGGAACACCGCAAAGAAAAATGACAAGAGGGTGACGCCGACGACGAGCGAGAAGATCAAGCGGAGACTCATACGCATGGATCTGCGATCTCCTCTTTGCCGCACATCGCCTTCGGGACGTGGCAGAACCAGCTTTGTGCCTGGCTTCTTATGTCGTGCAGCAACGACCTGCCTCAGAGTTTTTTGAACTCCCCGCCAATGCCTCTGCCGATCCAGGCCACTCCCTTACCGGTGCCGACAGCAACGTTCTTGGCCAACCCGCCGGCGCCCTTACCGAAAGACGCGACAGCGCTTCCTACACTCCCATGGGCCAGGTTTCCGATTGCCCCCGCCGTACCTTTGGCAACATCCGCTGTACCTCGGGCGGCGCCGATCCCGATGTCCTCTCCGCCCTTTCCAATTTCTCTTACCGGCCCCACTTCCGCCTTATCCTGATGGGGAGCGGTCTGCGGGTCCGCCCCCGAAGCGCCCGGGCGCGACTGGCCCCGGCCGCAAACCCCCAAGGCGCAAATGGCCGCCGTCAAACACCACATCCGGAACACTAATCTCATTGATTCGCTTCTTTCTGTAGCATGGGATGCCACCTTCTTTGTGCGCCGCGAAGATTTTTCTTTTGGCGCGAAGTGTCTGTGTGGCCTCCGTGCTCACATCAGCCTCAACACAGAGGCCACTGAGTTACTCCGTGTGCTCCGTGTTGAAGCTCGAAGAGCACAGAGAAAAGTCCACGATCACAGGCGCACTTCGACGGGATCGACGAGTTGGAAGGTCATCGCCGTCTCAGCAGGAATCACGACGTCCTTCTTCCCTGTCAAAGCCGCCCCAGTAACGCCGGCGCCTGCGCCGATGGGCGCGCCGATCAGAGCCCCTTTGCCGCCTCCCACCAGAGCCCCCAGCAACGCGCCGCCGCCGCTCCCGCCTCCGATGATCTCCCAGTTGCGCTTTTTATGACCGTGGCCGAAGCGCATGAACGTGCTGCTATGAATGTCGTAAGAGTTTCCGTCGACCTCCACCGATTGGAGCGCTAGGCGAATTTCCGCGGAACCTTTCAATCTCCCCGACTCCTGCACGGAAATGACTTTACCTTGGACGGGCGCGCCCTCCGGGATTACGGTTTGACCGTCCACCACCACGGGTGTTGCCACGGTCGCCTGGAACGGATCGCCGGAAGCAACGCGGTTTGCAGCAATCGATTGATCCAATCGCACCTCAATCTCGGTGTTGGCAGGAATCGTGATCTGCGAAGGCTGCGGTGGCTGACCGGGAATAGTGGTATCAGCTCCTGCCGGGGCCGTCCCATTTTCAGTGACAGCCGGCAGGGGAGCGGACCTCGTCTGCCGGCGAAGCTGGCTGACTCCCAAAATGCTTACGGCAGTCACCGCAAGGGGAAAGGCAATCCAAAAGGTTTTGCTTTTAAGGCTCAACATGCAGACCTCCCTTCGCTATAAGCTAAGTGCGGAAAAAAGTTAGGCTGGCCCCATTTCCACGATTTGGAACAACCCCCAGGTGGGGGTTGGCGAGTTCATCTCCGTCCTTGATCCCGACGTAGCCCGCCGTCCGCCAACCCCCCACGCGAATGCTAACGGCGCTGTTCCGGGTAGCCCATCCATGCCATGGCAAGGAGGGTGCCAAATAGAGCCGACACAAAACTGTTGTATTCATTGGGGATAGATTTACGAAAGTTCGACCGCGCATGTAAGATTTTCCAACCTAAGGAAAAATTGAGGGCTAGGGGGATTTCAACGGATGGGCCAACTTGGGTGGTGGGGAAGCGGGGTGACCGCGGACAGTGCGTATCTGTTCGTGAGCTTTTCCCTGGATGCCCAACCTTGACCCAATTGTGGCGGCAACGACGGCGCTCCCCACCAAGGCGGGGCAGGCGCCCCGGGCCCGAACGCCGTTCGGCCCTGCTGGTTTTGGTGTTCGGGTTGTAGCGCGTGTCCCCACCCGCGTTTTCGAGGCGACGAGACAGGCAAAGCGCGGGTGGGGACACGCGCTACATCCTGTGCGCCTCAAGGGGGGCAAGCAACTGGTGGAGACGACGCGGCTGCGCTGCCAACGGCTCCGCCGCGTGAGTGGGAAGGAAGGTCCAGCTCCCAACCTGACGGTTGATGGGCGATGAGGGAAAGCTCCTTCAGTATCCTTCGGTTTCTTCCCGGATTTTCTTTGCCAGCTTCTGGATTTTTTCGCTGCGGTCAATGACTTCGAGGGAGAGGGCTTTGGTGTTCGGCTTATCCAGCACCTCTCGGAGCTCTTTGGCCAGGGCGGCCAATTCTGCCGCGTCGTTCTTCGACATTTCAAAGCGGGCGCGCATAATCAACCTCTTCTGCCGGGGACTCAGGTGGACGTCGTCGGTGCGGACCGCGTTATTATCGATATTGGTGTTAAAAACCGGCGGATCATCGCTAGGCACATGCTTGCCCACAGTTCCCTGGGGCGTGGGGGGCAGCGACTGGATTTGCGCGGGGGCCAGCGCGAGGCCGGTAACGGCGATCAGCAAAACCCCGGAGGGAGTTGCTCTGCATAGCCTGGCGAAGCATTGAGATCGGATCACAGCGCCATCCCTTCCGAACCGCCCCAAGGACTGTTCTATGTCATTTTTCCGCCCACCCAAAAGATACTCCTGACCGCCGCCCAATGCAACGGTGAGCCGTGTTTGCAGGGCAAGGTGCTCTCGCGGGCACGGGATAACTCTGCGATGCAATATCGTGATTGCTTGTTATTTTAGCAAGCACTTTGGGGCGCGCATTGACAGTCGCGGCTTCGATCCAAAAGACCCCTCAACCGCTTCGTACCTCAGCACCTTCTCCCCTGGGATAAGGCTGGAAATGAAACCGCCCTCTCCGCGGGGTGACGGTGGCGGCCATGCGCCGCCGGGTGAGGGGTCACTTCGCTGGCCGATAACCACTTGGTTGCGGCCGCGCTGCGCTGCAAATCCCCGCGGACTATTACTCCCCGTACTTGAACGCCTTGTTGGGGTACGGCGGTGGCTTGGGAACGGGCCGCGGGTCTTTGCGAATCTGCTCCTGGAGGTATTTAACGGCGGCGTCGAGTTGAGTATCACTTCCGCCAAACGTGGCATGGGGAAGGTTGTCCACCACAATATCAGGGTCCACGCCGTGCCCTTCAATCAACCATTTTCCTTCGGGTCCGTAAACACCCATCTCGGCTGCCGTCGCGATCCCGCTGTCGGCAAGGATGTTGCTGGAGGACAGCCAGATCTCGCCCCCCCACGTGCGCACGCCAATAACTTTTCCCAGTCCGAGGCGGCGAAAGCCTTCGGCAAAGGCCTCGCCGTCGGAAGCGGTCTTTCGATCGCAGAGCACCACCATGTGCCCGTGAAATGCGTATTGCATGTTGGGGTAGGGGTTGCCGATGCGCGGCTGCCACCAGAACCACGCTTGGCGCAGCAACTTGGAGAGCAGCCAGGAATCGATGTTGCCCCCATTGTTGTGCCGCACGTCGATGATCAGCCCCTGGCGGTCATAAACGGGGTAAAAGTCGCGCGCCCACTGCTCAATGTCGCCGGAGCCCATCGCCCGCAGATGAACGTAACCGATGTGCCCCTGGGAGTCCGACTCCACTTTGAGCCGGCGCGAGTACTCCCACTCCTTGTAGCGCAGGCTGCGCTCAATTTGGTCCGAAACCGGCGTGGCAATGACTTCGCGGATCTGCCCGGAAGTAGACTTGACGCGCAGCAGCACCTGACGCCCCGCCTTGCCGCGCAGCAGCGCCCGCTCGTCCGAAACGCTGAGCGAGTCGTCACCATCGATGCTGAGGATCACTTCGCCCTCGTGCACCGTCGAGTCGGGCCGGGCAAACGGCGGCGTCTCGTTGGGCAGGTCGGGATCGTGAAGATAAATGTGATCCACCACGAACCCGCCGGCGTGCTCATCGCGCCGCAGGACGGCGCCCAGCGAGGCAAGTCCCACCTGGTCTGCCGGCTCGCGGGAATCGCCACCGCGGACAAAGGTGTGAAGCGTGGAGAGCTCGCTCACCATCTGCGCGATCAGATCGTTCAGTTCGTCGCGGTCGGCCACCCGGTCCACCAGGGGAAGATACCGGTCGCGCATCTGTTTCCAGTCGATGCCCTGCATGTTGCGGTCGTAGTAATAGTCGCGCTCCAGCCGCCAGGCGTCGAGAAACAGCTCGTGGAACTCGGCGCGCGGATTGGTATCGAACGTCCATCGCGAAAGGTCCATCTTGGCCTTGGGAAGCGCCTTGGGGTCGGCAAGCGCGGGGCCTTTGACGGTGGAATCGAGAATGTAGAAGTCCTCGCCCTTCATCACCAGCATCTTCTTCCGGTCCAGCGACATCTCGTAACGCCTCACGCCGGCGAGCACGGTTTCGGGTGGGTCGCCCTTGTTGGCAATGTCCACGCACGCGAGATTTCGCCGGGGCGGCGGGCCTTCCTCGCGGTCAAGCCAGCACAGCCGTTTCTCCGTGGCCTCAAGATCGGAGTAGTTGCCGGGAGGCACGGGCACCTCATTCAACCGGGAGGCCAGATCGGTGAAGTCAATTTTCACCGTCACGGGCGCCGGTTTCTTCGCCTCGGCCGAGGGGTTGGGCTTCGTATCGGCCGGCTTATCCGACTTGGCATCCGCCGCTTTGTCGGACTTCGGCTCCTCCGGCTTCGGCTCCGGCTTGGCGGGTTGCTCCGGATGCAGTTCGTCGACAGGCGCGAACGGCGAGCGCAGGCCGGGGGTGAGCGCCAGCTCGTAAACTTTCATGGAGCGGTCGAAGTAGGGGTCCGGCTGGCGCGACCCCCAGGGCGATTGCACCATCGTCCTCAGCATGCGGTCGGAAAGAAAGTAGAGCCATTTGCCGTCGGCGCTCCAGGCCGGGCTGCCGCTGTTGTAACGGTCGGAAGTGAGCGCCTGAATCGCGCCGGTGTTCACGTTCAGCACCTTGATCTGGGTGAAGGTGTTGGTGGCGGCTTCTACGTACGCCAGCCACTGGCTGTCGGGTGACCAGGTAAGGTCCGCGAAACCGTCCACCATCGACTGCGCGATCCGCGTCTGCTGCTTCGTCTTAGTATCGTACAGCCATAACTGCTGGTCCTTGTCGTGATGGGCCAGCCAGCGGCCGTCCGGCGAGGGCAGGCCTTCCCAGCGCAGCACTTTGGCGTCGTGCGTCCACTGTTCGGGCGTACCGATGCCGTTGGCCGGGTATTTCCAGAACTCGGTTTCGCCGCTTTCGGTGGAGAGCGCGATGATGCTCTTGCCGTCGGGCATGTATCGAGCTTCACGGTAGCGGACTCCCGAGTTGCCGGCCACCTTGATGATTCGTCCGCTCTTG
The DNA here is from genome assembly GCA_049522495.1 of Terriglobia bacterium. Taxonomy (GTDB): domain Bacteria; phylum Acidobacteriota; class Terriglobia; order UBA7540; family UBA7540; genus Bog-366. Next base: position 7,602 of record JBEKNU010000247.1, read on the forward strand.
GCCGGCAGCGTGAACACTTCGCCGCGCGCGGTGAATACCGCGGTGCTGCCATCAGGCGCGATGTGAACTCCGGTGAGGTATTCGAGCGGTTTCTTCACCCAGTGATCGCGCAACTGATCAAAGTCGGAGACCAGCGTGATGTTGATGATGGCGTCATGACCGGTCTTAAGGTCGAGGAGCCAGAGGTCGGCGCCGCACTGATACGCGATGCGGCCATTGGAAAGCGACGCCCACTCGACGTCGAATCCGTGATGGTGCGTGTGCTGTTTCAGTCCGCGCCCGTTTCGATCCATGGAATAAACGTTCATCACGCCGTCGCGGTCGGAAAGGAAGTAAACCCGCCCGTCCCAGAACATCGGGTCGTGCGAGGTGCCGGGCCAGTCGGCCGTCAAAGGCACAGCCTCCGTACCGGCGTCGTAGCGCCAGATGTCCTCCGCCGTGCCACCCTGGTACCGTTTGGTGTGACTCGACTGCCGCTCGTAACGCGTGAAGAACAGCGTGCCGCCGTCCGGCGCATAGCTGGCTTCCGCTGCCTGGGCCAGGGGCACCACTTCGCGTCGGCCGCTGCTGTCAATGACCACCAGTTGGGCGTCGGGCAATGTGGAGTAGCGGCGGGTCCGGACAAGCACGCGTCCATCGGGCGTCCAGCCGGCAACAGCGGCATCACCATCCCAGGTGCGGCGCTGGGGCAGGCCGCCATCCACCGGCATCGTGTAGACTTCCTTCGGGCCTTCGTATTCGGCGCTGAAGGCAACGGTTTGCCCGTCCGGGGAAATGGCCGCGCCACTCTCATGGCCGGGATTGGAGGTAAGCCGCCTCGCGGCGCCACCCTTTACGCTGACCGCCCAGAGATCGCCTTCCGCCGTGAAGATAATCGTGTCGCCGTGAATCGCCGGGTCGCGGTAATAACCGGGGCGCGTGTTTGCGGTATCCGCAACATTGAGACGAGCAACAAGAACCACACCGAAGGTAGCGGTGAGGATCATTGCAATCGCCCGGGCGGCGCCCGGCGTAATGCCAGACCATCGATTGGTTTTCATAGGGTTGCCAAGACTTCCGTTTTTTTTCGGTAGAATGGAAAGGTACACCGGACCACCTCTGAACGCAAGGCCCAGACGGCCGACCTCACGACCCCGTCGGGACGGGTTCAGGTCAGCGCTACCATAATTGTCAGGCGGAAAGCCCCAATAACGCGCGCAAGCTCGCGCGTAATCGGGTGGCGATATCGAGAGCCTCGGTTGCCTCATCGCGGTCCGCTGACTCCCCTGGATAGCGGAAGTCAACCGCAGCACGGGTCAAAAAACGCAGTTCGTGGATGGGCCAGGACCACTGGGCGCAGACCGGGGCCAGCAAACGGTCCAACTCCGTCAAATCGTGGGTTCGTGGGGGAACGATGCCAAGGTGAATCAGCAGGGCCTTCATCAATTTCTCAACGCATTGCTGGGCGTGAAAACAAACCGCATCGAAATTGGGAGACTCGGCCGCCTTAAGCTCGCGGCCCGCGGTCGAGAAGTCGGCTTCGGCCTTGGCTGTCCACTCCTTAGCGGTGCCGTTCATAGAGCACCTTTCCGCGATCCAGGGCCTCTCGGATCAGGGGGTCCCCCTCCTCGTAGCGCCGGGTTGTATCCTCCGGGCGGCGCGCCACAAGGTCAACCGAGAAATCAGGGTCAACGCGGTCCAGGATTTCCAGGGACTTCCGAAACCCTTTGCCGTCAAAAGACAGCACCACCAGAAGGTCCACGTCGGAGTCCGGCCGCGGCTTGCCGTAGGCGTAGGAACCAAAGAGGATGATCCGCTCCGGCTGGAACTCGCGGGCAATTCTTTCGCCCAGGTCAGCAATCTTCTTTTCGTCGATCATCAGTTTCTTCCCATCGATTCAACATACGGCTCGATAGGGATCCGCACCGGCAAGCTTTTCAACGTGCACTCGCCGGTCACAGATTGGGATTATACACCGCATCGCGAGCCGGCTCTCACACCGCATCGTTTTTCGACCCGAAAGCATATAATCATTGCGGGAGGCAACGATGAAACTGCACAAACTGGGGAATTCCGGGCTGGAAGTATCGCCACTGGCCTTCGGGGGAAATGTTTTTGGCTGGACGGTGGATGAGCCCACCTCGTTCCGATTGCTCGACGCTTTTGTGGCCGCGGGGTGCAATTTTATTGACACCGCCGACGTATACTCCAAGTGGGCCCCGGGCAATAAGGGGGGCGAGTCCGAAAGCATTTTGGGCAATTGGCTGAAAAGCCGCGGCAACCGCCCGCAGGTGGTCATTGCCACCAAAGTGGGATCGGAAATGGGCCCGGGTCAGAAGGGGCTTTCCAAGGCTTACATCTTGCGGGCCGTGGAAGAGTCGCTGAAACGCCTTCAGACCGATTACATCGATTTGTACCAGTCGCACGTGAATGATGCGGAGACTCCCTTGGCCGAAACCTTGGAAGCCTACGCGCACTTGGTGAAGCAAGGCAAAGTGCGGGCCATCGGCGCTTCCAACTACCCGGCCGAGCGGCTGCAAGAAGCCTTGCAGGTGAGCAAGCAATCCGGATTCCCCCGCTACGAGAGCCTCCAGCCCAACTACAATCTCTACGATCGCGCGGACTACGAAACCAAGCTGGAGGCGGTTTGCCGCGAGAACGGATTGGGCGTGATCCCCTATTTTTCCCTGGCGAGCGGATTCCTGACGGGCAAGTATCGGTCGGAAGCCGATCTGGCCGCAAGCAAGCGGGGCCCGATGGTAAAAAAGTATCTCAACGACCGGGGCTTTCGCATCCTCCGCGCACTGGATGAAGTCGCACAGGAGTTCCATGCAACGGCCGCCAAGATTTCGCTGGCGTGGCTGATGGCAAGGCCCGGAATCACCGCCCCCATCGCCAGCGCTACGAGCCCGAAACAACTCAATGATCTGATCGGCGCCACCGAAATCAAATTGGATCGCACTGCGATCGAGAAGCTGAACAATGCCAGCGCGTACGCTGAAGCCGCGGTGTGAGCGGGTCGAACCCGCCCTCGGTGGAACGCGATTCGGCCCCAGACTTGATCATGACTTGCTCAACGGCGTACACAGATAACGTATTTGTGTACGTAAATCGCGTGTGGAGCAAGCAGGCGCTCGACCGCGCGCGGGGGTGAACTCTGATGTTTGTTGGAGGAGCGAGCCGCGCTCGCCTGCGGTTGAACGCAGTTTGACCCTTCACTGGATTCCCCACAGCAAAGACTCCCCTTCCCCTCTCCACCCTCCTGCGCCATAATACTCTGCCTACAGCACTGAACTTTGCGTGGCACGGAGGTTGATGATGAAGCATGCCCCGGCATTCCTGAAACTTGTTGACGACGCGAAATCCCGCATTCGCGAGACTAACGCCAAGGAAGTAAAGCAAAGGCTCGACGCCCAGGAATCATTTACGCTCATTGATGTGCGAGAGGAGAGCGAGTGGGCCAAAGGCCATCTGCCTGGGGCTGTACATCTTTGCAAGGGCATCATCGAGCGCGATATTGAACATGCGGTGCCGGGCAAGGCCACGCCGATCGTGCTTTATTGTGGGGGAGGATATCGCTCCGCACTGGCGGCGGACAATTTGCAAAAGATGGGCTATACCGATGTGATCTCCATGGACGGCGGCTGGCGCGGCTGGACCGAGGCCGGCTTCCCCACGGTGAAAGGCTAATCCCTGAAAGGCTGCCTCCACCCCCAGCCACAAATTGCTCGAACCAGACTGGTGGTAGACTATGCGGTTGCCAACCTGCTTTGGGGGGAAAACATGGGCCAGCCAGCGGCTCAGACCTCGAAGAGCTTATTCAATTCGCTGTAAGGGATGGCGTCACCCGCGAGCGCTGCCAATGCCGCCGGCTCGCGCACTTGGTGGAGGAGCTTACGGAAATACCCCATCACG
>JBEKNU010000248.1:0-11466 GCA_049522495.1 Terriglobia bacterium
GATTTCGCAAGCTGTTAGTGAGTTTTGAAAAGACCGAAGAAGGTTACGTCGCGCTGTTGGCCTTGGCTGCGGCCATGATTTGTTGGCGCCAGACTATTTCTATTTACGGATAAGCTCTAAGAGCGAAAAGCAAGCGCCGGAACTTCTCGCTCTTCACTTCCAGCTTCTAACTTCTCCCAGGAGGGCTTTACACATGGAGAGCTGGACTATCCGTTTTCTGCTTGCCGCAGGGACATTCTTGATTGTAACTCTGTGCGCGGCCGCGCCGGGCGATCCCACGCCGTCACGTGGGCTGCTGCTGGTTGCGAATAAAGGTGATCACACGCTGGGTATTATCGACCCGGTGGAGGGCCGGCAAATCGCCACGGTGGATGAAGCCGGGATTACCGGCCACGAAGTGGCGGCGTCACCCGACGGCAAGCGTGCATTCGTTCCCATCTACGGCAATTCCGGCGTCGGCTCTCCCGGAACCGACGGCCGCAAGATCGCGGTGATTGATCTTGCCACGCGCAAGCTGGTCAACACTATCGACTTGGGAAAAGGGTTGCGGCCCCATTGCGCGGTTTTTGGACCCCAAAATGGCTTGCTATACGTCACCACCGAGCTCGGCGACTCCGTCACCATCATCGATCCGAGCAGCCTGCGCATCCTCGGTTCGGTGCCCACCGGCCAGCATGAATCCCACATGCTGGCCATCACCCACGACGGCAAACGCGGTTACACCTCAAACGTTCATGTGGGTACCATCAGCGTGCTGGACCTTGAGGCGCGCCGCACCCTTACGGTGATTCACGTCTCGCCGCACGCCCAGCGCATTGCGCTTTCCATTGACGACCGCTGGGTGTTTACCGCCGACCAGACCCAGCCGCAACTCGCCGTTATCGACACCGCAACCAACGAAGTCACGAAGTGGATTCCCCTCGAGGGCCTCGCTTACGGCACGGGCGCGACGCTGGATGGCAAATGGCTACTCGTCACGCTGCCCAAACTCGGCAAGGTCGCCGTGGTGGACCTCAGCTCCATGAGTGTGGTGCGCTCGGTGGATGTGCCGAAATCGCCGCAGGAAGTCCTGGTGCGGCCCGACAATCAGGTGGCCTATGTCTCCTGCCATGAAAGCAGGAAAGTGGCGGCAATCAATCTGCAAACGTGGAAAGTAGATCAACTGATTGACGCCGGGAAGCTTGCCGACGGTTTGGCATGGGCCCAAGCGCATTGATTCATTGAATCATCGGGTCATTTCCTGATTGAGTCATCTGGTCATTGGATCATCGGGTCATTGAAAAGCCGCTCGCGATCAGCGGGTGTTTTTCCGATGGCCCGATGGCCCGATGACCCGATACCTAGATGATTTCGACCTGGCAATGCTTTACAAGGTTCTTGAACTTGATGGCGTCGGAGTCGGAGCCCACGATGGCCGCGTAGTGCATGGGCACGGCGATTTTGGGATGGATGGCCAAGGCCGCTTCCACGGCTTCTTCCGGCGTCATCACATAAGTTCCGGAAACCGGTAGCAGGGCGATGTCGACGGCGATGTCCTTCATCTCAGGGATGAAGTCCGTATCACCGGCGAAGTACACGCGGGTGCCGTCCATCGTGATCACAAATCCTAAACGCTTTTCGCCCTTGGGATGAAAGGCCTTACCCGGCTCGCGAAACTTGTTCACGTTGTAAGCGGGGAGAGCTTCGATTTCCACCTTGCCCACGGTGAACTTTCCGCCTGGATCGAGGAAGCGGGTCTCCTTCACTTGCACGCCTTTAAGCCCCTCCTTGCACAGCGGGCTGGCCAAAATCGTGGTGCCTGGAAAAATGACCTTGTTGAGATCTTCCAGGCTGAGGTGGTCGAAGTGCTCGTGGCTGAGCAAAACGATGTCGGCTTCATCACGGCCCGTCACTTTAAAAGGGTCGGTGTAGATGACTTTCGATCCCTTGATTTTGAAGGTGTCATGAGCGATGCGAGTAAATTCGAGATTCAGAAGTTTCATCATACCCCTCCCAGTGAGTTGTCTGTGGCGCGCCGCGATCGATCGGGGCACGCCCGTCTAGAATAACACCAGCCTCTGGGTTAAGACGAGGGCCGCGGTGGTTTTTGAACGGCCATTGTTGTGCCGGTCCTCTTGCCAGGAGCGAGAATTCGCCCGGTGAAAACTGGGATGCCCCGCGACATCCCCAAATCCCCAATCGGTCGATGCCTTCGCGCGGAGCCTTCCATGCCATTCGCAAACTGTGCTAGAATCCTCCATGCTTCCGAGTCAGATGGGCCGTTAGCTCAATTGGTAGAGCAACTGACTCTTAATCAGTAGGTTGGGGGTTCGATTCCCTCACGGCTCACCAAATCCTTTGAATCTTCAGTGCTTTCAAGCTGGCTTAACCTACCGCCCAGTAGGCACTTTTCTTGCTGACCACCGTCTGTGACCACTCCTTGGCTTCCGGTCATTCTTGCGAAGGCCCGCTCGAGGGCGTCCGCCTGGGGATGAAGACCTTGCTTGGATTGCCATGCCCCGGCTGTGGGGTCTTGCATGCGCTGGCAGGTGTCAGGTGCCAGGTGTCAGGAAATAGCTAACAGCTCACAGCCGGCAGTTGAGAAAGGTCTTCCATCGCCAGCTTTCGGTTGTCAGTAGGAACGAGTCGAGGGTTGAAAGTCGATAGTCGATAGCCAGGACTCAGGATCTAGGATTTAGGATTCAGGATCTAGCACGCGGCTCCTAACTCCTGGCTCCTGGGTCCTATTACGCAAACACCAATCGGCCCTTGGGGGCAGGGACGGGGCGGCCGACTTCCTTGGCGGTTTCGATCCACTCCTGGATGACCACTTCCACGTTCGCGAGGGCTTCCCGATACGTTTTGCCGTCGGCCGCGCAGCCGGGAAGTTCCGGCACTTCGGCGATGAAGGCCTTGTCCTCCTCGCTCCAATAAATGATGACCTCGTACTTAGGCATCTCGACCGCCTCCTAACTTGTACTTGAGTGAAGATATCCCAGACAGCCTAAGCGCGCAAACGGGGAATACGCGTGTGAATACTAGCAACCGTAGCGCAGACCTCCGTTTTTGAGGTCTGCGGTTCTTCCTTAGATGCTCGCTCCCGAATCCGATGGCTGGCCCCTGTCGTCGAAATTTGTGGTTTCTCCGCAAGAAGAGCGGCAGACCTCAACGGCGGAGGTCTGCGCCACGCCCCCCTTCACTGCTCTGGGCACTTGCCGCTCGTCACTGGTCTTTCGCTCGATGGTCAGAACAAATCCGAATGTGTGCCAGTGCGGACCAAGTACAGGTCGCGACCGTCGACCTTGTAGATCAGCAGCCAATCAGGTTCCAGGTGACAGTCGCGGTGGTGGTTCCAATCTCCCGCGAGTGGGTGGTCTTTGTAGTGGGGTGGCAGCGGGTTCCCCTCCGCCAGGAGCAGAATCAGCTCGCGGAGCTTCGACATATCCTTGCCCCGGCACTGGGCGAGTTTGACGTCACGCCGGAACTGCGTACCGCTGATCAGGTGGCGCGCGGTCAAATTCCCAAATCCTTAAACAGGGCGCGGGCAGACTTGAAGCGCTTCCCCTGGCGCTGGTCCGCTGCCTGCATCGCCTTCACCGTGGTTCGATTGGGGACCTTCACCTGGAAGGGCAGCGCCTTTTCTGCGGCCACCCTAACCAGCAAGATGCGGACCGCGTCCGACACGGACATCCCCATGCTCGACAGGGTTTTTGCCGCCCGCTTCTTCACCTTCTCATCCACGCGAATGTGCACCATCGTCGTCGCCATAAGATTGAGACCTCACTGAGATACAATGTATCTCAGCAGGGGAATACTGTCAATGGCCACCCGCTTGCTTGTCACTCGCCACTCATCCCTGCTCTTACTACTGCCCACTGACCACTGCTCTCAGATGTCGCGGTCATAAAGGAACCCACGCCCCAACCTGGACATGCGATCAATCCGCGCCCGATGCCGCGCGCACGCAATGTTGAATCGAACGGGCAAGCGCGGCGGGCGCAAAAAACCTCCAATGATCTGCTTTGCCGGTCTATCGTTGACATCCCGGCTAGGGAGCGCTAGTCTGGGCCCTCCATTTTATTCCTTCACTACAGGGGGAGCTACATGGCCAAGTGCTCAGCCTGTCGCAAGCAGTTTCCCGCGCCCTTCTGGAAGCTCACCACAATCTGCCCCGAATGCAAGTCAGCGCAGCTCGAGCTTCACGCGAAACTCCAAGCACTCACGCCCACTTTCATCGTCACGCCTTGCCTGGTGGGATTAAACGCTGTCGTCTTCTGCCTGATGGTCGTCTCCGGCGTTTCCATCACAGAGCCAGACTTGTCCCAGTTGATTCATTGGGGGGCGAGTTTCGGGCCTCTGACGTTGGGCTCGCAACCCTGGCGTGTGGTCAGTTCCATGTTTGTCCATATCGGGATCATTCACATTCTTTTCAACATGTGGTGCTTGTGGAGCCTGGGGAAGCTCGCCGAGCGCTTGATGGGAAACTGGAACTTTTTAATTCTCTATCTGCTGAGCGGCTTAGGCGGAAGCCTTCTCAGCCTCTGGCTCCATCCCCATCTGGTGTGCGCGGGAGCGTCCGGCGCCATTTTTGGCGTGGCGGGCGGCCTAGTGGCAATCCTGGGTTTGAAGCGGGCGCAAATTCCCGGCGCCGCAATGAAGCGGACTTTCAAGAGCGTTCTCTTTTTCGTCGGCTACAACCTGCTTTACGGAATGCGAGGTGGAATTGATAATGCCGCCCACCTTGGCGGCCTCCTCAGCGGCGCCGCGTTGGGCGCTTTCATGCCCCAACGAAGTCCGGAAACCCCCTCCCTGCCGTGGTTGCGCCAACCGCCCCAGGAGCAGGAATCCCCCCGGTTTAAGTTGGCGGGGGCGGCGCTGGCTTGCCTTCTGATCGTTGGCTTCGGATTCGTCCGGCGTGGTTCCGATCCGACGGCAGGCTTGGCGGAGTTGGACGCGCTGAAAATCCGGCAGCAGGATCGCACGACCCTGGCGGAAGGAGCGAAGCTATTGCAATCTGGGAAAACCGGCCCCGCCATCGAAAAGCTGAAAACGGTCACGGCGCACGCCCCTGGTTCTTTCCTCGCTCACCTCTTGCTGGGCGAAGCCTATCGCCATGGAAAGCAATATGACGAGGCCATGGAAGAGTTTCATAAGGCCATCGACCTGGAGCCCAATTTTGCTGAGACGCATGCTGAGCTCGGCCTCGCACTCCGCCAGAAAGGCCAAAACGACCAGGCCATCGCGGAGTACCGCAAGGCCCTCGCCCTCAAGCCGGATGACCCCGCAGTGAACAACAACCTCGGTTATGCGCTTGCCAAGATGGGCCGGCACGACGAAGCCATCACCGCTCTCGAGAAGTCTCTCCATGCTCGGCCCGACAACGCCGAGACCCTGGATAGCCTGGGGTTTGCCCTGGCAGGGAAGGGCCAATACGAAGCCGCGATCGGGAAATACCGGCAGGCGTTAAAGAACGCACCGGCGCATGCGGTCATCCACCTCCACCTCGCGCAGGCGCTGACTGGACTTGGCCGGCTCGACGAAGCGAAGCAGGAGTTCGCGGAAGCTAACCGGTTGGATCCCCAAATCCAGACGAGCCAAGAATAGCGCACAGCCATCATGGGAAAAAGCCAGGGTCACGATTCCACTGGCCGTGGCTTGTACCTACCCGCTTGAATTAGAAGACGACCTTTACTGAGATGCTGGGCGGGACCGCGTTCCTCTTCCCTCAATTTACCTCATCCGTGGCGGTTTCTCTTGCGATTTCCCTCGGGGCGAGCATCGCCCGCCTTGCCACTGGTCACCCGTCACTCGTCACTGATCCCTGCTCTTACTACTGCCCACTTACCACTATTCACTGTCCACTGCTCTCAGCACTCTTCACTCATCCCTGCTCTCTTTACTGTCCACTGACCACTATCCACTGCCCACTACTCTTAGCACTGTCCACTGCTCTCAGATGTCGCGGTCATAAAGGAACTGACGCCCCAACCTGGACATGCGGTCAATCTACCCGCGATGCCGTCCGGAGGCAATAATGAACCGGAGGGGCGAGCTCTGGCGGGCGTGAAGAGCCGCGGACCTATGAAACGGATCGCTACGGGTAATGTTTCAGTTTGAATCTTGGTGCCGGGAGTTTGGCGACTTGCGTGCCTACTTCGGCGGGAATCTCTTGTGAAGTTCGTTCACTAGGGCTTTGCCTTCTATGGAAGCAAGCATGTCTCTCCCCTTTCGCAAACCCTTTGCCGTTGGCTCGTAATAATCAGGAGATGATAAGTCCGGTCTTCTAATCCATCCACCCTTGTAAAGCGAACCAACGGCTTCGAGGTATTCAGCCGATTCCACAGGGTCATGGGTTGAGAAATAAATATGTCCAGCCATCACAAAGGAGAGTTCATTAGAGTTAACGATAATAATATTGCAGAATGTTGGCTGGCCTTCGAAAGCGGCCGTCAAAAGCTCGATCTCCTTTGGCGACAATTCATCTTTTTTCCGGGTGGGGGGTTTTAGAGTTTCTTCAAGGGCAACCCTACTTTTCTCTCCGGCGTACGGCGTTGGCTGCGTAGGGGGACTATCCGTGTGGTCGCCGGCCTCCATGGCCCCGAGAAGCTTATTGACTACTGCTTCCATCCCTTCCTCTGACCTAGCTGCAACGCGGTCAGCAAGCAGAAGAGAACATTTACGGACATCCTCTGCGCCCAATTTGTGCCAGACAGGAAGTATTACCTTCCGTCCCTTGACTTCCTTTGCCACTAGGCCGTCCAATTCGCGCTGCGTCCAATCTTTTGCGAAAAACGCTGGACTTAGCACGACGACTCCGAAACGGGAATCCCGTAAACCGCGGTCAATCGCCCTTCGCAGGCTATCCCCAACTTGGAGCGTGAATTCGTCGTACCAGACTCTTAGCCCTTTGCTTTTTAACTCCTCTGCGAGCGGGCGGACAAAGTCCTCTTTGTCCTCGCTCGCGTGACAGACAAAGGCGTCCCATTGCTGCGCTTCAATCTTCGTCTCCGCCCTCGTCAATATTGTGGCGTGTTCTCCGGTCTTAGAGATTTCCGAGCCTGCCGGTGCCGACTCAGACTTGACCTCGCCTTTCTGTCTCAGCGGAGCCATCTCGCGAAGAAGGCGATTATCCGCGTGAGCAAACTGCCGACTCTCGTCCAATCGTAGATAATCGTGTGCCTCAAGAATTTCCGCCGACTGTCGCAACTCGTGGACCGGAGTCCCCAGATAATCTGCATCCCAAGGGTCGGCAATCCAAACGCGGGTGTCTTTGTTACCTGCGCGAAATCCGAGCCAAAAGACTTTTGCTCGAATGTACTCTTCAGGCGAAACGCCAGTCGGCGGATGAGCAGCGAAATCTAGCTTAATCTCCTGCAGAGCGTTGGGATGCGCCGTCTCTGTCGAGTAAAAAGCGATCTTGCCTTGATCAACGTCTCGCCGGATCGAATTGACGAGCGCTGGGTGGATTCTGAACGGATCCTCCTTCAATTCGAACCTGCTTTGCTGGTGTGAGATGAGGATGAAACAGTGAGCGAATTCCCCGGAGTTCCGGTCCGTTGTACTGACCCTTAGGTACGATGCGGCCCTCTGCGGATACGGCTGCAGGGGCCACTCGACCTCTATATTCAGGAGTCGTGAGGTCGCCGAGAGGAACATTGTGGGCGACACGTTCTTGAATCGAGCCTGCAGCGCTTGAGCCAAGGCTGCTACTGACTTCTCGTACTTGGGCATGGCGGGCAGGTCGCCCAAGTCCTCACGACTCAAAGAAAAGTCCCAAGTCCTCCCCACCCCACGGACCACAAAGTAAAAGGAGAATCCATTGTTCATCTCCTGCGGCTGAGAGAGGTTGAGCTGATTGCCTTTGAAGATCATTTCAAGCCGCTCGACGCCGCGCATTGTTTCGCTGTCCATATGGGTTGGAAGTCCGACTCCTTTCAGAGCAAGTATAACCCAGCGGTGCGTGCGAGGGATGGCGCAGATGGCCGCTTTTTAGCGTCTGCGATCTCACGCAGGCACCCATTTCCGGCAGGGGATTGGGCCGACCATAGTTTCTGGCAGGGAACAAAACCCCAAGCCGACTGAGGTGAGCCGCCAACTCCCGCAGGTCCTATCAGGGAATCGCCGACCTCCATGAACAAGAGTTCGCGCCAGCCAGCGTGCTATAATCCTTTTCAAGTCCGTTCTTTAGGAACCTAAGGACCTCCCCTATGTTCGATTACATCAAGATTGAGGGCTTTCGGAGCTTCAAAAGCGTCGAGTTGGAGATGCCGCGTCTCGCCGTCCTGATTGGTCCGAATGGCGGCGGAAAGTCAAACTTTCTCGATTTGTTGATGCTGATGGCTGAGGCCGGAGACCGGAAATTAGCCAACGGTATCTTTAATCGCGGTGGGTTTCGGAGCATAGCCTTTGGGTTCCACCCTCCACGGGAAGTGCGCATCGAGTTACGATTCAAGGAAGTCCTGCACTCATGGAAGGTACCCGTGGAGGGCGCCGACAAGAAGCTCGATGTCAGGTTCAAGATAACCGCGCGAAACCTTGGCTCTGCTGCCTATATCACCGATGAACTGGTGAGGCAGGAGTTGGATATCGACCCCTCTCTGTCGGCCGACGTAGTTAGCAGAGGCCCTGAGGGGGTAGTTTTCCGGGTGCCTGGCGATTCAGGCACTCTCACCGACCAGCGCGTAGAGGTGTCTCCCATAGAATTGGCAATCTCCCAGGTCAAGGATCCTACCAAGTATCCTGCGGCATCTGAAGTGTTGAAGCAACTCGAAGGATGGACGTTCTATCGGGACATCGACGTGGGGCCAGAGTCTCCAGTCCGTCAGCCGGCCTTACTTAGATCCGACATTCGACTCCTGCCAAACGGTAGCAATCTTTCCTCGGTATTCCATGCGATTCAACAGGACCACCCTGACGATTGGGGCGAAATCCTAGAAATTGTGCATACTGCCTACCCGGATTTCATGAAGCTCACGGTTCCGGCTGAGGGCGGGGATGGCAAAGTTCTCCTTCGGTGGTTCGAACAGCCGTATGAAAGGGAAGGGATTTCTGCCAACCTTCTCTCGGACGGCACAATGAAGCTTTTGTGCCTCATCGCCATCCTTAAGAACCCTACCCCGCCGCCCTTGATCTGCATTGACGAGCCCGAGTTGGGCCTGCATCCTGACTGGATTGAACTGGTTGCCGAGTTGATGCAGGATGCGGCGATGCGGACGCAAGTGATTGTCGCAACTCATTCTCCGCACATTGTGGCCAAGATGAAGCCTGAGCAAGTGATTGTGACGGAAAAAGAGAACGGCGAGAGCAGACTGGAGCAACTGTCCGCAGAACACCTGGAGAAATGGCTCAAAGATTTCAATCTCGCTGAGCTTTGGCTCGCCGGTGAAATTGGTGGGCGTCCATAATAGCTCCCAGAGTCAAGCGGGGCCGCCGCATCGTGGTTTTGTGCGAAGGTAAGACGGAAGAGCGGGCCGTCCGTTTTTTCGTCGCCAGGCAGTGGGCGCTTGACGGTTTGTCCGCCGTGGGCCTGAACCGCGTTGACCTCCGGGGACACTTGGATAAGGTTGCCACCTTTGCCCGCAATAAACTCGACGAGCCCCAGGTTCTCGCGGTCTTTACCCTCGTCGACTTGTACGGGATGACCTTGGTGACTCATTCGCCAAACGACGACCTCGATGCCAAGGTTCGGCGGATACAAAATTGGCTGCGAAGCCAGTTAGGGCAACACGTTCGCACCCGTGACTTCATACCCCACGTTTCAGTTCACGAAGTCGAGGCGTGGATATTGGCGGAGGGAACGGCGTTGGCAACGAGGCTTCCTGACCAGGAGATCAGGCGCGATCCGCAGGCCGAGGTCAAAAACTTTCTAAATCCACCGTCAAAACGGTTGGACGATTTGTTTTTGAAGGGCAAGGGAAGGCATTACCAGAAAATTGAAGATGGTGAGCCGTTATTCTCCAAGATGGAGTTCCAACCGGTCTACGATTCCTGCCAGTATTTCCGCGAGTTCTACGACGATTTGGGAGCTGCGGGTCGTGCCTAGAGAATTTCGCACGTCGCGCTGTATAACCCGATAATAGCCACAATCAGTGAAGTGCTGACTATGGGCATTTCTCACGCCCGATACCCCAGCGGCGGCAGAAGGCAGTGATGAGTGACGAGTGAAGGGTGACGAGGGCTAAGAGCAGTGGTTAGTGGTCAGGGGTTAGTGGCTATTCTAAGCCTCACCCCTACTCCATTGACCTACCACGTGATAACATGCGCGAGCCATGCGAGCCCCTGAATCCTATGTCCGCTGGATGAACCAGAACATCGGCTTTAACCCGAGAGCCCAACAAAACTCCAACGCCCTATCGGAGTTCGTAGTCGCCGACCTGGTTACCTCATGTCCGGCGATTCGAACCGCAATTCAGTCTGATGCGCTCATACCCAAGAAGAACTCCGAAGTAAATACAACCAGCGCCGTCAGGACGGTCGACCTTGTTCTTTTTGAGAAGCTCAAGCTTCCCCTCGTTTCAGTGTGCATCTCGGTGGAGAACAAAACCATCATGACGGCTCACGGAAAGGCCAGGAAGAACCGGTACGGCGACATCATCGCGTATTCCAATCACATGCACAACCACCGGCGCGAGTGTATTGCCGGCGCCATCGTGGTCGTCAACGTCTCGCCAAAGTACGAGAACCCCGACGAATTTGCCAAGGGGCTGGTGAGGCCGAAATTCGATATGGAAAAGATCGTCAAGGACACCATCAACATCTTTGCCAGAATCCCACTGAGAAATGACCCCGGAGATCCCAGCGACCAGCCGGAGGCACTGGCGGTTATTGTCGTGGATTACGACGGGGAGTCGAAAGCCAAACTCGTAACGGGTTCGCTGGCCCCTCAGCCCGGAGACAGCATCCATTACGAGAATTTTGTTGGAAGGATTGGAAGTCTGTACGAACGGCGATTCAGCGGACGATGATGGAAGGCCGCTCCTGATCGAAGAGTGTACTCAATTCCTTCTCCAGCCTTGCTTTGGCCATTTTCACGTAGGAATGGTCGATCTCAACTCCAATACTGTTCCGGCCGCATTTGGCAGCAGCTAAGAGGGTGGTCCCTGTGCCCATAAAGGGGTCAAGAACCGTATCGCCGAAAAAAGAAAACATTCTCACCAGACGGTGAGCTAATTCCTCAGGATACGGCGCGGGGTGATACTTCGTAGATTCCCCCATCAGGCCGTTCCACACTTGCCGGAACCATTCCTGGTATTCTTCTTTCGTCAGCTTGGAAGCTTCGCGCTGTTCGTCCGTCGGTTGGCGATAGCCCCCAGGCTTTCGAAGCATCAGGATAAACTCCACATCGTTCTTGATGATGGCGTTCGGCTCGTAGGGTTTGCCCAGGAAGCTGGACCCGTTCTCGACCTCGTAGTTGGCATTCGAGATCTTGTACCAAAAAATCGGGCTAAGGTTGTCAAAGCCGATCTTCCGAGCCCTCACCACAATGTC
>JBEKNU010000249.1:0-11275 GCA_049522495.1 Terriglobia bacterium
GGCGCGGGTGCGGTAGATCCAAGCCTTACTTGGAATAGAGCCCCTCCTGAACATCCAGGCTCGGCTTGCCGTTGAAGCTGCCCAGAGTCACGCCCTCGCCGGAAGCGATGTACTCTTTCATTCGTGCCGACATCTGCCGCGCCACATCAGGGTATTTATCTGCGACGTCCGTTAACTCTTTAGGGTCGTTTTGGAGGTTGTAGAGTTGCGGTTGGTAGGGGGCCGCGGGGGCGTCAGGATATTTGTGAAACTCGCTCTCGTGCGCTTCCGGCTTCCAGATTTCGCTGTAGCTCCATTCTTCGTTCCGCACGGCTGCCACCCAACCATAGGCTTGCACCACAAATTCATGAGTGCTTCCCCCCGTCAGGAGCGGCCAGAAATCCTTGCCCGTTACGCGCGAGGGCACCTTCAGCCCAAGTTGGCCGAGAACCGTGGGCATGACATCGGGAAATTGAACAAACCCCTGAACCTTCTTCCCTGCATGGGGATTGCCGGGCACATGAACGAGCAATGGAACGTGCGTCACTTGGCCGCGCAGCTTGTCCGGCCCCTTCAGGAACTGCCCGCGCTCGCCCACCATGGCGCCATGATCTCCCATAAAGACCACCACGGAGTGTTCCAACAAGCCAAGCTGCTCAATGGTCGCGAGCAACGACCCGATCCAATAATCTACGCAACTTACCGCGCCCGCGTAATTGGCGCGCATCCGGTTCTTGATGTCGTCTGAGAGCGGCACCGTGTCATAGGGAGGTTCAATGAAACTCGGACCGTGCGCATCAGGCATATACTTTTCCAGAAACCGCCGGGGCGGGTCCCAGGGCTCATGGGGGTCGAAAAACTCAACCTGGAGATAAAAGGGGAGTTCCGCGAAGTTCTGATTCAGCCACTGGATGCCCGCCTGCGCAGTGATCTGGCTGACCGATTCTCCTTGCTGCTGCCAACGATTGCGGTTGGCTTTGTATTGGCTCAGAGAACCGCGCAAGCCGGGATTCTTAGCCAGGTATTCGTCCGATACGAGGTCGCTCACGTCTAACGGATGGTGAGGGGCGGTGCCGTAAAAGTCGAACTCCAGGCCGCGAATCCATTCCCACGTGTGAAATCCGCGATGAAAGTTCCTGCCGGGTTTGAACTGGTGATAGAGGCTGCTGATCAAGGTGTTGAGGTAGCCTGCTTCCAGGAGCGTCTCACTGAGTGTGACGTCCTCGTGATAGAGGGGGTGCCAGCCAGGCAATTGCACGCCCTCGTGCTGAGGGAAATAGTAAGCAGGGATGCCCCGGCGCCCGGTGTAGAGAGTGCGGCGAATCGGGATGGTGGGCATCACCTCCGCGTACGCGTCGGCAAAGACCGTTGCCCGCTGGGCAAACCGGTCCAGGTTCGGCGTTTCCAGGTGCTCCAGCCACTTCGGACCGTAGCACACTAGGTTGTCGGCGCGAAAAGTGTCAGCGACAATTACAATCAGGTTCAGTCCATTTCCCGTTTGCTTGGGCGGTCTCTGCCATTCTGATCCGCGCGTCGCGCGCTCATCCAAACCAGGGGTTTTAGCCGCAGCCGTAAATCCTGCTGCTCCCGCCGTAGCTCCCGCCACTGCACTCTTTAAGAAACCTCTCCGTGAAAACTCCACGCTGCTCATCGAACCCTCCTGTTCATGATGCCCGAAAGTTCTAATGTAACACCATTGGCAGGCCCGCCACATATTGGAGATGTCACGGCAAATTGGGATTACGCGAAGGCATCCACGCCCCTTGTCGATTACTGGGCCGTCACTGGCCACGGTAATTCTGACCGTTGGGCCGTTTTGAACACACCACCCCGTGCATTTCCTCTGCATCAATATATAATTGAGGCTCTAAATCTTTCGATGGATCCTGGAGAAATGAAAAAAACACCCCCTCGCTCTTTCCTGCAGCCCTCCCCACTTTTTCTTTCGGCCCTTTTGGTTTTGATGACCAGCGCTCCTCAGGCTTTCGGCGCGGCCCTTCCTCCTTGCGCAGGAACCATGAACGTCTGCCGCTTTCGATTGCTGGTTCAATCGGCAAAGGGTGGCACGCCGCTGCCGCTGCAAGACATCAACATCGTTGAATCCGGCGAAAAGGTGAAGTACGAACCCCTGCATATCCCTCCCGCATTCCGCGACAAGGCCAAGATCGCGTTAATACTCGTTGCCGTCCCCAAAGCGGAATCGAAGGATGAAGCGAAGGGGAAAGCAGAAAAGGGCAAGGAGGACAACGACAAGGAGCAGACTGGGAAAGAAGAGCTGAAGGAGGCGAAGCAGGATATCCACGTGCTCGAGGCTCTGCTGGCAAAAGACCCGCAAGAGTGGAATGTTCCGGCGCGCGCCAGCGTGGTGGGAGTGGTCTTTGGCCCGCACGGACTGGATGTGAAGAAAGTCAGCTCCTTGGTGGATAAGAATCCCGACCTGATTCCGGAGTTGACCGAATACGCGGAGCAAACGGCCAAGGTGGGAGCCTTGGTGGAGGCGCTGACGGAATACCAGCAGCAGCCGGATCCGACCCGCAACGTGAACGCGGCCCTCGCAGGATTTGGAAATAATTACAACGTGGCGATCCCCAGGATTGACGCGGCGGCGTCCCCCAACCAACAGGCCGCCGTATTGTTGCAGGCAACCATGCCCTCCCTGCAAACTTTCGATCCGATTACCTCCAGCCCGGCGGGGATGGTGGCGCAATCGGCGGGATTGGCGGGGGCAGTAGCTACAATGTTCTTCGGCTCTCCGGTGGGATTGGCGGCAGGTGGCGCGGCGCTTTTCTTGAACATGCGCACGCTGGTTTTCCCTGACACGGATTTCCGCTCCGCCTTCGCCCAACCCTTTGAGACCAGCGGCCTGGCGCTCTGCGCCAAAAACGAGGCGCCGAAACCGCGCACGCGGGAGGCTTACCTGTGGATGATGCGGGTGCCCAATGCCGATGCGCCCGCCGGAGCCCTGGCGGAGACAGCGCACGTCCCCCTGGGCGGCAGATCCGCTCTCAAAGTTTCCTTTGCCAAAGCTGAGGACTCAAGGCTTTTACTGCGCGCGCACGGTTGGGAGTTGGTCTCGGCAACGGACCACGCCGATGTTCCCCTCAAGGTGCAAGTGGGAACCCCCGACGATTCATTGGATCTCGATCTGACGAGAACCAAGTTACCGCCGGGAGAATATCACTTGGCCGCCCTGTGGGATTGGGAGCCCCTTCAGGTGAAGGGCGATGTCGAGCTGCGGCCGCTGGGAGACTTTTCCAAGGCGAGGGTCACCCAGGACTCCGCGGACCGCCTGGTGGAGGGCACGGGCGCCGTAAAAGTGCAACTGGCCGGGACGGATTTTGAGTTTGTCGAGAAAGTGGCCATGGCGAAAGCGGGAGACAAGAAGGCGACGCCCAAGGAAATCACCTTTGATTTACCGAAGGGCAAAGCCCAAGGTGACCAGGAGAGCATGGAAGCGGAAGTGGATACGTCGGCATGGAGCGCGGACAGCTACCGCTTGATTCTGACCCAAACGAACGGATCCTCGCACGATGTTGCTCTGGTGATTCATCCTCCCAATCCCACGCTCGAAGATTTGCCCTTGCGCGCCAACCTAGGCGAGTCCCAACAAACCGAGGTCTTGAGGGGAGCGCGATTGGAACGCATCACGCGCTTCACCACTCCCGATGCGGTGTGGGAGCTTGCCGCTGTGAAGCCCGACTCGCGCGATTTGAAAGAGCGCAAAGCCACCCTCAAGCTCCAGGCAACGGCGCATCGCGGAGAGTTGGCGGCCGCCAGCGTTTCCGTGCAGGACATCCAGGCCCCGCTCACGTTTGCCGGGGCGCTGGAGGTGGCGGGACCGCGCCCCAAGATCGCCGGCGTTAGTCTTTCGCTCGCCCAGCAGCCCGATGTACACCTCAGCGACGGGGAAATACCGGCAGGTGGGGCAATCAGTTTTTCGCTGCTGACCCATAACCTTGACGCGCATCCCACGCTGAATCTGACATGCGCCAATGAGGATTTCATCAAAGCGCCACTCATCATGCACCCGGGAGACAGAACCTCCAGCGCGCAACTGGACTTCGCCGGCGAGGACGGACTGTTTCTTTCCGTTGATCCCGGTGTGGTCGGCCAGTCCGGCTGCCAATTGGCCGGTACGATCGCCACGGACAGTGCGGGGAGCTCAGACCCCACGGTGCTGGGACGCGTCATCCGCTTGCCGCGCATTGAAAAGTTTGCGCTGACCGAGGAGAAACTTGGCCCCACCCTTTACGCCGGAAGTCTTACGGGCCTCGACCTGCAAATCATCGAGAAAACGGGTTGGGACGCCAAAACGGGATTTTCTGTGCAAGGAATCCCCACCCCGGTCCCCGGCAATTCCCAGGAACAAACGCTGAAGGTGGAACTGCCGTGGCCACCACCGTCGCCCCACGCGCCGATCGACGTCTGGCTGCGCGGCGAAACCACGGGGCGGCTCACGGATGTGAAGTACTGAGGCAACGATTGAAGAGGGAGAGGCGCGATGGGACGGGTTCTCGTTGAAGCCTTAAGGATCTCAAGCTTGGCTCTTCTGGTCTCGGCCAGCCTCTGTCCACCCTGTCCATTTCCCTCGACCGCACACCTGAGCCTGGGTGCCATCATGCCTGAGATGACTGATTCGACAGCGTCCGCCGGCAGGAAGGCTATTGCCGGCGTGTCGATTCAAGAAGGGGGCGAGAAAGCTTCTCCGGTTGAAACGACAACGCTCACCAAGGGTGACTTGTCTGTGGTCTTCCGCGACAACTCCCGCTCACCGCAATTCCTCAGCGGCATCGCTTCTCTTATTAACATCAAGGACGCCAAAGATTTCGATGCCTTCGATCCTGACACCGGGGGGGCATCCGCGGGGTTGAATTTTGAGCACATAATCTCCGGCCATTCGAATCCCGCCAACGCCTTTTCACCCCGTAAAGGGAAGTACTTGCTTTATCGCCTGAGCGACGGCGACTCTGCCGTCCTTGTTCGAAACCGCGAGGACTCTCCCTGGGCTGTTTCAAGCAGCTACCGATATACCTTGAAAAAGCCGTATTACATCGACGTGGACTTCCATTGCCAAGCTCATGAGCCTGGACTCTTCGGGACGCAAGGCTATGCCATTCTCTTCTTTGCCAACTACATGAACGACGTCGCCGATGTGCCAATCCATTTTCTGGGTGTGGATCAACCGGGCGGTACAGAGAAGTGGATCGCGGGTGACGCCCCGGATACGCATCCCGATTGGAACCATGGGGGAACGTATCGAAACCTGTTGGCTCAGGATTTGCAGTACGACCCCGATCACAACTTCAAGTTGAACATATGGAGCTACGATTACCCCAGATTCACTAAACCCTTCTACTTCGGCCTCACGGCCCGGAACATGGTCTTCCTGATCATGTTCAACAAAGCTTGGACGGAGGAAGACGAGATCCGCTTAAGCCTCTTCAAATTTAAGTTGCCTAAGAAGCAACGGCCGGCTTGGGACTTCCAATACGTGATTCATAGGGTCACGGAAGGGAAAGAGTATGGCTTCAAAGCACGTCTTGTGTGGAAGAAATTCGTAAGCCCTGAGGATTGTCTCCATGAATACAAAACGTGGCTTGCTTTCTTGGGTAAGGAGCAGAAAAGATAATCCCCCGCCATGTGATTCCAATTGGCCATGACCGATGGCAGCGGCGCCCAGGGCTCGATCGCCGCCGCCACCTGATGAAAGACAAACTGGAATTCACGCCTTGCCGTCTTCCATGTCTTTCAGACTCCGCGCTTCTCCATGGGAACGACATCCCGTTGGTCATGTCCGGTATAAATCTGGCGTGGGCGGGCGATTTTCTGTTCGGGATCGATGACCAGTTCTTCCCATTGCGCCAGCCAGCCGGCCGTACGGGGAATGGCGAACAGCACGGTAAACATCTCCGGCCGGAAGCCCATGGCCTGGTAGATGATGCCGGAATAGAAATCGACGTTGGGATAGAGCTTGCGCTTGACGAAGTATTCGTCTTGCAGCGCGATACGCTCCAACTCCAGGGCGATTTCGAGCTTGGGGTTCTTGCCGGTGACCTCAAACACCTGCTCGGCGGCTTGCTTGATGATGCGGGCGCGTGGGTCATAGTTCTTGTAGACGCGGTGGCCGAAACCCATCAATTTTCCTTTTCCAGCTTTGATGCCGTCGATGTAGGCCGGCACGTGGTCCTTCGAACCGATCTCGTCGAGCATCTTCAGCACTTCTTCGTTGGCGCCGCCGTGCAGTGGGCCGGAAAGCGCCGCGGCCGCCGCCGCTGTCGACACAAAGGGGTCGGCCTGCGAGCTGCCCACCGAGCGCATCACGTTGGCGCTGCAATTCTGCTCGTGGTCGGCGTGCAGGATAAAGAGGATGTCGAGAGCGCGCGCCAGGACCTTGTTCGCCTGGTATTTGGGCTCCGCCATCCTCCACAGCATGTTCATGAAGTTTTCGCTGTAGCTCAAATCATTGTCGGGGTAAACGTAGGGATATCCCAGGCCGTGGCGATATGTGTAAGCGGCAATGGTGGGGACTTTGCCGATCAGGCGATAGATCTGGAGCCGCCGCGTATCCGCGTCGTGCACATTGCGGGACTCGGGATAAATCGTGGCCAGCGCCGCCACCGTGCTGATGAACATGCCCATGGGGTGCGCATCGTATCGAAAGCCCTCCAGGAAGTGCTTGGTCGATTCGTGCAGCATGGTGTGATAAGTGATGCTGTTGATCCATTCCTTCAATTGCCCTGCCGTGGGCAACTCACCTCGCAGCAGCAGGTAGGCAACCTCGAGAAAAGTGCATTTCTCGGCCAATTGCTCAATCGGGTAGCCCCGGTAGCGCAGAATGCCTTTGTCACCATCAATGAAGGTGATGGCGCTGTGGCACGAGGCGGTGTTCATGAATGCCGGGTCGTAGGTCATCAAGCCGAAGTCTTCCGGCCCGGTCTTGATTTTCCGCAAGTCCATGGCGCGGATGGTGCCCTTGTGAAATGGGATTTCATAAGTCGTGTTCGTACGGTTGTCGAGAATGCTCAGGCCGTCCTTATCCATGCGCTTTCCTCCGTTTTAAGATTGCTTGTTGGCCACTGCCTTGTCTGCCCCCCGAGTTTGCCTGGGCCGCGGCGGCACGGTGGAGATTATATTGGCGTTTGCAGGCAATTGCGCTAGAGATTTGTCAATTTTTTTGCCGCCCCTCCCAAAAGGGACAATTTATCCGTATCCCGCGTCGCCACGCCGCAACCCAGGTCATGCATCCCCACGTTCGCCCAGCGGCAAGACCAGCCGGATCGGGAGGTGTAAGGTGTCGGCCCATAGCGGGGTCATCTTGGTCCGAATTTAGGCTGTCAATGTTCATGGGGATGCAGGTGAGGGTGCGAATGTGCTTCGCCACTGGCATGAGTGTGCCGATGCGCGTGAATGAGATTGGTTTGTTCCAGCAGTGAAGTCTGGCCCAGGATCTCCGCGGGCGCTCCTGCGGCGACCACTCGGCCCGCCTGGAAGACAAAGCATTCATCGGCAATGTCCTCCACGATATCAAGGGAGTGGGTGGTGGTAACCACAGTTTTTGCTCCGCCGCGCAAGCCGATCAGGAAATCAATCATCTGGCTGGCGCTCCTGGGATCGAGGGCCGCCGTGGGTTCGTCGAGCAGCAGCACTTCGGGATCAAGCACCAGCACGGAGGCAAGCGTCACGCGCTTCTTCTCTCCGGTCGACAAGTGATGGGGCGAGCGGTCCTTGAGGTGAGTAATCTTCATCACCTCCAACATTTCCTCCACCGCCGCGCGGACCTTTTCCTTGGGCCACTGAAGCTGCATGGGCCCAAAGGCGACTTCATCAAATACCGTGAGCGAAAACAGTTGGATGTCGGGATTCTGAAACACCAGCCCCACGCGGCGCCGGAACGGATAGGCAAAGTCGGTATTCTGCAAGCGTTCCTCGGTAAGCGGCTCGCCACAAAAAGTGATGGCGCCTATTTCCGGAAAGGCCAGTCCGTCCAGGACCCTCAGCAAGGTGGACTTGCCGGAGCCATTCGCTCCCAGGAGCGCTACCCGCTTGCCGGGAGGAATGACCAGGCTCAAGTTATCGAGCGCCGTCACCTGCTGGTAACGAAATGTGACCTCGCGAACCTCAAAGACCGGAACCGGCATAGGATTTTCGATCTGGGATTTTCGATTTGGGATTATCGGGGCGAGCGGCGCTCGCCCCAAGGCCGAACGCTGTTCGGCCCTATTGTCCAAATCGCAAATCCGGAATGCAACGGGCAATCATCTCCCGTAATAAATCGCCCCGCCCGCGAGCGCGGCAAGAACCGCCAGCATGATCCAATCGAGCGCGGCGGTATGGAAATCCTCGAGCATATAAACTTCGCCGCGAAATCCCCGGGCGAGCATGGCGCTGTAAACGTCGCCGCTGAGCTGCAACGTTTTCGACATCAAAACTCCCACGCTGGCGGCGGCCAGGCGGCGGTAGTCGGACCCTTTAAGCTCACCCACCATACGGCTGCGGCGCGATTCCAGCATATCGCGAGCGCTCTCGAGCAGGAGAAAAATATAGCGGTAGGCCATCCCCAGGATCACTACCAACACCACCGGAACTCGGAGCACGCGCAGCGCCTTCAGAACGTGGGTCCACGGGGTGGAGAGGATCAGCAACACCGAAAGGGTGGCGGCGGTTTCAACCCGCGTCACCAGGTAACCCGCACTCAACAGCCCTTGCGTCGTCAGCGGCCACCCGAGTCCGGGAAAGCGCCAGGCCACAAGGCCGGGAATCACGAAAGGCGCGGGCAAGGCGATGATGCCCGTGAAGAGGAGCACCGGGATCCACACCCTCTTGCCCAAGAGCAGCAGGGAGACGCGGGAGCACAAGGCAAGGATGAGCGCGATGGCGAACACCGCACCGATCACCCAGAGTCTGTGGGCCATCGCCACGGATATAATCAGGGTGAGGATGCCGATAACTTTGATGCGAGGATCAAGGCGTTGCAGCAGGCCGTTTACCTTGGCGAGATCTTCCGCGCCGAGCGCATGCTCCAAGGCGTTTAGGAAACTGGCGAGAGTGCGCTCAAGAAAGTTCATGGCGGTTAAAAGCAGTGACAAGTGACAAGTGACGAGTGACGAGCGGCCGTTTGCCCCGCGCGCGCGGCCAATGAACCCCACATGCCACCTACCATCTACCACCTACCCTAGCAAGCTGACACCTGGCACCTGACACCTGCTTTTGCCCCGCGCCCGCGTGGCAGGTCATAACTCCTGACTCCTGACTCCTGGCACCTGACTCCTTCTCCGATTGGCCAGCCAGCCGGCAACGAGCGATACCAAAATGATGGCCCCGGAACCGAACATGGCGGAGAGCGCGTACCCCACCGCGGGACGGCGCACAAACGACGGTGCGTATTGGGGGAAGGGCGCGGTCCACAGCGAGGAGAGGCGCTCCAAGCCTTGCGGGGGCTGGACGGGCGGCGCCGTGTTCTGCGAGGCCAGGGCCATTTTCTCACGTGCTTGCCGATTGGAGAAATCCCCCGCGCTCCACTCGCCCCAGGCGCTGCCGGCTGCCAGAATCCCCAGCGGGGTCAGCACCAGGAGCAGGGCCAGGCCCATCCACAGCGGGCGCACGGTCCGCCACATGCTTGGGCTGGCCGCGCCCGCAACCTCCTCATCAGCGGCCAGATTGCCGGGTGCCGTAAGCTTCAGAAGACCAGGGTTGGTGCGCTGGAAGTAAGCCACCACTCCTGCGGATAATACCAACTCCGCGAGGCCGGCAAACGTTAAGTGGCCGATCATCATGGCCGGAATGGCGATGCTTAAAGGGTAGGGAGCGTAAAGGGGCGCGCCGCTCGGGTCTTTGAAAAATAGAGGCTGAATGCCAAATTCCACGGCGGCGCAAAACGCCGAGGCATTGATGGCCGCGTAACCTGCCAGGGCGGCGGCCACCACCCTTCGCGAGGAGGTAAGCGCCACGCGTCCCGCCGCCAGGCGGTAAACCGCATACGCCACCAGAGATCCCACAATCGCCATGTTGAAGCAGTTGGCGCCCAGCGTGGTGATGCCTCCGTCTCCAAAGAACACGGCCTGAATCGAAAGGGCAATGGATATGGCCAGGATCGAGGCCCAAGGCCCCAGGATAATGGTGGCGATCCCCACGCCCATGGCGTGCCCCGTGGTGCCGCCGGGCAAAGGCAGGTTGAACATCATGATGACAAAGGAAAGCGCCGCCACGACCGCCAGCAAGGGCACCAGGCGCGTGGCGAGCACCTTCTTCACGCGTTGCAAGGCGGTGTACCAGAACGGCGCCGAGGCTCCGTAGAGAATCGCGCAGGTCGACGGACTGAGATAGCCATCCGGAATGTGCATGTGGGCTTTCTGAGATTTCACGAGGGCCGGCCGAGGCGCTGCCGACGCCTTGAACAAATTCCCATTGTAACCTAACTGCCTGCATCGGGCCATTGGGAGATCGGTTCATCGAGCCATCGGGCCATCGGTTCATCGGGCCATCGGATCATCGGGTCATTGGGAGATCGGTTCATCGGGTCATCGGATCATTGGGCTATCTAAAACCAACTCTGTGCTCAGCGATGGACCGATGAGCCGATGAACCGATGAGCCGATTTGTACCCCTCTTTCTCCTTTCCTTTCAACACCATCACGGGGTCTCAGGGATAAGTGGCTTATTTTTCTTAAACATCACGGCCTCGCGGGCAATTTGATCCAGGTCAATTTTGTATCTCATTTGTTTTCTTAAATATGTCGGGTAATCCCTTCATTTTACCATCCTTTTTTCTTCACTTTGGCTAGGCTATTATGCGATTTTGTAACCTCATTATTTTCAATCATTTGACTTTTTGCGACTGCTATTGGATTTCCACATTTCTTCGCTAAATGGCTGTTTTTTCATCAACATCACGGGTTCGCGAGGGATTTCCAGGATTCCCTCGTTGCGGACCTCGCGTTTGATTTTCATGAGCACTCGCAAAAAGTGCTCCCTACCCCTGCCTTCTGCTTAGCGTCTTCCGTCGGCAGCCTGCCACCGGGCGCCTACCGCCGGGCTGTTGCCTATTGCTTTCCGCCTATCCCGGCGCGCCGGGACTCGCCAAACGCGCTCGCTGCCTTCTGCTTTCCGCCTTCTGCCTACTGTTCTGTGGGTTGCGCCGGCCCGTTGAATAGGTCCGCGGTCTTTCACCCAAGCCAGCGGCCGCTGTCCTCATAAGCTAGTATAGCATGGCTATCGTTCTTGTCAATTGGAAAATCTATTTGGAGGCTACACAATATGGATGGGGATAATACGTCAACAAGCGTCGCGCGGACCTGTT
>JBEKNU010000250.1:0-11213 GCA_049522495.1 Terriglobia bacterium
GCAGAAAGGGCGGCGGCGCCCCGGTGAATATCCTGAAGGCCTTCGATCAGGGCACGCGAACCTGCCACCGAACAGGCCAGTTCGTCGGCTCGGTACTCCTGACGGCGGGAAATCAGTTGGGTGATCCGCAGAAAAAGATTCCAATAAGCCATCATCACGCGCGTAACGACGAAGTACGCCAGTCGCGCCAGCGCGAATCGTGTGACAGCGTTCAGCACTGCGGAGGGACGGCCCAGCCCGAGCAGCGTCCGCACCATGGCTGCCCGGGTCTTATAGACCCAGGGGCCGAGCCGCGTGTCACCTCCGTAATAGTGCGCGAATTCGTGGGCCAGCACGGCTCGAAATCTGGAGACGGTCAGAATCTGAAGCAAGGGCAAACCCAGCCCCATGATGCGGTGTCCCCTTCCTCCCGGCTCCGCCACGAAGGCATTGAGGTCAGGAATGAGGTACACCTCCTGCGGTGCCGGCTCGTTCAAGCTTGTCGCCAAGCGGTCAATTTCGGCAAAGAGGCGAGGGTGCTGAGCGGCTTTCAGGCGCGGGCCCGGCGGCGTGAACTTCTCGCGGCGCGGCACAAGCGACCACAACATCGTGCCCGCCATGGCCACGCCGGTAATAAACAGCAAGATCACCTGAAGGCCAGCGCCGTCATGAGCGGTCAACATCAGATAGGGGAGGTATACGCAGGCCGTGGCTAGAGCCAGCGTCAGGGTGTAAAATCCCACGATGAGCACGGCCGCGAGCGCAGCCCAGGCGGCCATCGAGCGTCGAGGAGGCAGCGGTCGTGTGGTACCTGGACTCATATGGGCGTGCGGATTCTAGCATAGACATAAAACGATCGGCGGTGCGGCAATTGATGCAAGAATGCTGTCGCACTGGCCATTGCGGAGGAGAATAGCGTGGATATCAAAACTGTCGGGGTCGTCGGCGCGGGACAGATGGGGCATGGGATTGCCCATGTGATGCTTCGCGCCGGGCATACTGTATTGTTACTCGATACTTCGGAGAACTTCGTCGAGGCGGGCGCCAAGCGGATCACCAAGGGATTGGCGCGCGACGTCGAAAAAGAACGGCTAACAGAGGAACAGCGCCAGCAGGCGGTAGCACGCTTGAAGACGACGACCGCGTCAGCGGATCTGGCTGCAGCCGACGTCATCATCG
This sequence comes from Terriglobia bacterium, assembly GCA_049522495.1. GTDB lineage: Bacteria > Acidobacteriota > Terriglobia > UBA7540 > UBA7540 > Bog-366. Next base: position 1,159 of record JBEKNU010000250.1, read on the forward strand.
AGGCGGTGACGGAGAAGTTCGACGTGAAAGCCGGCGTCTTCCGCTCGCTCGAGCCGCACTGCCGCCCGGAGACAATTTTCGCCAGCAATACGTCTTCGATTTCCATCACGCGCCTCGCCGCCGCCACCCAGCGGCCTGCCAAATTCGTTGGTCTGCACTTTTTCAATCCTGTGCCGGTGATGAAGCTGGTGGAAGTCGTGCCGGGCCTGCAAACTTCGCCAGAGACCGTCGGGCAGGCCATCGCGCTGGCCACTTCCGCGGGTAAGACTCCGGTGCGCGTGAACGATTTCCCGGGATTCGTCTCGAACCGCGTGCTGATGCCCATGATCAACGAGGCGGTTTTCTGCCTAATGGAAGGCGTGGCCGATGCCGCGGGCATCGACAACGTGATGAAGCTGGGCATGAACCATCCCATGGGGCCGCTGGAGCTCGCCGACCTGATCGGGCTGGACGTGTGCCGGGACATCATGATGGTCCTTTACGAGAGCTTCCACGACTCGAAGTATCGCCCCTGCCCGCTGCTGGAGAAGATGGTTGCCGCCGGCTGGCTGGGGTGCAAGACGCAGCGGGGGTTCTATTCGTATCCCCGGGAGCAGGCAGTAAGCAGTGGGCAGTAGGCAGTGGGCAGGCGGCAGTAGGCGGTAGGCGGGGCTGGCTTGCAGGGGGCGAGCCTTGCATTTTGTGCATGCGGTGACCAGAATTCAAGGAGGGTCGCCCCAGGGGGCCTGGGGTGCAAGAGTGGACGGGGATTTTATTAATACCCTAAGCAGGAGGCAGTAGGCAGAAAGCAGCAGGCAGTGAAAATTGTGAATAGTAAATGGTGGGTTGAGTTTTGGGGCATAATAAGGCTTCTGTAGGAGCAAGCTCAGCCGAGGAAAAAAACTTACCGTAAAGCGGGATTAAAATTTCCTCATTAAACCTACCCGGGCCGCCGATATAAGCTGTGTGATTGATGGAACAGATTCTTGAAAAACGAGGAAAACCATAATGCCGGAAGATCGAACTGAAAAAAACAAGTCCATTGATCTGGCGCTGATCCAGATCGAGAAACAATTTGGCAAGGGCTCCATCATGCGACTGGGTTCGAAGGACGCCTTGGTGCCTGTGGACATCATCCCCACGGGTGCGATTTCCTTTGACGCGGCGCTGGGTGTGGGTGGCATGCCACGGGGCAGAGTGGTTGAGATTTTCGGTCCTGAGTCGAGCGGCAAGACCACCATCGCGCTGCATGTGGTGGCTGAGGCGCAGAAGCGCGGCGGGATGGCCGCCTACATTGACGCCGAACATGCCATGGACGCAGCCTACGCCAAGAAGCTGGGCGTGGACATCGATAACCTCCTGGTCTCGCAGCCCGACTACGGCGAGCAGGCGCTCGAAATCGCCGAGTCGCTGGTGCGCTCGAACGCCATTGATGTGTTAGTGATCGACTCCGTTGCGGCGCTCGTGCCCAAGGCCGAACTCGACGGCGACATGGGCGATTCGCTACCCGGGCTGCACGCACGGCTGATGTCGCAGGCGATGCGCAAGCTCACCGCCATTGTTGCCAAATCGAAAACCTGCATGATTTTCATCAACCAGATTCGCGAGAAGATTGGGGTGATGTTCGGTAATCCCGAGACCACCACCGGTGGCCGCGCGCTGAAGTTCTATGCCTCGGTGCGCGTGGACATCCGCCGCATCGCCTCCATCAAGGACGGCGACCGCGTGGTGGGCAACCGGACCAAGGTGAAAATCGTCAAAAACAAAATGGCGGCTCCCTTTCGGGAGGCCGAATTTGATATCCTGTACGGCGAGGGGATATCCAAGGAAGGCGATTTGATCGATGTCGCCGCCGAGCGCAACCTTTTGGAAAAGAGCGGCGCGTGGTTCTCCTACGGAGGTGAGCGCATCGGGCAGGGCCGGGAAAATGCCCGGCAGTTCCTGCGCGACAACCCCGATGTCCGCAAGAAATTGGAAGGCGAGGTGCGAAAGGCTCTGAACCTTCCCGGGCATCACGAGCAAGCCGCCGCGGCAGCGTCCGCGGAGGGGGCAGGCACGGCTCGCGCTAAGAAATAAGGGACGGGGGGATGGCGCGCGAAAGCCATCCCCCAGGCGGTTGGGCAAGATGGCCTTCCCTCTGTTTACCGTCGCCAGCGGAAACGGGGCCAAGGCCAAGGTCAACCCATCAACAAAGGAGGTCAGTGGAAAACTTGTTAAAACGACTTGCCATTCTGGCCTTGGCAACTGCAGGGTTGTTGGGGATGGGTTCGGCACCCGGCGCCGCTCCGCGAGGCAGTTCGGACGGCCCCGACATCCCTCCCACGACTGCTCCCAAGAATTCCTCCGCTGCGAAATCCACCACCCTTAAGACTACCGCCACTCGTGGCACCACGCGCCGTCCGCGACAGTTGCGCGATCCCTGGAGCCTTAGTTCATACGGCGACCCCAGCGCCGACGACAATCCCTCCGGCGATGATCCGGTCATCCGGCAAGCGGCTGTCGACGCCCTGGGCAAGTGGAACGGCAGCATGGTGGTGGTCGACCCGAACACAGGGCGCATCCTGAGCATGGTGAATCAAAAGATGGCTCTTTCGGGCGGCTTCACGCCGTGCTCGACGTTCAAGCCGGTGGTGGCGCTCGCCGCCCTGCGGGAAGGCATCATCACGCCCACCACCAAACTGTACGTGGGCGCCCACCTGCGCGTCGACCTTACCGATGCCCTGGCCCGCTCGAACAACCTCTTTTTCCGCAAGTTGGGAGAGATGCTCGGCTTCCCCCGCATCACGGAATACGCGCAGGAGTTCGGCTTGGGGGAAAAGGCCGGTCTGGACATTCCGGGTGAATCGGCCGGCCGCTATCCCTCTGCTCCGCCCAAGCAAGGCGGCGTGGGATTCCTCGCCTATTGCGGAACAGATATGGAAGTGACCCTCTTGCAGATGGCCGCGGTCATTTCCACCATCGCCAACGGCGGCACGCTTTACGCGTTGCAGTATCCACGCACCCCTGAAGAACTTGCCGCGTTCCAACCGGTGGTGCGGCGGCGCCTTGACAACTTGGCTGAGTATATCCCGCAGATCCGCGAGGGCCTGGCGGCAGCCGTGCTTTACGGGACAGGCCGCTCCGCCTACGATCCGGATCTATCCATTTATGGGAAAACCGGGACTTGCAGCGAAAACGGTGCGCGGTTGGGTTGGTTCGTTTCCTACGCGGGCGAACTCCAATCCCGATATGTGGTCGTGGTCTTCCTGCGCGGCGGACGAATGATGTATGGCACGCACGCGGCGGAAATCGCCGGGCACTTCTATCGCGACCTGATGCAAAAGGAACACCCCACGCAAGCCACCCACGAAGGCTCCTCCGGAGTTTCTTCCGGGCGATAACTCGTCCCTAACACTTGCGGAGAGGTGCTTCCTCAGTTCTAAGAGGCCTGCATGGATGCCAAGCGCGAAGTGGCAACGGGAATTGTGCGCCGCCTGAGGCAAGAGGGATTCGCGGCGTATCTGGTGGGCGGGTGCGTGCGCGACATGTTGATGGGCCGCGCGCCCAAGGATTATGACGTGGCCACGGGCGCAACGCCCGATCAGGTGCTGAGGCTTTTCCCTGACGCGCTCACGGTCGGCGCCCAATTCGGAGTGGTCATCGTTCCGCACGAAGCAGGAAACGTCGAGGTCGCGACCTTCCGCAGCGACGGAGTATATGCGGACGGGCGACACCCCCACGAAGTCCGCTACGCCCAGACGCCGCAAGAAGATGTGCAACGCCGAGACTTCACCATCAACGGCTTGCTCTACGACCCGCTCGATGATCAGGTGCTGGATTATGTGGGTGGGGAGGCCGACATCCGCGCCCGCCGCCTGCGGACCATCGGCGATCCGGTGGAGCGCCTCAGTGAAGACCACCTGCGCATGCTGCGCGCCGTGCGCTTCACCGCACGCTTCGGTTTCAAGCTGGACCCCGCCGCGCTCGCCGCGATCCGCCAGTTAGCGCCGCAGATCCACGCCGTGAGCGCGGAACGCGTGCGCGATGAGATCGTGAAGATTCTCACCGAGGGGCCGGCGCGGGCGGGGTTCGAGCTATTGGACCAGTCCGGTCTGCTCGCCGAGGTTTTACCGGAAATCCAGCGACTGCAAGGTGTGGAGCAACCCCCGGAATTCCACCCCGAGGGCGATGTGTGGATTCACACGCTGATGATGCTGGAGGGATTGCGGGAGCCGACTCCCACCCTGGCTCTGGGCGTGCTCCTGCACGACGTCGGCAAGCCGCCCACCTTCACCATCCGCGAACGCATTCGCTTCGACAACCACGTGGAAGTTGGCGCCAAGATGGCGGAGGAAATCTGCGGCCGCCTGCGGATCCCCACGCGGGAAACCGCGCGCATCGTGGAATTGGTCCGGCATCACCTGCGCTTCAAGGATTTTCCCCGCATGAAACGCTCCACGCAGCTCCGCTTTATCCGCATGGAAGGGTTTGAAGAACACCTGGAGCTGCACCGCCTGGATTGTCTCGCAAGCCATGGTGATTTGACGAACTATGAACTGGCCAGGAGAATGCTGGAAGAAACGCCCAAAGAAGAGATCAAACCCGCGCCCTTATTGTGCGGCGATGATCTGATCGCGCAAGGTTATGATCCTGGACCGATTTTCAAAACCATTCTCCAGGCAGTGGAGGACGCGCAGTTGGAGGGGCGCATCCACAACCGCCCGGAGGCCTTGCAACTCGTCCAAGAGCAATTCCCGATCCATCGGCGCTAAACCTCATTCGTATCTCAACGCCACCATGGGATCGACTTTCGTCGCGCGGCGTGCGGGAATGAAGCTGGCGAGGAGCGCCACCGCCACCAGAATCAACGAGACCCCGAAGAAGGTCAGCGGGTCAGTCGGTTTAACGCCATAGAGCAGGCTCGACAGGAAACGACTAAGTGCGAGCGCACCCGCGAGGCCGATTGCGATTCCCACGGCCGCCAATAAAGCGCCCTGTCGCACGACCATGAAGAGCACGTTTGCTCGCCTCGCGCCCAGCGCCATGCGAATACCAATTTCCTGCGTTCGCCGTGCAACTTGGAAGCTCAGCACGCCGTAGATTCCCACCGAAGTCAGCGCCAGCGCCAAGGCGGCGAATATTCCCATGAGTAGCGCGTCAAAAGCCGGGTGTGCCACTTCCCGGGTGACGACATCGGACATCGATTGAAAGTGCAACACGCGTTGATCAGGATTCAAGGCTGTCAGGGCCCGGCGGAGTTCCGCGTCAAGTGCAAGGTTGCTGCTGGCACGAACCACCCACGCCGTGGAGTTGGGAGGGCGGAAAAGCTGTGAGGCGGGCACATATATCGTGGTTGGCTCGGTCTCCTGCAGCCCCAGGTTCTTTACATCCCCGACCACACCGACGACCTCGCGAGGTGGCTCCAAGACTTCGGGAAACTGCCGCCCGTTATACTCGCCCACCACCAGGCGATCCCCAATCGGAGACTTTCCCTTCCACCAGGCGCGCGCGACCGTTTCACTGACAATCACTACCGGGGTGGAGGAAGCTGTGTCAGTCTCTTGGAATCCGCAGCCCTGCAGGATGGGAATGTGCATCGTCTGGAAATACTGGGGACTGATCTCCCGGTACTCCATGCCGCCGATGCTGTGCTCGGGGTGCCCCTCCTGCTGAGTGGGGATATTGTTGGGACCCATCAGAGGCGGCAAGGTTACGACGGCGGCTGACGTGACGCCCGGCACCGCCCTGAAACGCTCAAGCGTCTGCTGCTCAAAGTTCCATACTTGGCCAGCGGTAACCCGGGCCGCTGGCGCGAAGGGAGTGGTCATGGTGTAAACATGCTGAGGATCGAAGCCCAGTCTCTGCTGATGCAGAAGATAGAGGCCCTCGATCAACAGCCCCGCTCCCACCAGAAGCATCAAGGAGAGCGCTACTTCGCCGATTACCAGCGCGCTGCGGGTGCGGCTGCGAGTTGTGCTGCGTCCACCCTGCGTACTTCCTTCCTTCAGCGCGGCATTGGGGTCCAGCCGGGAAGTTTGCCAGTAGGAAGTGAAGCCGAGCGCCAGGCTGGTCCCGAGCGCCACCCGTAAGGTGAAAGCAAGGACGCTGCCGTCAAGTCCGATGTGGGTGGTTGGGGGAATGTCCCAGGGGATCGAGGATAACAAGGCCTTTAGAACCCACGCGGCCGCCAGCAGGCCAGCCGAGCCTCCCAGCAAGGCGATCAGCAGGCTTTCTGCAAAGAACTGTTGCAGTAATCGCGAGGGTTCGGCACCGAGGGCGAGCCGGATTGAGATTTCTCTCTGGCGGGCATTCGCTCGCGCCATCATCAGGCTGGCTACGTTCGCGCAGGCGATGAGCAGCAGAAGGCCGACGGCCCCAAAGAGCATTAGTAGGCTGGGGCGTAGGTTACCGGCGAGCCACTTCTGGTAGCTGACTAACTGTAGGCCTTGCTGCCCCGACTGGACGGAGCCCACTCGACGCAATTGCTCAAACACCACGCTGATGTTGGCTTGCGCCTGGGCCAAGCTAGTTTCCGGCTTGAGCCGCGCGATGACCCGGGTGTTCATCCCGGTGTCCACAATGCTGCGGCCCAGTTGGAGCGGGACAAAGGCATCCGCCGGCTGCTCGACAAACGTAAAATAGGGGGGCATTACTCCCACCACGGTGTAGCTCGCATCGCCCATTTCGACCTGTTGTCCGACCATGGCGGGATTGGCGCCGAAAGCCTCTCGCCACAGCGAATCGCTCAATACCACACTTTGAGCACTTCCCGGGACGGTCTCCTCGCGCAGAATGCTGCGCCCGAGCGCCGGAGCAGTTCCTAACACCCGGAAGAAGCCATCGCTGACTCGGAGAGAATGAATCCATTCGACGGCGCCGCCCCGTTTGATTGAGAGGTCCGGACCGCCCCGGAAACCGGCGATGGCCTCGAACGCACTGGCGTGATCGCGGTAGAACTCATACTCCGGGACAGTCAGAGTATCGTTTACGCCTCCACCCTTCCAGACCAGGTTCACACAGACGATCTTGTCGGGACGCGGGTAGGGCAGCGGGCGAAGCAATACTCTGTTCACTACGCTAAAGATGGCCGTATTTGCGCCGATACCAAGTGCGAGCGTCAAGATGGCCACGGTCGTGAAGCCCGGATTCTTGGCCAACATGCGCGCGCCATATCGGAGGTCTTGTAGCAAGATTTCAATCCATCGAAACCCCCACATGTCGCGCGTTACCTCCTTCACCAAGGTGACGTTGCCAAACTCGCGGAGGGCTGAAGCGCAGGCTTGCTCGGCGGTTTCGCCTTGCTCCATGCGCTCCTGCGCGGCCATGCGTAGATGAGTCTGGACCTCCTCGTCCAGTTCCTCTTCACGCTGCCGCCGGTGAAACACCCAATCCCAGAGACTCATGCCTCGCCTTTTTCGGGCGCGGGATCCATAATCCCCGCAATGGCGTTGACGATCCGCGTCCAGCGCGCCTGCTCGGTGACCAATTGCCTTTTGCCGGTCGGAGTCAGGCGATAGAACTTGGCGTGTTGATTGCTCTCCGTCTGCTTCCATTGCGACGTTACCCATCCCTGCTTCTCGAGGCGATGGAGGGCTGGGTAAAGCGAACCCGTCTCAACCTGCAAGACTTCTCCTGAGCGCCCTCGGATGGATTGGCTGATCGCGTAGCCATGCTGCGGCCCCCACTGCAGCGTCTGCAGAATGAGCATGTCGAGCGTGCCTTGCAGCAACTCAACACGATTCTGATAGCGTTCCCTGTTAGGTTTCATAGTGTAGGCATCCTACATCCCAGGGCTGTAGAATGTCAACTCCTTTGCAGAACCGCACCCGCTAACTTGCTAAGGCTCTACCTCAGCCTCTTTTTATGAGTAGGCGGTTTTTCCCTCGCGGCGTTCGTGGGCGAGACTATCCACGATCTGCGGGACTGGGTGAATGCCCAGGCCCCCGATGCGCCGCTGGCAACAGAAGGAGAGGCGGATGATTGAATCAAAGGGGCTGCCCCACCGTACCACGAGATTCTTTCCTCCATCTCCATTAGAATATCAACTCGTCTTGTACCAGGGCATCGCAAGGCTCGATCACAAGGGCGCACGGTATGGATCCCTCGGATTCCGAAAAACCGATTCTGGTTTACGACGGTGATTGCAGCTTTTGCCGCCTTTGGATCGACCGCTGGCGCGCCCTCACCGGAGACCGGGTTCGATATGCGCCCTTCCAGGAAGTGGCGGGGCAGTTCCCGGGAATTCCACGCGAGGCCTTTGTCCGTTCGGTCCAGTTGATCCTCCCGGGCGGCGAGGTCTTCAGCGCAGCGCACGCGGTGCTTCGCACGCTGGCGCTCACCCCGGGGCGCGCCTGGATGCTTTGGCTCTACCAGCACCTCCCCGGCGCCACACCCGTCGCAGAATTCTTCTATGGGTTTGTAGCGCGGCACAGGAATCCTCTCTACCGCCTCACGCGCCTATTCTGGGGAAAGCATTTCGAGCGGCCCGCTTTCTCCCTCGCCTGCTGGCTGTTTCTGCGCCTGATGGGCGTCGTCTATTTCTTCGCATTCCTTTCTCTTGCCACACAGATCTTGGGCTTAATGGGGCAGAACGGTATCCTGCCGGCCGGGGAATTTCTCAACATGGTTAATGCGCGCGTGGGCTCGGAACGTTACTGGTTCTTTCCCACCCTCGGTTGGCTGAGCTCGAGCGACACGACGCTGCAAGTGATGAGTGTGGGCGGCGTGATCGGCTCCATCCTGCTTGTCTTCGACATTGCCCCGATTCTGGTCTTATCGCTTTTGTGGATGCTCTACCTTTCTTTGGTTACGGTGGGACAGGATTTTCTGGCCTTCCAATGGGACAACCTTCTGCTGGAGGCCGGCTTTCTGGCCATTTTCATGGCTCCTTGGCATCTCTGGCCGCGCGCATCACCGAAAGCCCCGCCACCCAGGGTCGCGCGGTGGCTGCTGTGGTTCCTGCTCTTTCGGTTGATGTTTTCCTCCGGAATGGTCAAGCTCACCAGCGGCGACCCCACTTGGCGCAACCTTACGGCACTGGAATACCATTACTACACGCAGCCGCTGCCCACGCCCATCGCTTGGTACGTTCACCTTGCGCCGGCCTGGTTTCAGCACGGCACGGCAGCATTCATGTTCTTTGTCGAACTGGCAATTCCTTTTCTGATTTTCGCCCCGCGACTTTGGCGATTCGTGGGAGGAGGCTTCTTAATTATCCTTCAGCTTCTGATCGCTCTAACCGGAAACTATGCGTTCTTCAATTTGCTCACCCTCGCGCTCTGCCTCCTGCTTTTTGACGATGCCTTCCTGGCGCGTTTCTTCCCGCGCGCCCTGGCGGGACGCCTGCGCGCCGCAACACCCAGTCCCCGGCGCTCTTCACTTCGCCGTTGGGTAACCGCCCCTTTCGCGGTGATTATTTTCGCGGTCGGACTGCTTCAGCTCGCAGATCTTCTCTCCGTCCAGTGGTTGCCGCCCTCGGCGTTTCAGATGCTTTCTGACCTCCAGCCGGTGCGCATCTCGAACAGTTACGGCCTCTTTGCTGTCATGACCACTTCGCGCCCGGAGATCGTCATCGAAGGTAGCAACGACGGCGAGACTTGGCTCGACTACGAATTCAAATTCAAGGCAGGTGACCTGCGCCGCGCCCCGCGCTGGGTGGCGCCCTTTCAGCCGCGCTTGGATTGGCAAATGTGGTTCGCGGCGCTGGGGGATTATCGCAGTTCCCCCTGGTTTAGCCATCTCATGCTGCGGCTGCTGGAGGGTTCGCCCCCCGTCCAAGGATTGTTCGAGCGCAACCCCTTTTCGCAGTCGCCTCCGAAATATGTGCGCGCGTTGGTCTACGATTATCAATTTACGACGTGGCCTGAGCGCCGGGCGCAAGGCGAATGGTGGCATCGCCGCCTAGTGGGAGATTACTTCCCCATCGTGGCCCTGAAGCGAAGCCAGGAAGACGTGGCGCCCTAGAGGCCACAGGGACAGCGATTCCGCATTCAGAGCTTTTGAACTGAGCTAATCTCTTTCTGTACCTTACTTTCTGTTACCTTGCGCTTCCCGAAGCAGATTCGCATTCGTACTTTCCCCTTGACAAGCCTCTTTGT
>JBEKNU010000251.1:0-11119 GCA_049522495.1 Terriglobia bacterium
CGGCGTGGTGTCACCCTATGGAAGCCTTTACAGCATCACCGTCCCGGCCAGTAACGGCCAACCCTCCCAGGTCGTCCTCACGGATTCGATCCCTTTGCCGGAACGCTTCTTTCTGGGTGGAAGTGAATCCATGCGCGGGTTCTCCATCAATCAGGCCGGCCCCCGCGACCCTAATACCGGCTATCCCATCGGCGGGAACGCACTTTTCCTCAACTCCTTCGAATTGCGATCCTTCTTTGCGCAACGGCGATTGGGCTTGGTGCTTTTCGATGACGCCGGAAATGTTTACGACACGATACGCAAAATGCGGCTGTTAAAGTTCACTCAGTCCTCACCTGCGGATTTTGATTACACTTCCAACGCCATAGGGATAGGTCTTCGCTACAGAACGCCGGTGGGGCCGATCCGGTTCGACGTGGGTTACAATCTAAACCCTCCACGCTTCAACGTGATCACAACGACCAACGGCGTGGTAAACACCGAGGTGCAACAATTATCGCGCGTACAGTTTTTCTTCAGCATCGGCCAAAGCTTCTGATGCTTGTGGCCCTGGCAGCGGGCAGCGCAGCGGTCTTGACCGCCGCGCAAACCCTGGACCGTGTGGTCGCCTCCATCGGCAACTCGGCCATCACGGCGAGCGACGTGGAGCAGGAATACCGGCTCGAGCGTTTCCTCGATGCCCAGTGGCCGCCCCCTCCGCCCGATTCAGCTACCCTGACCGGCGCGCGCGAGCGCCTTACCTACCAGTTACTCTTGACCGTGGAAGAGAACCCCGGGCCCGCCGATCGGGCGGAGAGCGAAAAATCAGCGGCAGAGCGCCTCGCCGCGCTTCGCAAGGAATTTGCCCATCCGGAGGACTTCCAGCGAGCACTCAAGGATCTGGGGATGTCCGAGACGGAGTTGGTTGCGCGCATGGCCCAACAAGAACTCATGTTGCGCCTGATCGATCAACGCCTGCGCCCTGCTGCCTCACCCAGTGATAAGGAGATTGCTGACTATTATGGCTCGACCTTCGTCCCGGAATTCCAAAAGAAAAACGGCGGTGCGGCGGCGCCGCCCCTCTCCGCGGTGGAAGGCCAGATCCGGGAAGTTCTTACTCAGAAACACATGAACGAATTGCTCGACCAATGGATCGGGGATTTGAAACCAACTACCAACGTGCGGTTTCACACTTTTTAGGTGTCAGGTGTCAGAGTCGAAGCTCGAAAATCGAAACTCGAAACTCGCTACTACTGGTCGTTCCTGCGAAAGCGGAAATGCATAGATCCGCGCGTCGTGGGCAAGACATGACCTTTGTCTAATTTCGATTTTCGATTTTCGAATTTCGACTTAAGGAAGGTTCTTTACGCGCTGGAAAGTATCCAAACCGGTTCGCCTCACCATCTACCTGGTGGAAAACCTGCTGGTACTGGCCCTCGCCGCCCTGATCGTCATGAGCAGCGGGTGGTTCCAGCGTGTGTTGGAGCACCGGGTCATCGCCACCTTGGAAAACCTCACCGGCGGACGGGTGGAAATCGCGCTCTTCCGCTTTAAGCCCTGGCTCCTCCAAATGACGCTGCAAAAGCTGGTGATTCACGGTTCGGAAGCCGTTGGCGACCCACCCCTGGTTTCAGCGCGCGAGGTGGAAGCGGGTCTGAGCCCCGGGCAACTCTTGCACCGGCGGCTTCGCCTGCGCTACGTCGACACCGATGGACTCCAGGTGCACCTCCGCACCAATCCCCAGGGCGTCACCAACCTTCCCGTTCCGGGGGAGCGGATTTCCGCGCAACAGAGCTGGGCGGATTTGATGAATCTCTCCATTGGGCGCCTCACTCTTTCCCACACAGTCTTTTTCTGGAACGACCAGCGGCAACCGGTGGAGATAGACGCGCGGGAGTTGGCGATTCTTCTCCGGATGACGCGGGGCCGCTACAACGGCACGTTTTCATCTTCCGCCACCACCCTTCGTTCGCCGCTTTGGTCACCTCCGCCCATCACTTTCAATGGCCGCTTCGAGCTTTCACCCACCAGCCTGGTCTTCCCCTCGTTCGTATGGCAGGCGCAAGGCACGGCCGGCGAGGCTTCGTTCACCATCCTCCCTCGCCCCGTCCTGCGAGCTTCCGGTTCGTTCCACGCCTCGACGGAGCTCCCTGCCCTGGCCCGTATTCTCCACGCGCCGGAATTGCGGGCCGGCACCCTGCAAATCGAGGGACTGGCAGTTTATGAAGCCGGAAACATCTCGGCGCAAGGCCGCGCCCAGGCCCGCCAAGTCGCGATCCACTCGACCGCCATTCCCTCCCTGCTCCTGGATGCCACCACAAGCTACGCATGGGAAAAAGACCAGCTCAATCTTACCAACCTCCTCGTCTCTGTTTGGGGAGGCACGATGCAGGGAACGTTCCAAGCCAAGTTCGGCGATTCGCCTCTGAAGTTTAGCTTGAACACGCGGATCCATCACGTGCAACTGGTTGACGCTTTGCGCTCCGCGAGCGCGCCGCCCCTCCTGGCAGCCCAATTGCATCCGGTGTCGATGGCCGACGGCGCCCTCAGTGCAACATGGTCCGGGCGGGGGGAAGGTCTGAAAGCAGATTTTGATCTCACCTTTCAGGCGCCGGCGGCCGCCCCCCACAACGTGCTTCCCGTGAGCGGCATGGCGCGCGGCACACTCGAAGGCGGGCGCGGCCTGACCCTCCACCTCGCCGATTCTGAATTCCTGACACCGCACTCCACAATCACCGCTCGCGGGTCATTCGCGCAGAGTAGTGCGTCCCCTGCGGCGGCAGAACCGCTGGCCTTCACGGTCAACACCCGCGACTTCGAGGAGTGGCGGCCTTTCTTGCAGGCGCTGATCTCCTCCCCCTCCGGCATCCCCTTGGTGCTGAAGTCGCAGGCGGAGTTTTCCGGGCAACTCAGCGGCAGTCATGAGTCGCCCTCACTCCAAGGGCATGTGAACATGGGCGAGTTCCAGTATCACGGTTGGACTTGGGACAGGCTAACCGCCGTCGTGGCACTCAATCCCGGTTTCGTGCAGGTTTCAGGCGGGCGCGTGGAACATGGAAAGAGCTTTTTTGAGCTGAACGGTTCCACTCAACTCGATCAATGGCGATTGACGCCCAGCTCCGTCCTACGATTCTCAGCCCAAGCTCAGCGCACGCCTGTCGAGGGCTTGAAAGCGGCCATCAACTCGGACCTCCCCGTTCGCGGCTCCGTCACCGGCCGCGTGGATGTGGAGGGAACCACCGCGACCCTGGCGGGCTCCGGCTTGCTCCGGATCGATGCCGGCGCCTTTGCGGATGAACCATTCGATTCCTCTTCCACCCAGTTGCAAGTTACGCAGTCCATTTGGAAACTGCAAAACATCCAGTTGACGAAGAACCACGGGCGGCTGAGCGGCAACATCATTCTGGAACCCAAGCGCCGTTTTGCCTCCGGGCAGTTGGCGGGAACGGATTTTAGCCTGGCCGACATCCGCCGATTGCCGATGACGGCTTCCATCGCGCTTCCCAAAGGGCGGCTGGACGGCAACCTGAGCTTTGAGGCCCGCGGCCAGGGGACCCCGGAGAATTTTCATCTACAAAGTTCATGGCGACTCGGCAGCTTCAGTGTCGCAGGTACTCCCTTGGGCGAGTTCCACGGCACGCTGACCGGCGAAGGAAACCAGCTAAAGCTCGAGGGCGAGGACCAAAGCCCGGGGGGAAATTTGCACCTCAGCGCAAAGGCGACGGCACAGGGTGATTGGCCGATGACGGCTGAGGGCGAGTACTCCAGCCTGCGCGCTGATCCGTGGATTCGCGCTTTCTTCAATCGCAAGTTCGGCGCGGCGGTCACCCTGGGTGGTTCTTTCCATGCCGCGGGGCCTTTGCGCACCCCAGCGAAAATCGACCTCCAATCCCAGGCGCAGGATGTGGCTGTGGATTTCCCCAGCATCCAGTGGCGAAACGCCCAGCCCGTGGACGTGCATTATGCGGACGGCAGGCTGGCGCTCAGCCGGTTTGTCATGCGCGGGCCTTCCACGGAACTGCAAATCGAGGGGGCCGTAGGTTTTACCGACGGCGTCACGCTGGCCCTCAGTGCCGAGGGCGCAGCGAATGCAACCTTGCTGACCGTGTTCGATCCCAACATCCTGGCCGGGGGCCGCTCAGCCCTGCGCTTGCGCCTGACCGGCACGCCCGCCCACCCCCTGCTGAACGGCGCCGTCGATATTCAAGATATGAGCTTGGACTACAGCGGGCTGCCCTTTCGCTTCAATAACCTGCAAGGGACCATCGATCTCGAGGGCGAGCGCGCCGTCATCCGCTCCCTGCGCGGCACCAGCGGCGGGGGAACGGTCAGCCTCAGCGGTTTCGTGACCCTGGTGGAAAGCCCGCGCTTCGAAGTGCACGCTGACCTGAGCCAAGTCCGCGTGCGCTATCCGCCCAGCTTTACCTCCGTGATCGATGGCAACCTGCGCCTGGGAGGAGGCGTCGGACAGGCGCAATTGCTGGGTGAGATCGTTGTTCGCCAGATGGTTGTCAATGAGAATATTAATTTCATATCGAAGATTATTGAATCTTCTATGCCTTTGGCAGAGCAGCCGGTTAACGTCACGTCACCCATCGCCTCAGAGGTTCGTTTGAATGTTCGCGTTACCTCCGCGCCTCCGGTGCAGGTGCAAACACCCAACTTTCGGTTGGTCGGCGATATCGACATCCGGCTGCAAGGCTCCGTGGCCAATCCCGTGCAGGTGGGGAGCATTCATTTCCTCAGCGGCGAGTCGGTCTTCCGGGGCAATCGGTACACGCTGGTGCGCGGCGACATGAACCTGACCAACCCCTTTCGGACGCAAGCCTACCTGGACCTCGAGGCCCAAACCCGGGTGCAGAATTATGACTTGACGCTCGATATCTCCGGCCCCTTCGACCGGCTGAAGTTCGCGTACCGTTCCGACCCACCTCTGGCCAATGCTGATATCCTCTCCCTCCTGGCGCTCGGCTATGTGAAACAGGAGGGGGCCTTTTCGACCGCCGGAGGGAACCCCGCCGCCACCATTGGCGCTTCGGCCATTCTCTCTGAAGCTCTCTCCAGCCAGGCAACAAGCCGCATTCAGCATTTGTTCGGCGTAAGCAGAATTAAGATTGATCCCAACGTGGGAATTCCCGGCTTCGGGGCGGGCGCTCTCGTCACCGTGGAGCAGCAGGTCACGCACGACCTCACACTGACTTATGTCACCGACACTTCCTATTCCCAGTACCAGATCATTCAGTTCGAATGGAATATCAGCGACAAAGTTTCCGTGCTGGGAGTCCGCGACCAGAACGGAGTTTTCGGCATGGAATTCCGCTTCCGCCGGCGCTTCAAGTAGCGGCAGCACAGGCACTCCTGCCTGTGCCGAGGGCTGACGCCTTCGATGCAGAGAGCACAGGCAAGAGTGCCTGTGCTACGTCGCCCGCCGATGTTATACTGGTCAGGTTGCCGCGAATCGGAATTGTGATCTGGGAGCATTGCTCCAAGGTGCGCGCGCGGCGCGAAGCCACGGAGAGGTGTCCGAGTGGCTGAAGGAGCACGCTTGGAAAGCGTGTTTACTCGAAAGGGTAACGTGGGTTCGAATCCCACCCTCTCCGCCAGCCGATCATTACCGATTTCAGATAGATGAGAAGTTCCGTGCACGCTGCGTGCTACTGTGCGTCCACCACACATCGGAATCCCAGCGTGCCCGCGCGGTTCTTGCTCGGCGCGATCAACAGATACTTCCCATGCTCAGTCAATCTATAAGCCTGCGGGAAATACCAGAGCGAGCCCTGCGGCTGATAGTAGGCCCCGCCTTTCAGGATTCCGGCGCGGGTATGCTCGTCCACAAATTCATCGGTCCACTGCCAGACGTTTCCCACCAGGTCCATCACCCCAAAAGGACTGGCGCCCGTGGGATAGGCATCCACATCGGTCGGCTCGCGCATGTCGCGGCCTTTGTCGGGAGGGGGGGCCGCGGAGGCGTCCCAGGCGTTGCCCCAGGGGTACGTACGCCCGTCGGCTCCCTGCGCGGCATATTGCCACTCCCATTCGTGCGGGAGCCGCTTTCGTGCCCACTGTGCGTATGCGCGTGCGTCTTCAACCGATACCCACGTGACGGGCTTCTTGGCCCATCCGTCGGGGTAGTTGCCGTTTTTCCAGTCGCGCAAGAAATTGTGATCGTCCTTGGGATGATAGTGAGCCGCATCCAGGAATTTCTTGAAGTCGGCATTCGTGACGGGGTATTTGTCAATGTAGAACGGCTTCACGTGCATCTTATGAAGGTGATAACGGCGGGGCGCATCCTCCCACGGATACTGCGAGTCGACACCGACGTCGTTGCCACCTTCGATCATGATGCCGCCGGCGCGGAACTCATAATCCGCCTCCGGAATCTTCACCATGCCCATGGGCGCCGATGCCACGGGCGCGGTGGAGGGGATTGCAACCAGCTTCTGCGGCAGGAAATGCCATTCGCTCGACAAGCTTTTGAGCGGCGTTCGCGAGAGTGCCTTCATATCGGCCAGCAACTTTGCCACCGCCCCCGCCGCTTTCTGATCCTGGGCAAGCACAGCGCCAAACCCGTCGCCCTCGACTTCGAAGCTGAGCGCCGCTCGGTCGCCGAGGATTTCCGGCTGCAATTCTTGCCCGTGCCACAGGTCATAGAAACGCAACCCCGCGTGATAAGGGACAGCAATCTGTCTGCCCTCCAGATCGTACTGATTGCGATTGACGAGGGTCCAAAGGGTCTGGCCCTGGCCCGGAAACTTGCTGGCAAAGAGGCCGTAGCGAAGGGTAGGGGTGTGCGGTTCCCAGTCTTGGCTGATCAGCAATCCGGCAAAGGCTCGTTCGATTTTGGCAACGCGCCGCAAGGCCTCGGCATCGCGCGGCGTAATCTGGTTCCAGATGCCCCAGACGTTCTCCCAGCTTTCGTAGCCCACGCCGTTGAAAAAGGCAGCCTGGAGGTTATCGGTTTTGCTGCGAGCCCAGCGGTCGCAGACGTTCACCATATGACGGGGCTCCAGCCACTTGTACCGGCTGATCATCGGCACGAAGGGAAATTTCCAGTAACCCCACGTGAGGTTGTTCCATTGAAGGGCTTCGTCGGCGGGGCCGCCCTCGGGTTCAAGAGCAATCGGATGTCCCGTTTGGTCTAAGGCCGTGCGGAACGTGCGCGGCACGCCATCGAGGGTATCGCCATTGATTCCATCAGCGCCGATTTCCGCCATGGCCTTGGCCGTTGCTTCCGGGTTCGGCATCTTCGGGTCACGCGTTCCCTGATCCCAGAGCATCACCGGGAAGAGCACGCGGACCCCGCGCCGGTGAAAGTCCTTGATCATTTGCTTCAAGCCCTCGACACCCCCGGGCATGTCGTGCAGCAGGTCGTATTGGTTGCGATTGTCGATGCCGATGTTGGGGTAGGTGTGCCAGATCAACACCGAGTCGATGCCGCCGTATCGCTTCTCGAGGTCATCAAGGTAGCGGTCTACCGTATACTTTCCTGCCACAGAATCGTAAAAGTAGCGGTCCTCGATCATCATTTGCGGCTGGATGAAGCTCGATTGCGTCCACAGCAGCTCGGGCCGCTCGTATTGCGAGCCGTCGTAGCCAATGCGAATACGGCGCTCCGTTCGCCAGTGCTGGAGGTCTTCGATCCAGGTTTGGAAAGCTTCCACCGGATCTTTAATCTCGTCACTGCGATAGCAACACTGGCTGGCGTGGGTCTTGGCGTTGTCCGGCCCGGGAATCTGTTCGCCCTTGGGTTCGAATTTTGTGTCCTGTGCCATGAGACAGGATGCAAGCAGGAGAGGAAATACCAATCCGCAAACAAGGCGCTTCGTATTCATTTGGACTCCTCGGTCAGTTGATTCGAATGACGGGCCAACGCAAGAGAGGTCGTTCGCAACATCGTGGTCATCTCCGTCCACCGAGGTAATGGAACGGGTTGCGGCAAGTTCTTGGGTGCGTACGCTACCGGGCAAGAATCCCCGGGCAAAGGAAAACCAAGAGTTCCTTCGGGAACCGGCGGGTTTAGCCGTTCATTGAACAAACCTGAAAACTAGGACTTCCAATATTTCGAGGTCTTGAGTTCTTCCAATTCTTCCGGCTTCAGAGGGTAAGTAAACTCCGTGCCGGGAAATTTCCGAGACCTCACTTCGGAGATGTACTTGCCGATGGCCATTTCAGCGAGAACCAACAGGCCATCCCGGCGGTGCTCGCGGCCGTTTTGGCGCAAGTCCTCAATGCCGGCAAGGTATTTCGCAAATTCTTCCGCCACGTCGGGAATGTAACACTTCGCAAACCATGGCCGGAACGGCTGATAAAAACCCATCAGGTCGTGCATGATCAGAAGCTGGCCATCTACACAAGGGCCCGCTCCGATTCCAAAGATCGGAATTTTGAGCTGCCGGGCGATTTGCCCTGCGGGCTCGGCGGGGATGGCTTCAAGTAAAACCCCGAACACGCCGGCTTCCACCAGGGCCTGGGTATCTTCAAAAGTCTTCTCAAAGCTCTGTTTGGTTTTTCCTTGAACCCGGTATCCCCCAAAAGACTGGGTGCTCTGTGGAGTCAGCCCCAAATGCCCCATCACGAGAATACCGGCGTCCACCATCGCTCTCACCCGGCCCGCCATGCGCTGCCCCCCCTCGCATTTAATGGCATCGCACCCGGCTTCCTTGACGAAACGCATGGCGTTCACTACCGCGTCCCGATCGGAAGGTTCGTAAGAGCCTTGCGGCATGTCGCCAATCACAAATGTATTAGCGGCGCCGCGCCTCGCGGCGCTGGCCAGAACAATCATTTCATCCATGGTGACGGGGTTGGTGGTAGGAAGTCCAAGCTGGACCATTCCGCCAGAGTCGCCAACCAGAATCATATCGATGCCGGCCTGTTCCGCCGCCTGCGCAAAAGGCAAGTCATACGCAGTAATCCACGTTGCCAGCTCTTTGCTTTCTTTCATCTTCTCAAGTTTGAGCACTGAAACTTTGTTCCTTTTTTCCATATGAACCTCGAGGGAATCAATCTAACTGATACATTACACTAAGGCGCGCATGTTCCACCATCGCGAACAATGGTGTCCAGAACGTCTTTGCCTAAAAATGGGGCGAACGACCCATCCCGTTACACTTAATATCGGGAAAGATCGCTCGCCCCTAAAGGTCGGCCCAAGGCCGCCGCTAAAGTTCTTGACTGGACTTTGCATTCAGAGGTGCCCGGGTGTACTTTATTCGCCGGGCGAAAACTGAAAACGGGAATTCTGAATTATGCCACTCGAATACGCATTTGAGATTGCCACCGCCGCCATCCGGTTTGGTTTCGGGGTCACGCGTGAGGTGGGGGCGGAACTCGCCGACCTTGGGAAGAGTCACGCCCTGGTTTTCGCGGACCCCAACCTGCGGACCCTGCCACCTCTTGCCGCGGTTCAAGAATCGCTGCATGAAAACAAAATCCGGTTCTCGGTCTTCGACCGGGTGCACATTGAGCCCACGGATGAATCGCTGCACGACGCGACCGCTGCCGCACAAGCTGAGGATTTCGACGCCTTCGTCGCCGTAGGTGGCGGGTCAACGATCGACACGGCGAAGGCCGCGAACCTCTACAGTTGTTATCCGGCCGATTTCCTCGATTACGTCAATCCGCCCATTGGCAGGGGCTTGCCCGTCCCGGGTCCGCTTAAGCCCTTGATCGCGATACCTACCACCGCGGGCACGGGCAGTGAGACCACCGGCGTGGCCATCTTTGACTTTGTGAAGATGCACGCCAAGACCGGCATCGCCCACCGCCGGCTCAAGCCCACGCTGGGCCTGATCGATCCGGAGAATACGCGCACTCAGCCCCCCGCCGTGGCGGCCTCAGGGGGGCTGGATGTGTTGAGCCACGCCATCGAATCTTACACCGCACTGCCCTTCCACCAGCGCCCGCGACCCGAACGGCCGATCTTGCGGCCCGCCTATCAGGGGTCGAACCCGATCAGCGATGTTTGGAGCTTGGAGTCGCTGCGCCTCGTATCCCTCTATCTCGAGCGCGCGGTGCGAGATCCCGCTGACGACGAGGCACGCGCTTCCATGATGCTGGCGGCCGCCTTCGCCGGAATCGGATTCGGCAACGCGGGCGTGCATTTACCGCACGGCATGTCCTATCCGGTTTCGGGCCTGGTGCGAGGTTACCGCGCGCCGGGCTATGCGGTGGACCACGCGCTGGTGCCCCACGGTGTCTCCGTGATCCTGAATGCGCCGGCCGTTTACCGCTTTGTGTCTTCCGCCTGCCCGGAACGCCACCTGAGGGCGGCGGAGATTTTGGGGGCCAAGATCAACGGGGCGCGCCTCGATGACGCGGGCAAGATTCTGGCTGAGCGCATTGTGCAGTTGATGCGCGACCTTCACCTCCCCAATGGACTGCGGGCGTTGGGATATGAGACAACGGATATTCCCAGGCTCGTGGAAGGCACCCTGCCTCAGCACCGCGTCACCAAACTCTCGCCGCGACCGGCCGGCCCCGAGGACCTGGCCAGGCTTTTTGAGGAGGCCATGGTTGCCTGGTGAGTGAGGCTTATTGCGCCAGATGGATGGCTCCGACGGGTGTTGGCTCCGGGGCCGCAGGCCTCCGCGGGAGGTGGGCACGGGAGTCTGCAAGGTTCATGCGAGTGCTCACTTGCGACATGTTGTCCGTTTTCGAGGATGGTCCGGCGGTTAGGTCTCGGTCAACTTTCATTCAATAATTGGCTGTGATACCTTGTAAATTTAATCCGTTCAGTGTCGGACTCAGGTGGAGGGGGCGGTTTCCGGGGAGGAAATTTTGATGAAAGCAGTTACATTCGCGACCTTTATGCTGGCGGCCTGCCTCGGTGTGAGCATCTTCGCCACGGATGGGCCCTCCTCGACCGCAAGCTCCGCCTCCTGGAGCAGCAAGGCGGCCGCCTCCTATCTCGATGAGCGAATGGTTTGGTGGATGGGCTGGGATGCTGCGGCGCGCGACCACAATACTTTCTGCGTTTCCTGCCACACGGTAGTGCCTTACGCCATGGCCCGGCCCGCCCTTCGGACGGCAGTAGGAGAGCAAGGTCCCTCCGCGCCGGAACGCCAGCTTCTCGACAACGTCACCAAGCGCGTTCGGATGTGGAAGGTCGTTGAGCCCTTTTTCCCCGACGCCAAGAGAG
>JBEKNU010000252.1:0-11118 GCA_049522495.1 Terriglobia bacterium
CTGACCCACTTGGGGCCCGTGCTGGTGAACACCGGCAAGCACACGGCGCGCGCGGCGGCCGACAAGTTTGTGGTCCGCGAGCAATCCACGGAAGAGCGTGTCTGGTGGGGCACCTACAATCGTCCTTTCACCGGCGAAAACTTCAGCTCGCTGCTGACGCGCCTGCAAGGCTACTTGCAGGGCCGCGACGTCTTTGTGCAGGACTGCTATGCCGGGGCCGACCCCGAGTACTCCATGCCCATCCGCGTCATCACCCAGAAGGCCTGGCACAGCCTCTTCGCGCGCACCATGTTCCTGAAGATCCGCAATCAGGACAAGCTGAAGAAGCACGTGCCGGAATTCACCGTGCTCGCCGTGCCGGGCTTCCTGGCTTCCCCCATGGTGGACGGCACCCGCACCGACACGTTCATCATCCTCAATTTCCGCGAGCGCCTGGCGATTATCGGCGGCTCAAATTACGCGGGCGAAATCAAAAAGACCATCTTCACCGTGCTCAATTTCCTGCTGCCGCTTGAAGGCGTGCTGTCGATGCATTGTTCGGCCAACGTCGGCGCGGACGGCGACGTGGCCATCTTCTTCGGCCTCTCCGGCACCGGCAAGACCACGCTTTCCGCCGACCCCAAGCGCCACCTGATCGGCGACGACGAGCACGGCTGGAGCGACAACGGCGTTTTCAATTTCGAGGACGGGTGTTACGCCAAGGTCATCCGCCTTTCCGAGGATGCCGAGCCGCAAATCTACGGGGCCATCCGCCGCTTCGGAGCCATTTTGGAGAATGTCGTGTACGACCCCGTGTCGCGCCACGTGGATTTGAATGACGACAAGATTACGGAGAACACGCGCGCCGTTTATCCGCTCGAATACATTGACAACCATCTGCCGGAAAAGCGCGCGGGCCATCCGCAGAACGTCATTTTCCTCACCTGCGACGCCTCCGGCGTGATGCCACCCATCGCGCGGCTCACTCCCGACCAGGCCATCTACCACTTCATCTCCGGCTATACGAGCAAAATCGCGGGAACCGAAATCGGCCTGGGCACCGAACCCCAAATCACCTTTAGCACCTGCTTCGGCGGGCCCTTCATGGTGCACCATCCCTACGCTTACGCCGAGCTGCTGAAGAAGAAGATCGTGAAGCACCAGGCGGCGGTGTGGCTGGTGAATACCGGTTGGACGGGCGGACCGTTCGGCGTGGGCAAACGCATCAGCATTCAGCACACCCGCGCGCTGCTGAATGCCGCGCTGAGTGGGAAGCTCCGGAAAGTCGAGTATCACCAGGACCCCATCTTCGGGTTCGACGTCCCCAAGACCTGCGAGGGCGTGCCCACGGAAATCCTCGACCCGGCGAACACGTGGCCGAGCCGCGACGAGTACTACAAGAAGTACGACGCCTTGGCCGCGCGCTTTATCGAGAACTTCAAACTCATGATGCGCGAGTGCCCCGAACACGTCCTGGGGGCCGGGCCCAAGCGCCTTGTCACCCAGCCGGTGCGGTAAGCCAATTAATCGGGCCATCGGTTCATCGGCTCATCGGACCATCCGGTAATTGTCGATTTGCGATTTTCGAAGTCAGCCTACCTCTCCCGCTTTGGATTTTGCTTGTTTCTCGTCACTTGTCACTCGTCACTTCCCTTGAGCTGAAGACGGAAGGTTATTTGGGGTGAGAGATTCGCATCCCTGTAAGCGAGGGGGCCAGAGGAGCCGGAATATAGGCGACCCCGTGGGCAAATATCCCCTCGGGGCTCCCCGCCTCCTTATGAACGATTTTTGCGGGAATAAAGATGTTGGCTGCTCCGGGTGTGTACGGCAAGGCAGCTTCAATGACCGTGCCCAGGGGATAATCCTTGCGGCTTACGAAGCGGAAACCTCCCCACACCCGTGTCCACACCGGTTTTCAAGCATTGGATCGTGAGCACTTGCTGGGGAACCAAAGTCTGTTTGGAAACTATCTCGGCGCCTCGTCGGCTGAGTACAACGGCTTTGGTGTTCTCCTCGAATCGCCGACCCCTAGAGTCCGTTCCCGAGATGATGATTGCGGTCTCCACGTAAACTCGGTCACTCGTGCGCATTTCCGGGGCCTCCACGCCACCCCTGCGACAGGAACAATAAACACCCTCGGTCGGTCTGTCAATTTCATCGCTTGATTAGCCCCAAATTGTATGCCGGGTCACCCTGCCGCTCAACGTTAAATGCCGATTCCCCCTCCGTGCAGCGCCTTCGACAGTCCTCGACGAATAAAGTCTCGGGATCGAAATCGCCGCCAACCTCCGTGAGAATCACAGCGATACGCGGAAGAAAGCATCCTAAGGGAGTGGGCCGAACGGGGCCAACGATATCACAACGTTCGACTTTCAGCGGTTCGTGCACGGCCGCACGGCCGGGTTCGCGGTATACCACCGAAAGGGCCTCGGGATTCTGATAGATTGTCTCCGAGCAGGACAAAGAGCGCATGGGGGGAGAAGCATCCTCACCTACCGTGAATCGATACAACGGCCCCCTCCCTCGAAGGTCTTCCAGCGTAAAGATCACAGGGCGGGGAGCGTAGTAGGAGGGCAGGCGTGTATTGACCGCATACAGCACGGCGTTGCGGGGCAGCAGGCGATCAAGCTCTCGAAAGTCCTTGCTAAAGGCAACGTACTCTTCCCGAAAGGAGTCGCGGCTGACCAAGCCCCCGTCGACTTTTATGAACGGTCTTGCATAGTAAGCCTGCACGGCGACCCAGGGCAGGCACAATCCGAGCAAAACCAGCCACCACCGAGCCATAAGCCGCGCTCCGAACCGTGACGGCCAGAAGATCCACGCCCCCACAATGATCACAATATACTGAAGTCCGCCCAGGAACCTGAACATCTGGGGCAGCAGCCAAACAATCAGCAATGCTTGCCCACCCACGAGCCCGCAAACAATCAGGGACATGCGTTCCCGTTTGAATGCCCCAAAAGCCACTATCCCAAAAGCCGCCACCACCCCCACGGAAACCGAAGGGGCCAGCCATTGAAAGAGCTGCATCCATCCTCTCGGACTTGAATCTTTTGCGCCACTGATAAGGTCAATTGCTTCCGGTCCAAAGTAGCGAGAGTGGAAGAGCGTTGCCGTGGCCAGCCCCCACGGCGATCCACATTGCCAGGTTGTCCACAAGATGATCGGACCGTAGAATACGCTCCAGACTGCCAGGGCAATCCCTGCGGCCTTCCTCCAGCCGAGCTCGGCGGATGCGCGATGAACCCCGATCAGGGTGATGGTAGCTGCCACGGGCAGATTGGATATCTTGGTGGAAACCGCCGCATAAGCGGCAAGGCAAATCAGAATCAGTCTGGTTTTCGATTTCAGTTCGACGGTTTGGGTATCGGGAAGCAGCGCGAGTAGGCAGGCCGTGACGGTGGAGATATCTCCCAGCGCGTGAGGTCCACTTGTTACGTGCCACACCGCGGGATAGAGCCCCACCGACGCGATTGCGCCCGTTATCCATCCTGCCGATGCGCTCGCCGTCAAGTCCGCGGTCACTCCCGTCACCAGAAGTATGAGCGCGATACCCAGGCCCCAACTCACCATGTTCCCGGCTTCGGGAAATCCGGCTGCGTGTTCGGCCGTAAGACCCAGTTGAAAGGCGGTTTGCGGGAAGATGGCTGCTTCATAGGGCAGACGGTAAAGGTGAAGGCCGTCATCTTCCATGATTCGCTTGGGGATCAGCATGTGGTAATGCAGCTCATCGATTTTAGTGGAGGGGGCAATGGCGATGAAGAGGTTGATGGCGCAGGCCACCACGATCACGGCGACAAACCAGCGGTCAGAGTTGCGCAGAGTTTTGAGCGCGGGAGCAAGGGAAATACGATCCCTGGAAACCAGCAGGATGCTGGAACCAAGGACCAGCGCTCCCGCCCCCACGATCCTCACCCCGGTGACGCCGCCTCCCCAAAAGAGAACCATCATGACCGCCCAATCGATGATGGCCACACCGCTCACCAACCACGCAGCGAGACGCCACCGGCTGGGAATGGGTCCCAGCATACGGGTGAATCCGCAGCCGACGCCCGCGGCCGCCACTAGCCCGAGCAGCCCTCCCGCGAAGGTTTCCACTGAGCCCATGAACCTGTCTTCTCCCCTCGTGTGCTTTGGGAAACGCTGGACATGTTCGCTTTACCATCTCAAGTTGATCCGGAAATAGCAAGTGATCAAGCAACACCAGAAGCAAAAGGGTCGGACTTTTGGGGCAAGTGACGAGTGACCAGTGACAAGCGGGCCGAAGGCGGAAGAAACCAGTGACAAGTGACAAGCGGGCCGAGAAGCAAGCTTGCGGGTGGTACAAGCGTAGCGTGTTGCGTTCCGAAGGCACGGTTCTTACGCCCTGCAAGGGCATAAGATAATAGCCGGGGGCAACGCCCCCGGAAGGCACGACGATCGTTTGAAATGAGAAAATTTGAAATCTGGCCCCGTCTCCGGAATCCTGAATCCCCTCTCCCGTTTCTCGGGTTTTCCCCAACCCCAAATCCCCAATCCCTAATCCCGAGTTTCTCTTCCCGTGTCGTGGGTTTTCCCTAACCACCAACCACTAACCACTGATTTCGTGTCCCCAGCCGTAAGGCTATTTCGGGTGAGAGATTCGCATCCCCGTAAGTGAGGGGGCCGATGGGGTACATGCGACCCCGTGGACAAATGTCCCTTCGGTGTCCCCCGCCTCTTCGCGGACGATTCTTGCAGGAATAAAGATGTTGGCTGCGCCAGGTGAGTACGGCAAGGCAGCTTCAAGGACGGTGCCAATGGGATAATCCGTGTGGCTTGTGAAGCGAAAACCACCGCGCGAGACGTTTTCCGTGGAGACAACCTCTTCGCCATACACGGAGTGGCGGAGACAGGCATTGACCTTGAGGTTTATGCGCGGCGCCTTCCGTTCCTGAATAGTATGGCGGGAGCGGGGACCCGCTCGGCCCACCGGAACCCGTCCCTCTTCCCACTCGTACGGCCGCCACAAAGTGGTGTCGTTGCACTGCTTGCAGGGACGCGTGAGGCATTCATTCGCGGTAAGAAGTCCCAGCTCAAAAACGTCCAGGTGCACGACCTCCTGAGCCTGGCAGTCTGCGCACTCAAGAAACACTCGGCCCGCCGGGTTCTCCGTGCCGTCCAGCAAGGGAAAATTGATGCCCCAGACGTTTACTTCCGGGTGCAGCAGGGTCACCCCAAAGTGGCAACCCTCCCCTGCTCCCGCGATCGGGCCTACCACCTGTACAGGCGCGTCCAGGCCGGTCTTCAAGCATCGCATCATGAGTTTCTGCTGCGGAACCAAAGCCTGTTTGGAGGTTATCCTGGCGCCTCGCCGGCTGAGGTCAACGGCTTGGGTGTTCTCCACGAATCGCCGGCCCGCCGAGTCAGTTCCCGAGATTATGATTTTGGTCTCCAGGTAAACACGGTCACTGGTGCGCATTTCTTGGACCTCCTTGCCACCACTCCGAAAGGCACAACGGCAAAACACCCTCGGTCAGGCTATCAATTTCGTTATCTTATCGTACCCAAATTGTATGCCTGGTCACCCTGTCGATCAATGTCAAATGCCGATCCCTCTGCGGGCAGCGCCTTCGACCGCCGTCCACGCCTGGACCCAGCGGAATCGCGGGGCTTGCAAGCTCTTAAGGCCGGTCCTGAACGCCGTGATAAATCCGCAAGACTTCGATGCACTGCTCCTTCACGCGATAGACAGCGTAGCGCAGACCTCCGCCTTTGAGGTCTGCGGTTCTTCGCTAGATTCACGACTCCGAACCCGACGGCAGGGCTACATCGCTGAGATTTGTGGTTTTCCGTAAGAAGAGCCGCAGACCTCAAAGGCGGAGGTCTGCGCTACACTCATTTTGCGCAGGGTCGGCTGCCGGTATTGTGGATGGTGGTCTCTGAGTTAATCGCTGACGTGGGAGTGCTGGATGCTAGGGTATAGGTCCTGGGGAAAAACACGAGAAGCCAGAATGCGCGCACTCTAACACCTGACACCTAACTTTATGAGCGCAACATCTGCTCCAGGCGGGCGTTCATTTCCTCTTCTTCAATGAACTCGCCCCTTTCGGCCTGCGCAATGCCCTCCCGCACGGCGGCGCGAAAGCGGGCATCTTCCTCCAGGAGGCGCACAGCGGCATCCTTCACCAACCGTTCGGCGTCAGTGCCTTCCTGGGTGGCGATCTGCGCAAGCTGCGCTTCCTGCTCAGGGGTGAAATGTATATTCATCGGCTTCAGGATAAGGGAAAACCCCGCTTGTTGCAAGTTGCGTGGTGCGTCAGTTGCGTGGTGCGTCAGTTTGACGCGGCAGGGCTCGGGCCTTGGGTTTGCGCCTGGGGTTTTGCCTAACCCCGTGTCCCGTATCCCGTATCGCGTGTCCCGTGCTTTGGCTTTTCCCTAACCACCAACCACTAGCCACTAACCACTGATTTCGTGTCCGGTTTCCCGTGTCCCGTATCCCGTCTCCCGTCTTAACCATTGCCCGCGTGCGTTTGTCAGCCGATGAGGAAGGAGGATTTGAAACTGAAAGCCGCGGACCTCGAAGAGTGTAAGTCTGCCCTTACTTGCTGTTTAGTTTGAGGGTCAGGGGACCAGGGAGAGTTTGGAAATCGTCGAGAACCAACTTGGTATCGTCGTATATTTTCAGCCGGATGGTGTCGCCCTCCTTACCGTTCACTTGAAAGTCGAACCTCCCGAGTTCATCCACCTTGCCCTCCCCCGACTGGCCATCCACCATGATACGCAGCTTGGCCCAGTCTTTGGGCGGCGGAACGATTGATCCGGTCAGCCGGGTGACAGGCGGCGGTGCCGGTTGCAGTGTCACGTCGAGCACTAGGCCTTTGAGTTCCAGGCGCTGCCATTCCTGCTTGTAGCCGTCCACATGCGGCAAGACCCCCACGGTTGCACCCCTGAACTTCCCCGGGATGCCCTTGAAGTCAGCTTCGCCGTTTGGACTTATGGGATTGGAACGGCGGTCGTTATCGAGATCGATCGTGATTTGACCGGAAGTGATGATTGGATTCCGATCATCGGCGCTGTGGGCGCGCACCGTCAGGTCAAACGTCTCCGGTGGAGGCGGTACCAGCTTGAAGCCTCCTACTATCACCAGGCAGAAAAGCACCACTGGGCCGCCGAGCTCAAGGGCATTCCCCAAGTGCCTGCCGGTGTACCGCGCGTAGCTTCGCATAGCGCCGAAGAGAAACGCGGCGCACGCGAGGGCCCAGGGAATCAGCAGGAGGTAAAACACTTGATTCTGAACGCCGCTCACAATCAGCTTTGGGACCCGATAAACATAAAACAACAGCAGGCCCATACCGACGGCGAGCCCAACCAGTGCCATGATGGCGTACGCCTTTGCAGAAAGGGGCTGGGCTGGTTTGACAGGGTTCGGTCTAGTCACGCTCGTTGCCTTCAATTCTATTTTGGTTTGTCGCCTATGGGCTGATGACTCGCTTTGGCGCGAATCCTCGCGGCCTGATCTTCGTAAACCTTCGCATCGCTCTCGCGGCCAAGCTTCCGAAGAAGGATCGCCAAGTTCTCAGCGGTTTTGGCCACATTCGGGTTCTCAGGGCCCAACGTTTTTTCGTCAATCGCCAAGGCCCGCTTGTAGAGTGGTTCCGCCTCCGCATACTTGCCTTGGTAATGGTAGACCAGCGCAAGGTTGTTGAGGGCCGTCGCGACATTCGGGTGCTCGGGCCCCAATCCCTTCTTGGCGATCACCAGGGCCCGCTGGAAGAGAGGCTCCGCCTCCGCGTACTGGTGCTGGGCGACGTAGAGCAGCGCCAAGCCAGTGAGGACTTTCCCCACATCCGGGTGGTCCGCCCCCAATGCCTTCTCATAAATCGCCAAGGCTCGCTTGAAAAGTGGTTCCGCCTCAGCATATTTCCCTTGGCGATGGTCGACCAGGGCCAAGTTATTAAGGTTCCTCGCCACATCGGGGTGCTCCGGCCCCAGCGCCTTTTCGTCAATCGCCAAAGCCCGCTTGATCAGTGGCTCCGCCTCGGCGTACTTGCCTTGGTGGATGTACAGCGTTGCCGAGCTGTTGAGACATGTCGCTACATCCGTGTGCTCCGGTCCCAGCGCCTTTTCGTCAATCGCCAGGGCCCGCTTGATGAGGGGCTCCGCCTCCTCGTACTTGCCCTGGTCGACGTAGAGAGTCGCCAAGCCATTGAGGTCCCAAGCCACAGCTGGGTGCTCCGACCCAAAAGTCTTTTCGTCAATCACCAAGGCCCGTTCGTACAGCGGTTCCGAATCGGTGTATTTGCCTTCGGACTGGTAGACCGTTGCCAGGTCGCTAAGCCCTTTCGCCACACCCGGGTGCTCCGGTCCCAAAGCCTTTTCGTCGATCGCCAAGGACCACTTGAAGAGCGACTCCGCCTCGGCGTATTTGCCTTGGTCCAGGTAGAGCGTTGCCAAGTTGCTGCGCCATACCGCCACATCCAGCTGCTCCGGTCCCAGCGCCTTTTCGCCAATCGCTAAGGCCCGCTTTAGGAGTCGCTCCGCCTCGGCGTATTTGCCTTGCCCCAGGCGGAGCGTCGCGAGGTTGTTGAGACGCTTCGCCACATCCGGGTGCTCCGGCCCCAGCGCCTCTTCGTCAATCGTCAAGGCGCGCTCTATTAGTGGCTCCGCCTCGGCGTAGTTACCTTGGTTGATGTAGAGCATCGCTAGGTTGCTGAGCCATCTCGCTACATCAGGGTGCTCCGGCCCCAAGCCTTTTTCGGCAATCGCACACGCCCGCTTTAAGAGTGGCTCTGCTTCGGCGTATTTGCCCTGGTCCCGGTACAGCCCCGCCAAATTGTTGAGGTCTCTGGAAACCTCGGGGTGGTCCGGCCCCAGCGCCTTTTCGTCAATCGCCAAGGCCCGCTGATAGAATGGCTCCGCCTCGCTAAACTTACCTTCAGCATTAAGCACTACTCCGAGATTATTAAGTATATGCGGCTCATCGCTACGAAGGGCGCCCGCCTTTCGCAATGCAGATTCAGCGGCCGGATAGTGACCCTGCTGATACTCCGCGACGGCCAATGAATTGTATTTAGCAACTAAGTCCTTTTCGGAGGAGCTGATTGATTGTTGAATGTACGCGCTCGCCTCCGGGTATTGACGCGCGTACAATGCCGCCAGTCCTTTCTGGTAGGGCTCCTGAACATACTTGCTCCACGCGGTGATGGCTGATTTGAGTTGTTCAACGGTGAAGCCCAACTCCCTTGCTTGGTCAGCCAGAAAATTATCGGACCCTGATGACGAAGTCTGCTTCGGTTCGAGCTGGGACGCAACCCCCTGCACAATTTGCTGGATGAGCTGCCGGTTAGATAGGAGGCTTTGATCACCCTTCCGGGCCACCACAATTTTCATTGGCTCGACACTGCTTTTGGGAATGTACGTCTTGCCGCTGGTTCCTACAAACGGGTCAATTACCACCCAATCCGTCACACGAAAGATGATGGGATCTCCCGGCTCGTACTGGGAGGGCAAAGTAATCGTGAACTCGCCGGAGTCAGAGGAGATCGTTCCACCCGCGTTGGTTATACGCACCTCAACGCGTGGCATTGGCCTGCCGTCCGTCGTCTCGACTTCTCCTTTGATGTAGCGGGTGCTGGGTATCGCGGTCGTGGGCACGAACAGTAGTAGGGCGTAAATACCAACTGCAGGCCAGGTTGGTCGAGGAAGCATAGAACTAATCCATCGGCCGGGGCTTGCTATTCACATCCACGAAAGCAGGGTACGGTAGCGCCGTGCGGCCTGCACTACCTCCTCCAGGATTATATCCCTGGGTGACCCGTAACATACACCCCACATTCTCTCCGTGCAATGCTTCAATCCGGCAAGCGCAGCGCGGCCCTGTTTTGCAGGTCAGCGGCTTTTCGTGCCCTCCGATGGAAATGAGCAAATTGGAAATTAAGAGCCGCGTTAAAAGCAGTGACAAGTGATGAGTGATGAGTGACGCGCAAAGGCCGAAGGCGGAAGAAGGCGAGTGACGAGTGGCCAGTGACGAGCAAAGGCCGCAAGTAAGGGCAGCGCGGACTTGATTCTTAAATCTGCGGCTTTTCGTTGTCAATTGAGGGCGAACCGCCCCGATTTATCGGGGCGCTACGATGGCGGTTTCCCTTCTCTCGGGAAGCGCGCGCGCCGCAGCGGCTCGGCCTCGGTGAAAATCAGGCGGCGACGGAAGGCAATGGGGCTGTCGCGCAGGAAAACGGGCTTGGCGAGTTCCATGTAGTCGGGGAAGTGAGGTCTTTCCAAGAAGCGGCGCGGGTCGTCGGCCCAGGCGGGGATGTCCAGCCGCCAGCGTCGGGCAAGGTGCTCCCCGACCGCCCCGACGTAGGCATCCTGGAACGCTACCCCTGTGAATCCCGGCTCCTCGCCAATCATGCGCTGCCGCTCCAAAGGGCCGCTCGGGTAGAACTCGTCGAGAAACTCGCTGATGGCATTCACCCAGCTCTCGCCGCCGACGATGCGGTCCACCGCTTCCTTAAGGCTTGTGGGGCGCATGGATTTGCCTCGCGATGCTCCGAATTTCCAACTCCTTCTCAGGAAGCACCTGCTCGTCAGGGTAGTAGTGCTTCACCAATTCTTGCTTATCCATTGCTCTCGCCTGCCTCAGAAGCTTGGATAATAATATCCTTGCAGGCTTTTGCTTGTCCATTTACCTGGGCGTTTCGTAGGGGCTGGGCTTGCCCTGCCCTTGTAGTTTGTCCGTGGCGTAGAACGAGGGCAGGGCAAGCCCCGCCCCTACGAAACGTGCAAATTGTTTGCTAAAAAAACAAGATTTACGGCATTGCAATATATTGGTGTCATTGGCGAGAGGCGGGCGCCCCAAGGAAGGCTTAAGAGCGTTTCACGCAGAGTTCACGGAGAGTAAATCAATGAGCACAGAGAACATGGAGAAATTCAGGTGCCAGGTGTCAGTAGGAACCTAACACCTGGTACCTGAAACCTGCTTTACTCCGCACTCTCCCATTTTGGAACGAGGTGACGAGCCCCAATTTCCAAATTAGATTAGTTCGCCAAGAAAATTTCGAACTCTTTCCAACCTTTTTCACAAACGACCGCTCCATCAGTCTAGCCGCCGTCACGACTCCCCATTCTCCCCGCGCCCTTCCCCACCCGAATCTCCGAACAATTACAAGTCTATGAAAATGA
>JBEKNU010000253.1:0-11118 GCA_049522495.1 Terriglobia bacterium
CCAGCGCCGAGCTGTACGATCCCGCCCACGGGTTCTTCCTCACCACCGGCAGCCTGAACGCCGCGCGCGTCTATCATGCGGCGACGCTGCTGAACAACGGCATGGTGCTCGTTGCGGGAGGCGAGAACTCCAGCGGGTACTTGGCCAGTGCGGAGCTGTACGATCCCGCCACCGCGGCCTTCACCGCTACCGGCACCCTGAATAGCGCCCGTGGCGGCGCCACGGCGACGCTGCTGTACACCGGCCGGGTGCTCATTGCGGGCGGCCTGGGCTCCAGCGGGTACTTCGCCACTGCGGAGCTGTACGAACCGGCCACGCTCACCCCGCCGGACCTCGTGTCGATTGACGTCACGCCCGCAACCCCCACCCTATCCCCCGGAACCATGCAGCAGTTTATCGCCACGGGCACCTTCAGCGACGGCAGCACGGAGCAGCTTGCCGCGGTGACCTGGAGTTCGTCGGACACGGCTTGGGCCAGGATCAGCAACGATGTGAGCAATCCCGGATTGAGCCTTGCCCTCGCCGCGGGAAGCGTCACCATTACGGCCGCGGCCGGGACCGTCAGCGGCACGGCCACGCTGACCGTGCGCCCCACCGGCTTTGTTTCTACCGGTAGCCTGAACACCGCGCGCGTGCAGCACACGGCGACGCTGCTCAACAACGGCCTGGTGCTGATTGCGGGCGGCGCTGACTCGAGCGCCAACCCCACGACCACTGCGGAGCTGTACAATCCCGCCACCGGGACCTTCACCCCCACCGGCTCCCTGAACACCGCGCGTTACAATCACACGGCGACCCTGCTGAACAACGGCCTGGTGCTGATGGTGGGCGGCCAAGGCTCCAGCGGCAGCCTGAACAGTGCGGAACTGTACAATCCCGCCACCGGGACCTTCACCCCCGACGGCTCCCTGACCTACTCGCGCTACTCTCACACGGCGACGCTGCTGAACAACGGCAAGGTGCTGATCGCGGGTGGCAATAACAGCACCGACGGTGTCACAGACACCGTCGAGCTGTACGATCCCGCCACCGGGTACTTCACCCTCCCCACCTTCTTCCGAATGAACACCAAGCGCGAGAGTCATACGGCGACCCTGCTGAACAACGGCCTGGTGCTGATGGCGGGCGGCGACGACGGCGGCCCTCCCTTAGGCAGTGCGGAGCTGTACAATCCCGCCACCGGGACCTTCTCGAACACCACCGGCAGCCTCGGCACCGCGCGTTACCACCACACGGCGACGCTGCTGAATAGCGGCATGGTGCTGATGGCGGGCGGCACTGAATCGAGCGGCACCCCCTTGGCCAGTGCGGAGCTGTACAATCCCGCCACCGGGACCTTCACCTCCACCGGCAGCCTCAGCACCGCGCGTTACTATCACACGGCGACGCTGCTAAACAACGGCGTGGTGTTGATGGCGGGCGGCCACAACGGCGGTGCTCTGGCCAGTGCGGAGCTGTACAATCCCGCCACCGGGACCTTCACCGCCACCGGCACCCTGAACACCGCGCGCGAGAGTCATACGGCGACGCTGCTGAACAACGGCATGGTCCTGATGGCGGGCGGCTACAACGGCATTCACTTAGCCAGTGCGGAGCTGTACTAGTGCCGTTGCAACTTATGGGGGCCAAGTATGCCGCTCTTGCCTCGCACCGCAGCGGCTTGCGCCGGTCCAGCTTCCCGAGAAAGGTGTGAAAAAATATATGACCTCGCGCAGAGACGCTGAGACGCAGACTTCCGGATCAAATGACTACTTTGTTTCCGTTTCGGACTCCGCGCCCTTGCGCCACTGCGCGAGATGCTTTTGTCCGTTCAAGGATTTACTCACCGCTTCGAGGTCGGCTGACGGTTCATCTCACCCCTAAGAGCCAGGGCGGGCTGCTCGTAGGTCTTCGCCGCCGGGCGCCCACCGCACGACTCGGGGATTCCCTCCAAAGCTAGCGACAAAATGTCCGAACCCAGAGAGGCCCTGACCTCCGCCGGACTCCTGCGGACCCTCAACCCACACCCGTCAACACCTCCCCGGACTTCTCCTGAGTGGCACAATGGGCGCCAAGTGAAAAGATGAATCCCTTTGCTGACTTTGAAAACGCTTCCCTTTTTTCCTCAGGCGCGATAGTACTTGGCTGCACGGTTCGCGGGCCGATTCACTTGCACCCGCAGCAGGGAGGCATCAGGAATGGAGACGTGGCATCGCATTCGCACCATCGCAATCATCTTGCTCGCAATCCTGGCCGTTGGGCCGGCGTCCCGGAGCTATGGGCAAACCCCGGCGACAGCGCCTTACAACATTCTCTTGCTGACTCCCGACCAGATGGGCGCGGACTTCATGCACACGTACGGCTATCCTTCGCCCAACACTCCCAACCTCGATGAACTGGCCCGCGAGGGCGTTGTCTTCACGCACGGGTATTCGGCAGGCAGTTGGACCACGCCTTCGTTTGGCTCCATCCTGACGGGCATGTTCCCGACGGTCCATGGCATGACCTTGCCGCCCCTGAATGGTTGTGGCGGAGAGATTACCCGCGCGTTGCTCTCCGGCAACGTCCCACCCGTGCCTGATTTCCTGACCCTTTCGCCCCAAAAGCTCGTCTTGCCCCAGCTACTCAAGCCTTACGGAATGGCGACGGGCGTCGACCTCGCCAACTGCTGGGCGATCTGGGATGTGGCCGCGCGAAGCTGGGACGACATAAAGCTAATGTCCGGCACCCAGGTCAAGGCTCCTGAGTTCCCGGATTTGTCCAACCCGCATTATTTGACCGCTCCCCTGACTCTTGCCTGGGCCCAGCAATGGCTCACCGCGCATCGCGACCAGCGATTCTTTTTGTGGCTGCACTTTATGGAGCCGCATTCACCTTACAACCCGCCCCGCGAGTACGACCGATTCAAGACTCTGGATGATTACCCCACCCTGTACGACGATAACCGGCAGGATGCCCACGAGCTTACCACTCGCGCCATTCTGGGAGACTCTCACGCCATCAACCGCCTGCGGCAACTTTACGCCGCCAAGATCATGTACGCGGATCACTATCTCGGCGAGGTCTTCAAGACGCTCACAGACCTCGGCCTGAGGAAGAACACGATCATCGTATTGGTGTCCGATCATGGCGAATTGATGTTCTCGCATCCCCAGGATTTCAATATGGCCGACCATCGCTCGGTCTACGACATGGTCCAGCACGTTCCATTGATGATTTGGGCGCCCAACGTTCGGGCGGGCCGCCGCGTGGATGCCCTGGCGGGACATTACGATTTGCTGCCTACGATTTTTGATTTGGAGGGCCTCCCCATACCCTCGCAGGTGGATGGCAAGAGTTTGAAACCTGTCCTGGACGGCAGCGCCACGGAGGTTAACCACTATGTTTACGGAGAAGTGTCGCTTCTCGATCCGCAGTATTCCATCCGCGACCAACGCTATAAGCTGATTGAGAGCCTGCGCAGCGGCAGGATTCAGTGTTTCGATCTGCTCACCGATCCCGGTGAGACTCATGATGCTTGCAACGCCCTCCCGGAGGTGGCAGCAGAATTAAAGCAGGCTTTGGACGCGCACCTTCAATACATGGTGGCCAAGGCCAAATCGTTTTCCGACTGGGAAAACAACCAGAGCCTCGCGGTCATCGAGCAGCGCGATTCCAGGGCTTTGCAGACGTTGGCGCCGGCTACGCTCACCATCAATCCTCCCGTGGGGGGCGCGTCTCTCCAAGTGAGTAGCCGATTGTGGTCCCTGGTGAAAGACTCGAGCAATTGCCGGGGACAATGCATTTGGGCTCCGCCGGGGCCGGGCACCGCCTCCGCGATCTGGCGATTTGATTATCCCCTGACGGGAGATTACGAAATCTCGGTTTGGTACGGGAGCCAGGCTGACCAGTATCTGGCGACGGATGCCAATTTCATTGTCCATTTTAAGGGCGGAAGTCTTGCCTTCCCCTTCGACCAAAACCACAACCAGGGTCAATGGAACCTGCTGGGCCGATTTCATGACCCGACGAGCGTGGAGTTGAACAATCGCGCCAATGGCATCGTGGTGGCCGGACCGGTGAAACTCACGTTGGTTTCAACGCCGGAGGCGCCGAAGAGTAACTTCCTGGCCTCCGATCCCTCGGGATGGGTGGATCTCATGCCGCACGAGTCCCTGGAGGGTTGGACGCGCATGCCTGTCCCGGCCGGGAAAGCTCTGGATCCCATCAACCAGTGGAGCCTCGACAAAGAACATCGAACCATCCTCTGCGAAGGCAACCATGGACACGAGTGGCTGCGCTACGATCACGAGCTCACCAATTTCCTTCTCCACGTGGAATGGCGTTTTGAAAAGGATAGGGAGGGGCGAAAAGGGTACAACAGCGGAGTCTTCGTCCGGAACGACCTGACGGGGCGAGTTTGGCACCAGGCACAGGTGGGCGCCACCGCTTACATTTTCGGCCAAACCCTCATCCACGGGGAGCTCTCGCCGATGATCAAGACTCCTCCCCCCGTGGTAAATCCTCTCCACCCCATTGGTGATTGGAACACCTACGAGATTCGTTGCGATGGCCCGAAAATCACCTTTTGGGTGAATGGCGAGTTGACCGGTGAATTCGCCGCCCCCGAAGTTCCCAAAGGCTATTGGGGCTTGGAAGCGGAAGGCTATCGAATCGAGTTCCGCAATATCAAGTTGAAAGTGTTGCCCTAGCAGTGACCGCCAAGACACTAAGACACCAAGGGACGGGGCTCATCTACGGTGCCGTCAATTGCCCTGTGATTACTTGGTGTTTTGGCGCCTTGGTGGTGGCTGAGAACGGGTGAAACAGCCCTTCCGATCTTGCGATGCGTCGCGCACGCCATTTTTCCGGATCATTCGTAACCGTGGCGGGTGCATGCGGCGCGGAAAAGCTGGTAGGCCTTTTCGAACTTTTCCAGTGCTTCAGGCTGTGGGGCGTAAGACTCCACAATGCGCGTCATGCTGCGGATGGCTGCGGTCAAATCCCCCCCAAAAAGGACTGTTCCCGCCGCCAGGATAGCTGCCCCGAACGACGCCGTAGGATTCGCGCCCCGCACCACCGTGCGGCCAAGAACATTCGCGCGAAGTTGCGACAACACGGGGCTGGCGGCGGCGCTTCCGGCGGAGAACACTTCCCTTCCCACCGTCACTCCACAGGCCTCCAGCCGCTCATAGCCCCATCGCTCGACGCAGGCGAGAGATTGCAGTTGCGCCGCATACCCCTCGCTCGGTGACGCCGGGCTCCCCTCGAAAAATGACTTGGCCCAGGGGTTTAAGAATGGGAAGCGTTCCCCGCGCTCCCCGAGGAGGTAGCACTGAACCGAGGTGGGCAGATGTGCGGCGGCGCTCCGATCCATTTCCGCTGGCGAAGCGCCCTGCTCATCGAACTGAAGGCTGCCGGGCCCCGTGTTGCTGGCCGCACCCGGAGCCCACAAATTGCTGGGGAGATAGTGGCAATACATTCCAGGTCCCAGCCGAGGCTTGGTGGGCGTCAGGACTTTCCAAACGAGCGTAGTCCCCAGGGTGGTATTGGCATGGCCCGCTTGGCTCGCCCCGGAACCGATGAGACTCGCCAGGCCGTCGGTGGCCCCGGCAAGCACGGGTACGCCGGCGGCCAATCCGGTTTCCTCACTGGCACGCGCCGAAACCATTCCCACTTGATGCCCCGGAGCGACAATCCGGGGGAGCATGGAGGCGGGGATATCGGCAAGGCCGACCGCCGCATTCCACTCGGTCTTCTCCTGGTCGTAGCCAAGCTTGAGCGCGTTGGAGTAATCGCCGACTCCCCATTGCCCCGTGAGCTTTCCGGTCAACCAATCGGCGGGATGTAGGAGGTAAGAAGCGCGCTCCCAGAGGGGGGGTTCCTCCTGCCGTACCCAAAGAGCCTTGGCAAGAGAGAAAGACGCATTGATTTGAGCTTGCCCGGCGGGGAGCCGCCGATTGAATTCGTTGGCGACTGCTGTTGCGCGCCCGTCATCGTAAAGAATCGCGGGCCGAACCGGCTCGCCGTGCGCATCTGCCAGGACCAACGAGCCCGAGGTCGAAGTCACCTCAATCCCTGCCGTGCGAGCCCAACCCCCGCCGGCTTCCAAGCTCTTGCGCAACTCCTTCATGGTGTGGCAGACGGCGCGCCACCACGCGTTGGCGTCTTGCTCGTGGGCAGGCCCTGTGACGGGCAGGTTGGAAAGCGCCGCGCGAGCCTCCGCCAGAACGTCCCCTTCCGCCGTTGCGGCCAGGGAGCGAACCCCACTGGTTCCAACATCGACACCGAGAACAATGGGTAGATGAGAGAGAACCATCTTCAGCTAGTTGCGCGCGAAGCGCCTTGGTCCTCGTCCTCGCCCAATTCCAAAGCGGCGTCGAGCCGCCGCAGTCCAAGGCGCTTCGCGCATTTCCATACCTCTCCTACCAAATCACGCAGCGTTCATCGCGCACCATGGCGTCACCTGCCTTGCAGCCAAAGGCCTGTTGGAAGACCGGCATATTGGAGGGCGCGCCGATGGCCCGAAAGTTGTGCAGGGGGTGCGGGTTGGTGTTTACCTGAAGCCGAATGAATTCCGGCCGGTCGTTCCCCGCCCAGATTTGCGCGAAGGAGAGGAAAAAGCGCTGGTCGGGTGTGAGCCCGTCGATACTGGGCGGCTGAAGTTTTCCTTGCAGGCTCTTCTGGTACGCTTTGTAAGCAATCGTCAAGCCGCCCAAGTCCGCGATGCTTTCGCCCAGCACCAGCTTGCCCTTTTCGTGAATGTCGTCGATGGCCACGTAGGAATCAAATTGCTTTTCCACGCAGGCGGCGCGTTCCTTGAAGTTCTTCAAATCCTCGGCGGTCCACCAGTCGGCACGGTTGCCGTGCGCGTCGAACTTGCTGCCTTCGTCGTCGAAACCGTGGGTCATTTCGTGGCCGATCACCGCGCCGATGCCCCCGTAGTTCACGGCGTCGTCAGCCTTCGGGTCAAAGAACGGTGGCTGCAAGATTCCTGCCGGAAACACAATTTCATTCATCGAAGGGCTGTAATAGGCATTGACCGTGGGCGGAGTCATTCCCCATTCCGCGCGATCCACCGGCTTGCCGATTTTGTTCAGGGAACGATGAAACTCGTAGAGGTCGCCGCGCAGGACGTTCTCCACATACGGCCCACGGTCCACCATGTAAGCGGAGTAATCGCGCCACTTGTCCGGGTAGCCAATTTTGGGAGTGAAAGCGTCCAACTTGGCGAGCGCGGCTTTCTTGGTTTCCGGGCCCATCCAAGGGAGGGTCTGAATATCCTCACGCAGGGCTTCGATGAGGAGGTGCACCATCTTGTCGGCGCGGGCCTTGGCCTCGGGAGGAAACGTCTTTTGGACATACTGCTTGCCCAGGGCAAAGCCCAGCCGGCGGTTGGTCGCCTCCACACAGCGCTTCCAGCGCGGCTGGATTTTCTCCGTTCCCTGCAAGGTGTGGCTCTGGAAGTCGAAGCTCTCCTGGACAAAGTTGTCGGAAAGCGCTGGAGCAGCCGCGGAAATCAGATGCCATCGCAGGTAAGTCTTCCAATCGTCAAGCGGCACGGACGCGAGCAGATCGTTCAGGTTAGTAAAGAATTTCGGTTGACCCACATTGAGCTGTTTGATCTGCGTGTAACCCAAGTCGCTGAGGAATCCTTCCCACGAGAAATTGGGTGTCAGGCTTTGCAGTTGTTCCAGCGGCATCTTGTGATAGGTAGCGTCCGGATCGCGCATTTCTATACGATTCATGGCGGACTGCGCGAGCTTGGTTTCCAGAGCCATGACGGTCTGCGACTCGGTCGTGGCCTGGGCGGCATCGTCGCCCAACAGACTCAGCATGTTGGCAATATGTTTCACGTAAGCGTCACGAATCTTTTGGGATTTTTCATCGGTCCGAAAGTAGTAGCCGCGTTCCGGCAAACCCATTCCGCCCTGGAAAGCGCTGGCGATCACCTGCGTGCTGTCTTTTTGATCCTGCTGGCCGCTGAAGCGGAAGAGAACGCCCGCTCCGTATCCGTGCAGGCGGGAAACTTCCTCCCGGAGGCTGGGCAAGTCGTGGATATGAGCAATGCGGTCAAACTCCGGTTGAAGAGGCTTGGCGCCTTCACTTTCGATTCGAGTTGTATCCATGCAACTCGCGTAGAAGTCGCCAATCTTCTGGTCGTCGCTTCCTGGGCGAGCTCCCTTGCGGCTGGCGGCAGTTTCCAAAATCTGGCGGAGAGTCTCGTCGCTTCGATCCGCCAACTCGCGGAACGTTCCATAGGTCGGGAATTCCGGGGGAATCGGGTGGGAGGCCATCCACCCGCCATTGGCGTATTGATTGAAGTCCACACATGCGGGAACCTTCGTATCCATGTACGCCGGGTTGATGCCATGAACGGTTCCATCGTTCACGGGCGTGGCAAGGCCCAATGAAAGGGTAAGGAAAAGTAAAGCGCCGAGGAGGACTTTGAACGGGTTCATCGTTAAATCCTTATCATGGAGATTGTCGCCCTCAAGCCGGACCGAACCCCGGCCTTTGACGAGAGCGGTATCCTAACAATTCGCAAGGGGGTTCGCAATAACGCGTATCGCGCATTGTGGATAGCCCGAGATTCCCCGCGATTGGGTGCTAATGCCCGCTATGGATTAAGGGACAATATGTCGTTGGACCTTATTTTGCCCCTGCGTAGGGGCCTTGGCCGAATGTCACCGTTCGTACACTTTACGAAATGTCACCGTTCGCGCACTTTACAAAATGTCACCGTATGAAGATCGGGGGCGAATACCGCCTGACCAATATCAGCCTGCGGCATTGGCGGCGACTCGCGGCCGAGGTGCGTATCGAAGAAGAATTTCTCATCGACCGCATCAGGGCGATGGCGGCCGGGTTCCCGGACCTCATCGCAAAAATTCAGAAGCAGATTGAACCCGAGGGATTGTCCCACCCGACCATAACCGCACTAGCGCGGGAACTGAAGATGAGAACTGCTTCCTGCCAAGAACTGCTGGAAATGGGGAGTCGGCCCATTTGAGGTGTTGGATCAGTTGGCCCCTCCGGGCATGGCAGCGTCGTAGCCGCGGTCATTCCGTCTTGGGAATTGACCGTGGGTTCGTCATCGAAGCAAAAGCCCACGGTCGCAGGCGCCTTGCCCATGGCAACCGCCTGTTGACATGCGTTACGTGACGCATTACAGTACAAGAATGATCCAGTCGATCCGCCACAAGGGGCTGAAACGCCTTCACGAGGACGATGACTCGCGCGGCGTGATGAGCGAACACGTGGTGAAACTGCGTGACATTCTCGCGCGGCTGGATGCTGCCGGTACGATTGCGGATATGGACGTGCCGGGTTTCCGGCTGCATCCGCTTAAGGGCGAGTACCAGGGTTATTGGGCGGTGACGGTTCGCGC
This sequence comes from Terriglobia bacterium, assembly GCA_049522495.1. GTDB lineage: Bacteria > Acidobacteriota > Terriglobia > UBA7540 > UBA7540 > Bog-366. The sequence goes on from JBEKNU010000253.1 coordinate 9,350, forward strand.
CAACTGGCGGGTGACCTTTCGCTTTGCCGACCGCGACGTGCTGGACGTTGATTATGTCGATTATCACTGAAAGGAGACTGGAACCATGCCGATGAAGAATCCACCCCACCCCGGCGGCTTTGTGCTGCGCCAGTGTATTGAGCCCTTGGGCTTGACGATCACGGCCGCCGCCGCCGCGCTCGGAGTCACGCGCACGACCCTGTCGGAACTGGTAAATGAGAAGCGCGGGATTTCTCCCGAAATGGCCGTGAGGCTGTCGAAGGTTTTCGGGGGCAGCGCCGAAACCTGGCTCTCGCAGCAGGCGCACTACGACCTTGCACAGGTTCACGCCGACCGCATCAAGCTCAAGCGGCTGGAATTGACCGCGGGTTTGTCAACATAGAAAAGATGTAGCGCAAGGCTCGCTCTCCAGCCTTGCGGCTTTTCCACCGCGCCGTGGTTTGGGCGGCGCGGCCAAGGGAAATTCGGATTATCTTTTTTTCGGTGCGGCAAGGACCCGCAGCGCCGGAGAGCGGGCGCTGCGCTACCTTCCCTGGGCCCTCGATTTCCGCAAAGCCTTTCGCCGTAGGGGGATCCGTCAACCGACGGACCGCCCCCTAGTTCCGCCTTCACCCTGCGGAACGAAGGGTAGGGCAAGCCCGGCATCACCTGATTGCATTCACCCATTCGAACGGCGCCTGAGGTCCTATGACCCGGAGGTGGCCACCTTCAATTCGTCTTGGGAATTGACCGTGGGTTCGTCATCGAAGGAAAAGCCCACGGTCACAGGAGCGCTGATCGTTGGCCACCCGCTTATCATTGAAGGCGGTCGCGGGATTTCTGCAAAAGCAGATTGATTTCGCTACAATGGATGTGTGGAGTTTGAGTGAGACTTTGGCGAAACCATACCCTGTGCGCGAGGGTGAATGAAGTTTGAGGTTGTTGGCTCCATAGAAAACGTGGAAGTCATCGCTGCGGGTCTTGGAGTCAGGATTCGCTCGCTTCTCCGCAAGGCCTATGGTCGAGGGCGGTGGCGAAAATTGAAAGGAACAGCTACGGTTCGGCTCACGAATGGCGCTCTGCGCGTGGTGGAGTTACACTGGTATGAGGCGCATGGGATCGGCCAAAGGGACATGAAAATCAAGCACTACTTGGACGAACTATGAAAACACCAACAAAACCGTTCGCTCTTTGCATCGACAATACCGACTATCAGGCATCGCTCATTCCCGGCAAGGTTTATCGGATTCTTCCCGATCCGGTAGCGGCCAAAGACGATCTGGTGCGGATCGTCGACGAGAGCGGCGAGGATTACCTCTATCACAAAGACTACTTCTTGTTTGTGGACTTCCCCCCCAGTGTGACGAAAAAGATTCTCGCCTTACAGTCCGTCGCCTGACCCCCCGCCGCACACGACCTATCAATAGTGGCCGCGTACATTTGTACGCAAGGCATTCCGCCATGGGGGGACGGCTTGCTGCCACCTGGTTCCGTATTCACCCTGCGGAACGCCGGGTAGGGCAAGCCCGGCATCTCGTGATTGCATTCACCCGTTCGAACGGCGCCTGAGGTTCTGTGACCCGGAGGTGGCCACGCCCAATTCGTCTTGGGAATTGAGCGTGGGTTCGTCATCGAAAGAAAAGCCCACATAAACGACCGTGTTGACCGTGGCTCTGTCTATCTATACGTCGCCTCATTACGCAGCAAAACGCCGAGGACATGAACCGTATGGGTCGAATGGAAGGGCTCAAAGATAATGCGGTAGCGGCCCGAGACTTTCCGGAAAAGAC
>JBEKNU010000254.1:0-11101 GCA_049522495.1 Terriglobia bacterium
TGCGAAAAGCCTATGGCTTTCGTACCTTCCGCGCCGCTGAAGTCGCTCTCTACCATACTCTTGGAGCTCTACCTGAACCACAGTCTACCCACAGATTCTGCTGAGGAACCCCTTTTTTTGGACGGCCATTTCCACCAGGTGTAAACTAAGAACTTTAGTTTCAATAACATAGGTTTTTGTAAGATTCCGGCCATTCTATGCTAACCCCTTTTGTTTCCGGCACATCATGGCAAGACGCGGTATCTTCTAAAGTTCCCATCTGCCGCCCATAGCGTTTAATCCTCAGCAGCAGGTTGGTGAGCCGCCGGACTTCCCGAAGGTTGGAATCCTGCATTCGCCGCATCAGGTAGCCACTAAGCACTAGCCACTGCCTTCTCGTATGGTTTGCGCCGACCCCTTGAATAGGTCCGCGGCCTTGCACGTCAGCCAGAGGGTACTGGCCTTAGTTACCAGTATAATATAGTTATCTCAATTGTCAAATTAAATGTGAGGCTATATTGTAAAATCTACGATCTAAAACGCGGGGTCAGAAACAAAGTCCAGACAAATTCTCTGGACAATTTCACTAGACAAATCCTCTAGTCAAATAATCTGGACATAAGTTTGTTGACCCACGGTTTTGTCTCCGTCTGCTCTCCGTGAACTCTGTGGCGAAAGGGTTGACGCGTGGCCACCCTGTAGCGGCGATCTCAGATCGCCGAGGCGGCTTCCTGCCTCGACAGTGGATTGACTCCATCCCCTGGCAAAAGTCGCGTCTTGTCGGCGTATTGGGTCGAGGCTAGGCATTGCGAATGCCTGCGGAGCGACCCGCAGGCTCATCGCTCATTGCTAAATTCTATTGCCCTCGTTCAGTTCTGCGGAGGAGGCCCCCCGAAACCGCCGCGCCCACCGCCACCGCCGGGACGGCCGGACCGGACTTCCGTCGCCACGAACTGGCCGTTGGCTTCTTTCCCCATGGCAAAGATGCGGTCGCCGACTTTGAGATCTTTCAGGGTGATGGTCTGACCTTCTTTGTTGAATGTCGTCTGGTCGTTGACCACGATGGTTCTTTCGCCTCCCCGGCGACTTTGCACCTTAATCTGGTTCCCGTTAATGGAAACAATCTCGCCGCCCGCGCGGTTCCCTGCCATCCCCCCACCGCCGGGCCCCATGCCTCCGCCGAATCCACCGCCACCTCCACCGGGGCCACCGCCCGGTCCGCCACCACTTTGGAACCTCTCGAATTGTTCCGCCGTGACGCGATTGACCCCCATGGCCACCACTTGCTTGTCAGCGTTGGGAGTGCCACGCACCATGACGTGGTCACCGACTTTCAGATCTTCCAACGCGAGTTCCTTGGGCTGTTGGCCCTCCACACGTTGGCGGAAATGGGTTTGATCGTTCACCATCACGGTTTGCGTGGTCCCATCGGGCTTCTTGATCTCGAAGCGATCGACTCCCACGGACGTGATGGTGCCCATTACCGGCGGCGGGCCACCCATTGGGCGCACACGCGGTTCTTGTCCCGGGGATGGAGGATTTTGTTGTGCGAACAGAGAACTGGCAAGACTTAATACCAGAAGAAACGGAATGCTAACCAAGAACTTCTTAGACATAGATCCCTCCGGAGTTTTTTGACGACCCAATAGCTTGCGGGGTTACCTGTAACCTTGCGTCGTTGATATACGTACTCAATCCGTGTAAGCTTTGAAATACAGCGGGGTTACACAACGCGTGGTGTTTACAAATTTTACAAGATGCGCCAAGTCCTTTTACGCGCTCATCGCTTGGGGACTGCTCGGCTCAAGCCTGGTGTTTGGCCAAGTGACCCCAACCTCTACCACGACGGGAACTACCCCACCAGTGACCTCAACAGGAACGGTGACCGGGCACGCGCGTGGTCCCGGAGGCGTTTCTGTTCCCGGCGCAACGGTACAGCTTACCAACCCGCAAACCGGCGAACGCAAAGAAACCTGGACCGACGAAGACGGTAATTATACCTTCCCTGGACTTACCCCTGGAAACTATCGACTGGATATTTCGTTGGTCGGTTTCCGGGCTGATTCTCGCGAGCCGCTGCCCGTGACTTCCGACAAGACTCTAAAAGTCAATGTGGCCTTGGTGGTCGCGACGCCACAGAATGCCGCTCCGCAGCAGGCGCAAGCTGCGGCGCGCCCCACTGGCAATCGCGCGGCCCTGCCGGGCGGAAGCCGCAATCGGACCCCCAGCCTCGCTGAAAATCAAAACTCCGCGGGCGAGGGCGCCGGCGGTGAAGCCGCATCACTGCGCATTGCCGAGGGCAATGGCGCGGAGGGTCCAACGTCCGCGGAGGCGCCACCTGAGGAGGCCGACAACTCAACGAGCGCCAACAACTCCTTCCTGCTGGGAGGAGGCATGGGCGAAGCGGCCACCCCAGGCGAAGGAGGCTTTGGTGGGAGAGGTGGGCGCGGCGGCAGGGGAGGAATGGGCGGCTTTGGCGGCGGTCCTGGTGGGGGCGGTGGTCCCGGCGGTGGCGGGAGTCCGTTCGGCGGCGGAGGTGGACCTGGCGGCGGTGGATTCGGGGGAGGTGGTGACGGATTTGGTGGCGGGGGCGGTGGATTCGGCGGAGGTGGCGGTGGTGGAGCTCGCGGCTGGCCTCGCAATCGCGCAGCGGTGAACCGTATTCGCGGCAATTTTACGGAGCAGTACACCAACTCGGGCTTCGATGCGCATCCCTATCCTCTGAACGTTGCGGAGTCGCCACAGATTCCCTCCTATCGTGAAACCTTTGGATTCTCCCTGGGTGGCCCGCTGGTGATTCCCCACGTGTATCGCGGTGGCAATAAGACGAGTTGGTTTGCGAGCTACAATTTGCAGCGTGGAAGGACCGGCCTCGACAGCTTTTCGACGGTTCCCACCGAGGCAGAGCGCTTGGGGAATTTTTCCGGCACGGTTATTGCCTCCGGGCCATACGCGGGGACCGTTCCGACCATCTACGATCCTCTGTCAAGCGCCACCGGGGCGCGCACACCCTTTGTGGGAAATGCTATTCCCACCCTGCGGCTCAATTCCGCCGCCACCGGTTTGCTGACCTACATCCCTCTGCCCAACCTTCCCGGCTTGGTGCAGAACTTTCATTTGCAGGTGCCCTTGCCCAGCTCCAATGACCGGGTGATGGGCCGCATCGGACAGCAAATTAATTCCAAGAACAGCCTGAACGTCATGTACTACTTCAATTCGTCGCGCAGCCAATCCGTCGGCAATGTCCCCCAATTGTCATCACACACCACCGGCCGCGGCCAGAACCTGAGCGTGGGCGAATCCCACACGTTTAATTCCCATCTCGTCAACACCTTCACGGTGAATTTCAATCGCATGCGCACCTCCACGCTGAATGCCTTCGCGTATCAGAACGACATTGCCGCGGGCTTGGGGATCACCGGGGTTTCCACCAACCCCTTCGATTGGGGAGTCCCCGCGATTGGGTTTACCAATTTCGGAAGTGTGAGCGACACGCTCCCCTCGCTCACCCGCCCCCAGACGATACGCGCCAGCGAGACTCTGATCTGGAACCATGGAAAGCATAATATCCACATGGGAGGAGAATTGCGCCGCGTGCAGATGAATACGGAGATCGACCCCAATGCGCGCGGCAACTTCAGCTTTACCGGTTACAGCACCAGCAATTTCAACAACGGTTTTCCCATGCCCGGCTCGGGCTACGACTTTGCGGATTTCTTGCTCGGCCTCCCCCAGACCACTTCCGTCCAGTTCGGCGTCGCCAGCAATTATCTCCGCAACTGGGTTACCACGGGTTTCATTCAGGATGACTGGCGCGTGGGCTCGCACCTGACGATTAACTCCGGCCTGCGGTACGAATATTATCTGCCCCAATCGGAAAAATACGGGCACCTGTCAGACTTGTCTTTCGGACCCGGGTTCACCTCGCCTGCGGTGGTTACGGGCCTCAACCCCGGGTCACTGCCTTCGTCACTCATTCACAGCGACGCGCATAACTTTTCGCCTCGTGTGGGAATTGCTTACCGGCCCTGGGTCCAACATCACCTTGTCATCCGCACGGGATACGGGCTCTTCTACGATGGGAGCATTTACTCCCGCATGGTGGGCAAGATGCTGGACCAACCCCCTTTCGCCACGGCCTCCACGCTGACCACCAACCCGCAGCAGGAGTTGACCCTGGAGGATGGATTCCCGGCGCTTTCTCCCAACACCATTCACAACAACTACGCGGCTGACAGTAATTTCCGCCGGCCTTATGCGCAGAGCTGGAACTTCAGCATGGAAGATGAAGTGTTTCGCAACGTCATCCTTTCAGTCGGCTACGTGGGCACCAAGGGAACGAAACTTGACTTGCTGCTCGCGCCCGACAGTTTGAACCCCAGCGCTTCCGGTTCGCAGCAGACCTCCATCCCCGGCGTCCAACAATTTCTTTACGAAACAGACGGGGCGGATTCGATTTATAACGGGCTCCAGGTCACTTTGCGGCGGCAGTTCCATAGTGGCTTTTCCATGAGCGGCAATTACACGTGGGGGAAATCGATTGACGACGCCGCCAGCGTTGGGGGGAGGGGAGGAGGGGGGAAGGGCTCCAACGTGCCGCAGAACAGCTTTGACTTGCGGGCGGAACGCGCCCTTTCGACCTTCGACGTTCGCAACAAGTTGATTATCAATGACACCTATGAATTTCCTTTCGGGGAGCAGCGCCACTTCCTTAACCGCGGCGGCATCGCGGCGCGGATTATCGGCAACTGGCAAATCAGCGGCGTCACCACCCTGCAATCCGGTTCCCCGTCGACGGCGTCGGTAGCCGGGAACCAGTCGAATAACAACGGTTCGGGCGTGTTCGCTTCCGAGCGCGCCGATGCCACGGGCCTCCCCATCAGCCTGCCGCGCGCGGAACGGGGCACGGAAGGATGGTTCAACACGGCAGCATTTGCGCTTCCTCCCTCCGGCCAACTCGGCACTGCGGGACGAGACTCCATCATCGGCCCGGGCATGGTGAACTTCAACATGTCGCTCGGTCGCTTCTTTACTTTCTCGCGGGAAAAGAACTTGCGCGCGCGATTCAGCATTGACACGTCCAACACGTTCAATCATCCAAATTACAGTGGCATCGCCACAGCGATTAATGCTGAGAATTTTGGCTGGGTGACGGGTGTCGCGGGGATGCGCACGGTGACCCTCAGTTTGCGGATGAATTTCTAGGCAGGGTATTTGAATCTCGGAACCCAAAAGATGCACCATCAAGACACCAAGGCGCAAAGAAGGCCAGAGGGCAGAGGAGCGTCCATTTCCCGACTTATCCCCTCAGGTTCTTTCTTGGTGCCTTTGTGTCTTGGTGGTGTGGCCCTGGTTTTGTGCCTGACGGGCCTCGCCGGGCAGACTTCTTCCCCGGTAAAACCCTCGGCTCCGGTTTCCAAGAGCCCGCAACAGGCCTTCATTCTGCGCGCGGTGACCAATTTGGTGTTGGTGGATGTTCGCGTTTATGACAAAACCGGCAAGCCCGTTACGGATTTGAAGCAGTCGGATTTTCGCGTCACGGAGGATGGCGTTCAGCAATCCATCTCCGCTTTCAGCTTGGAAGACGTGGAGAAGTTGGCGCAAGTTACCGGCGGCATTGAACAGGCACAGGTCATCGACCTCGCCAAGCTCCCGCCGGCGGTCAATGCTGAGCAGGTCCTCCAAGACCATCGCCTCCTGGTTTTTTTCTTTGACTTGAGCTCGATGCAACCCGACGAACTGATGCGCGCGCTGAAAGCCTCCAACGATTTCGTGACCAGCCACATGACACCTGCTGACCTGATTGCTGTGGTCACTTACTCGTCCAGTTTGCGGGTGGTCCAGGATTTCACCAACAGCCGCGACTCGCTCAAAAAGGTTCTTCATACGATCCTGGTTGGGGAGGAATCCTCCTCCTTGGCCACGACCGGGGCGATTGGGGAAGCGGGCGGGACTGACGCTAATGGCATGGAAATCGTCACTCAAGACGTGTCCGACGCTTTCACGCCGGATGAAACCGAATTCAACATCTTCAACACCGACGAGAAGCTGGCCGCAATCGAATCGCTGGCGACCATGCTTCGCAACGTGCCGGGACGGAAGAGCGTGATTCACTTCTCCAGTGGCATTACCCGCACCGGGCAGGAGAACCAGGCGACATTACGGGCGGCCACCGACGCGGCGAATCAAGCCGATGTTTCGCTCTACACCATGGACGCGCGCGGGCTTGCCGCCCTGCCCCCCGGCGGCGACGCCGGCTCTTCCAGCCCCTCCGGCACGGCTCTTTATTCCGGTTCCGCTGTTGCGTCGCAGGTTTCCTCCTTGCAGGGCAGCCGCGAAACTCTGGCTACCCTCTCGAGCGACACGGGGGGAAGAACCTTTTACGATCTGAACGATTTCTCTCCTGCCTTCGAAGAAGTGCAGAAAGAGAATTCCAGCTATTACCTGATCGGATATTCACCCACCAACACGCACGCGGATGGCCGCTTCCGGCACATTCGCGTGGAGGTGGCCAGGCCGGGCCTGAAGGTGCAGGCGCGCCCCGGGTACTTTGCTCCCAAGAATTTCCGGCAGTTCACGCGCGCGGAAAAGGAAAACCAACTCGCGCAAGTGATGGATTTGGATGTGCCTTTTGTGGACTTGCCCTTTGTAGTGGAGACGGCGTACTTCCGCCGCCCGGACAAGAAATTCACCGTCGTTCTGGCTGCCAAGATTCCCGGCTCGCAAGTGGCTTTCCTGAAAAAATCCGGGAAGCATGACACCGAATTCGATTTTGCCTGGAAGCTTACAGACGACAAGAACCATGTTGCCGGAGGACTGCGCGATACCCTGCCCGTGCACATGACCAACGATACCTATGAAGAGGTCATCGGCAGCAACCTTTTCTACGAGGGCGAAATCACTTTGCCCGCCGGAAAATATGATTTGAAGGCGGTGGTGCGTGAAAATGAAAGCGGCAAGATTGGGACCTTCGAAACGCCCATTGTGGTGCCGGACGTTTCCGATACGGGCCTGGGTTTGAGCTCCATCGTGCTGTCCAACGAAGTGAAGACCTCCGAGGAATTGGATCGCGCCCGGGTCAACCGCGACAAGAATGCGCCGCTGCAAGTGGGGAACCGCTCGGTTCTGCCCAGTGTGACGCGCGTGTTCCGCACCAACCAGATGCTCACGGTCTATCTGGAATCTTATGCCGGGAAAAATGTGGCGCCCGCCGGGCCCGCCACCCCGCCCTCCGTGGCGCTCGTCTTCTTCCGCCGAGGGAGGAAATTCGCGGAAGCCGGGCCCTTCCCCGGAAAACTTGAGAAGTCGTCCGAACAAAAGGCTTCCTACTTTGCGCAGGTTCCTCTGGAAAAATTTTCCCGCGGACGTTACACCCTGCAGGTGAACGTTCTCGACCCGGCGATCGAAAGGGTGGCCTTCGCGCGCGTGCCCCTGGCCATCGTGATGCCACCACCCCGCAATTTGCCTCCCGCGAATGGGAAATAAGTTCCTGGCGACGGTTGGCGCCATTCCCAACGACCTCTCCTGCGGCGGTTGACCTTGAAACAAACCTGCGAACAGGCTATCCTCATGGATATGGCAGGACGTGCGGAGATTAAATATCTGAATGAATTGCGCAAACGGTTTCGGCCGTTCTGCGAGAAGCACCACATCCGTCGGCTGGAGGTCTTTGGCTCGGCGGCGCGCGGCCAAGCAGGTCCCGGCAGCGACGTGGACCTGTTGGTAACGCTCGACGAGTCAGTGCCGACCTCCACCGCTGCGTTACTTGAAATGGCAGGCGAGGCGGAGGAGTTGGTCGGCGCACCCGTGGATTTCGTCCTTCGTCCTTCCCTGGAAAAATCTCCAAATTCCTTTGCTCGCAACCATATCCTCTCCACTTCCATCTGCGTTTATGGAAGCTGACCAACTTGGACGGCTTCGGGACATTCTTGAGGTGGCGCGGCTAATTGCGTCGTATCTAAAGGAAACGACCGAAACCGATTTTCTGGCCAATAGTGAGAAGCAAGACGCGGTAATCCGGCGCATTGAAGTCATTGGAGAAGCGACGGCTCATCTGACTGAGACAACCCGCAAAATGATCCCCGAGCTTCCCTTTCGGAAAATGCGTGGCATGCGCAACATCGTGGCTCACGATTATGCCAACGGTGATTTGAAAATCGTCTGGGAGGTTGGGGTCATGCATATGCCTGAAATCCTCACCGTGCTGGAAAACTTCTTCGCCCGTTAAAAACTCCCTTAACACCACCGGCATAAGACCCGTGAATTCGGCGCACATGGCGCAGAAAAACTATTGACACCCGCGGCGTGTTCTTTGTACGATTGCAAGCGACAATTGAATATCTGATTCAGTAACCCTGAATCTCATCTAGAGTGGCCGAGGGACGGGCCCGAGGACGCCACGACAACCGCTCCGATACAGTCGGAGGTCAGGTGCCAATTCCTACCCGGTATGGGGGAGATGAGAGGGGGCCGTTCGACCTGCAAAAAAGCCTCTTCTTACTTCGGAAGAGGTTTTTTAGTTCCTGCCTCTTCCCGAAATTCTTGTTACTTCCCCAAACATTGACCTGGCCGCTCAGATGAAAGCCGGAGGACTTGTGAGTTACGCGATTCATCTGAAATGCCGGGACTGTGAGCGCACCTATCCGCTCGAACCCTTTGCTGCCTGTGACGAATGTTGGGCTCCACTGGAAGTGGTGTACGACTACGGAAAGCTCTGGGCTGACTTGCGGCGCGAAGACCTTGCCTCGCGCCCACCCAACATGTGGCGGTATCGGGAATTGCTGCCGCTGGCACGCGACCCTTACGTGGGCCAGCAGACAGGATTCACGCCGTTGGTGGCCGCCCCCCGCCTGGCGGCAGCGTTGGGGGTTCGCGAACTTTATGTGAAAAATGATTCCGTCAACCATCCCACGCTCTCCTTCAAGGACCGCGTGGTGGCGGTGGCGCTCTCGAAAGCGCACGAATTTGGATTCGACACGGTCGGTTGCTCATCCACGGGAAATCTTGCTAACGCCGTGGCCGCGCAAGCGGCGGCCGGCGGCTTCAAGGCATTCATTTTTGTTCCCGCCGAACTCGAACCGGAGAAAATCATTGCCACGCAGGTGTACGGCGCCACGCTGGTGCGGGTGCAGGGCAATTATGATCAAGTGAACCGCCTATGCTCGGAGGTGGCGCAGAGGCACTCCTGGGGCATTGTTAACGTGAACCTGCGCTCCTACTACTCCGAGGGATCGAAGACTGTCGGATACGAAATCGCCGAGCAACTCGGCTGGCGCCTGCCGCAGAACGTCGTGATCCCCATGGCCGGTGGGTCGCTAATCACCAAGGTCCACAAGGCTTTCGAGGAATTGAGAAAGCTTGCTTGGGTTGAGCCGGTTGCCACGCGCTTCTTCGGTGCGCAGGCAACGGGTTGCTCGCCTATCACCAGCGCCGCCAAGCGCCGAACGTCGGAAATTGATCCGCAGAAACCCCACACGATTGCCAAATCGCTTGCCATCGGCAACCCGGCTGACGGTACTTATGCCGTCAAGACGATCCTTGAGAGCGGCGGCATGGGCGAGGATGTGAGCGATGAGGAAATTGTAGAGGGCATCCGCCTGCTCGGGGAAACGGAAGGCATCTTTACCGAAACTGCCGGCGGCGTGACCGTCGCGGTGGCGCGCAAACTGATTCGCCAAGGCCGCCTGAATCCCGAGGAATCCATCGTTCTGGCCATCACCGGCAATGGGCTGAAAACGATCGGCGCGTTGCAGGGGCGGATTGCGGAGAGCGCATTGATCCGGCCCAAGCTGGATGATTTTGAAGAGCAGTTTCTCAACGCTGCGGCCACCGTTTAGCTGTGGGCTTTCAGCTATCAGGGTTCAGCCAAAGCTCATGGGCCCGCGCGGGTCGCAGGCTCATGAACACTCAGAAGGACCCGACTCAGCACAATCATTCGGCAACCCGCTAAGCTGATGGTTGAGTGCTCATCATTCTTCTTGAAGGAGGACACTTTGGAAAGGAAACTTGGCTTTGATTCCCTTGCATTGCACGGCGGCCAAAAGCCGGACCCCGCAACCGGTGCACGCGCCGTCCCCATCTATCAAACCACGTCTTTTGTCTTCAAGGACACCACGCACGCCGCCAATCTATTTGCGCTGAAGGAATTCGGCAATATCTATACGCGCATTATGAATCCCACGTGGGACGTGCTGGAGCAACGCGTGGCCGCCCTGGAGGGTGGAGTGGCGGCCCTTGCCACCTCCTCCGGCCAGGCGGCGGAGACTCTGGCGATCCTGAATATCACCAGCTCCGGCGATCAAATCGTCTCCTCCGCCAGTCTCTATGGGGGAACCTATAACCTTTTCCATTACACACTGCCCAAACTCGGGATTGCCACCGCATTCGTCGATCCGCGCGACCCCGAGAATTTCAAACGCGCTATCACCCCCAAGACGCGGCTGGTTTACGCGGAAACGCTGGGCAATCCCAAGAATGACATGCTCGACATCGAGGCCGTAGCCAAGATCGCGCACGATGCCGGCGTACCCCTGATGATTGACAACACCGTGGCCACACCTTATCTGTGCCGCCCATTTGAGTGGGGTGCGGACATCATCGTTCACTCCATGACGAAATTTCTCGGAGGTCACGGAAACTCCATCGGGGGGATTATCGTGGATTCGGGGAAGTTCAACTGGGCGAACGGGAAATTTCCCGAGCTCGTTGAGCCCGACCCCAGTTATCACCATCTCAAATTTGTAGAGACTTTTGGGCCGCTCGCCTACATCTTGAAGGTGCGCGTCCAACTCCTCCGCGATATCGGCCCGGCTCTGAGCCCCTTCAACGCTTTCCTGATTCTGCAAGGAGTTGAAACCCTCTCGTTGCGGGTTCAGCGGCACTGCGACAACGCACTGAAGGTCGCGCAATTCCTGAAATCGCACCCGGCGGTAAATTGGGTGAACTATCCCGGCCTCCCGAGCCACCCCACCCACGCGCTGGCCAAGAAGTACATGCCGCACGGGTTCGGGGCAATTCTCGGTTTCGGCATTAAAGGCGGATTGCAGTCGGGAATCAAGTTCATCAACGCCCTGACCCTGCTCTCGCACCTGGCCAATCTTGGAGATGCAAAATCACTGGTCAT
>JBEKNU010000255.1:0-11007 GCA_049522495.1 Terriglobia bacterium
ATCCTGCCTCCCCCTGTGCTCGGGATTTGTGTTGGTCCACATATCCCTTAACAGGTTCGGGGCAGGATGCGCTACCCCTTTCGATCTATCGCGCCTTACCCACGAATTCCACGGAGGAACCTATTATTCCCCCTTTCTATGACCCTAGCTGGCGAAGATAAGTTAACTATTTTAGTTCCAATAACATAGATTTTTGCGATATTTTCGCTGATTATTGCTAACCCATTTTGTTTCTAGTACATCATGGAGAGACGCGCCCGCTTATTTCGCCCTGGTTCCCATTTTTCGCCTAACTCTTCCTATTTGAATGATTTAAAGCTTTCAGACATTTTTACGCTAAACGGCTAACCCCTTTTGTTTCTGACACATCATGGAGAGCCGCGTTTTTCTAAGGCCCCCGTCTGAAGCGCACACCGTTTAATCTTCAGCAGCAAGTTGGTGTTCCGCCACAACTGGCGCAGGCCGGATTCTTCCGTTCTTTGCACCAACGGCGCCTTCTCGTCCCGGGGAGCAATCACCAATCAGCAATCACCAATCACCAATCACCAATCACCGATCACCGATCACCGATCACCGATCACCGATCACCGATCACCGATCACCGATCGACAATCCTGACACCCATTCTAGTCTACACGCAGTTACTCTATTTGTCAAGTACAAAATAAGATTATGTTGCAGAATATATAACTTATGACAAAACGTCACGCAAGCCGTCCGGGAAAATTCTCCAGACAATTTCTCTAGTCAAATTGACTAGACATACCCTCAAGAGCGGAGGTTCCCAGGCGCCTCGGCGAGCCGATGTAGGGCCGACCGGCGCTCGGCCTCGCGGGTCTATTCCCCGCCGGGTTTAGGAGGTTCGATTTGCGGTCCGATTCGTGGACTCCGATGGGGTCCATCGGCCTCCGCAAATCGGAGAATCCGAAGGTCCGACCTGATCAGACCTGAAATAGGAGGGGCGGGGGGCGAGCAAGGGTGTTCCCGCCGGCCCCCCAACTGGTGCGAAAGGCCGCCTTAGCGCCCCGATACATCGGGGCGCCACACCCGCAGCCACCCGCTGTTACTGACAACTGAAGACTTGTTTTCCGAGGCGGCGCACCTCATCCAGATTGACGACGTACGGTTGCCTCTGGCGCATCGGGCTAAAGGGAGCAAGCTGCCGCACTCCCATCGTTTTATTCTATCTCTTCGTCGTCGCCTCCAAGAAGTTGGCAAAATCCTGCCTCATCTTGGCGTGGGCCTTGGAGTCCAGGTACACCATGTGTCCCGATTCGTACTGAGCGTGCGAGATATTCTTGCGGAACTCCGGCGGCAGATCAAGGTGGTCGAACGTATACCGGGCCGCGAGATAAGGCGTCGCGAGGTCGTAAAAGCCCTCCATGTTCAGGATTTTCAGATATCGATCCTTGACGATGGCTTCGCGCAGCGGCGTGACAGTCTCCGGCGCACCGATCCTGCCGCCGCCGCCACCTGGACCTGATGGTGGAGCACTGAAACTCCACTGGAAAAATCCTGACTGCTGCCCCGACACGTAGTACGGCATTTCCACCTTGTAGTTCAGCTCGCGGCGCACATAGTCGTAGAAGACGCTGGTGAACGGCGGCCCGGTCTCCGCGCTGGTGGGATCGAAAAACCGTGTATTCATGAAGCCGTCCGGATCCGGCCCCGAGTAACGGCCGTCCAGGCGGCCCACCCGCAGCCGCTGATCGGCGAGGAGAAAGTGCGTAAAGATCTGGACATTCAGGCGCAGGTTGGACCACTCAATGACTTCCTTGGAGATGCCCGTGTACCGATTCAGCTTGTCGATGACACTCTGCCGCTCCGCCGCGCCCAACGCGTCTCCGGATGCCAGAGCCTGCGTGTATTCGCCCAGCGCGAATTGCGTCGATTCCTGCCGCGCGCGATTGGGGTCCTTCATCAGGTCGGGCGGCAGCTTCTTGTGATACCAGGCAATGGATGTGAACGAGGGGAGAAGCATGGGGTAGGGTACATCATTGGTAAATGAGTCTTCCAGAGTCTCAAAATTCAGCACCGTGGAAAGCAGCACGATCCCGTTGAGGTTGATGCCGTGCTCGTTGAGGTATCCGGCCAGTCCCGCGGAGCGAGTAGTCCCGTAGCTCTCGCCGAAAAGGTAAAGCGGCGACGACCAGCGCTCGTAGCGTGAAATGTAAACCCGGATGAACTCACCAAAGGCGGTGATATCGCCCGTCATGTTCCAGAACTTGCGCGCCGCATTCTGATCCGCCGGCCGGCTGTAGCCGGTGCCGATGGCGTCCACAAGCACCAAGTCAGTCTTGTCCAGCGGTGTATTGGGATTGTCCTCGAGGCGATAGGGTGACGGGGGCAGCCACCCTTCGGGCTCCAGCACCACCTTGCGCGGGCCGAGCGCGCCCATGTGCAGCCAGATGGTGGCGGAACCGGGACCGCCATTGTAAGCAAAGGTCACGGGACGTGTGGCAGGGTCCGCGCCCTCCAGCGTGTAGGCGACGAAGAACATCTCCGCCTCCGTCTTGCCCTCCGCGTCCTTGATGGGCAGGCGGCCGGCCGTAGCGGTGTACCGCAAAGCCTTTCCGTCGACGCGGACTTCGTGGTGCGTCACCTGGGGAGGAACCTCGGCCATATCGAAATGCATGGACCGGATTCCTTCTCCGGGAGCGCCGCCCGCCTGGGCCGGCTCCGGCTGCGACGGCGGCGTGGAAGGCTGGGTTGGTGTGGTGCGCGCGCGGTCCTCACGTTGAGGACGTTCGGCGGGGGTCTGCGTTTGCTCGGAGGAGCGCTGCGGCGAAGTCTGCGTGCGCTCCGAGGGAGCGCTGGGCTCCTGGGCCAAAATCATCACGGGAAGAAACACCATTACCAAGGCCAAAAGCGTCCGTCTCATGGGTCTCCTTTTATTGTCGAGCGTGCAATGCGCCTAGCGGGGCGAGGGGCATTATACACCTTTTGAACGCGTCTCTCCGATTTGGTAAGGAGGTTGGCCGCTGCGCTTGCGGCCAGCAAGGCTGTGGGGCGGGAGCTGGCTGCCGAATTCCCGCCGACTTGGGGAGGCCCCTTGACGGCGAAGACTCCATATGGCGCAAACTGTTGGCTAAGAAAACAACAACTTAGGGGAACACAATGCAGCGGGTTCATGCTGCGGGTTCATGCTGGTCTGACGGGGAAATTGGGTTTACCATGGTTCACGTGAACGAGTCTGAATCCCTCGCCGTTGCCAACTTGCTTGTACAGTATCGGTCCGGATCGCTACGGCCGGCCGACGTCATCGACGCCATATATCAGCGCATCGACGGCAGCGACGACCACGTGTGGATCAGCTTGCTTTCCCCCGATGAGGCGCGGGCGGGCGCGAATGAACTCGAGGCGAAATCGCGTGACCTTCCTCTCTTCGGCGTGCCCTTCGCGGTGAAGGACAACATTGATGTCGGCGGCATGTCGACCACGGCGGGATGCCCGGAATTCGCTTATACCGCGCCCCGTTCGGCGCCGGTGGTGCAGCGGTTGCTCGATGCCGGGGCCCTGTTGATCGGCAAAACGAACATGGATCAATTCGCCACGGGCTTGGTGGGGGTACGTTCTCCCTATGGAGTGCCGCGCAACCCGTTTGACGAACGATACATTCCCGGCGGATCGAGCTCCGGTTCGGCGGTCGCAGTGGCCACCAGCCTGGTCAGCTTTGCTTTGGGCACGGACACGGCGGGCTCGGGCCGGGTGCCGGCAGCCCTTTGCAATGTTGTAGGATACAAGCCCACGCGCGGGCTACTGAGCAATCGGGGAACGGTCCCCGCCTGCCGATCCCTCGACTGCGTTTCCGTGATGGGATTGACTTGCGCGGACGCCACTGCCGTCGCGCAGGTCGCCGCGGCTTTCGATCCTGAGGACCCGTTTAGCCGGCCTTCACCCCACCCCGAGTTGGCGTTGGAAACGGCTTCGAGCTTCCGCTTCGGCATTCCCCGCAAGGAGCAAATGCAATTCTTCGGAAACGCCGAAACTCCCGCGCTCTTTGATGCTGCCCGGCGGGACCTGGAGGCATTGGGCGGCGCCGCCTTCAGGATCGACTATGAGCCTTTTTGCGAGGCTGCCGCTCTGCTTTATAGCGGCCCTTGGGTAGCGGAGCGCTGGGCCGCGCTGGGGGATTTCGTGACCGCGCATCCTGAGGCGGTCCATCCCGTCACGCGCCGCATCCTGGAAGGGTCAAAGGAGTACACCGCTGCCGACGCATTCCAAGCCTTCCATAAGTTGGCATCCCTCCGGCGTCAAGTGGAGTCGACCTGGAAAGAGATCGATATTCTGCTTCTGCCCACGACGGGCACCACCTACACTGTTTCAGAAATCGAAGCGGACCCCATCGCCCTCAACTCCTATTTGGGCTATTACGCCAGCTTCGTGAACCTCCTGGATTGCTGCGGCGTAGCGGTGCCGCATGGATTCACGGCAGCCGGCCTGCCCTTTGGCGTTTCACTGATTGCTCCGGCTTGGCGCGATGGACTGGCGCTTTCCGTCGCTGAGCGATTGCATCGCGCCGCAGGCATTCGGCTGGGTGCAACGGACGCCCGCGTGTCCGTAAGAGGGCGAGATCCGAACTTTGTGTCCTTGGCGGTGGTGGGAGCGCACCTGCGCGGGCAGCCGCTGAATCCGGAATTGCAATCCCTGGGCGCACGCTTTGCCCGCGCCTGCCGCACCGCCAGTGAATATCACCTCTACGCGCTGGAAGGACCTCCCCCCCGCAAACCGGGACTGGCTCGGGTGCCCAGTAAGGGCGCAGCCATCGAAGTGGAGGTCTGGGACGTTCCCGTGGAAGCTTTTGGACGGTTCACGCAATCGGTCCCGCCCCCGCTTGCCATCGGCAACGTCGCGCTGGAAAACGGCGAAACCGTGAAGGGGTTTGTTTGTGAGCCCATCGCCGTGATGAGCGCGCAGGACATAACGCGGTTTGGCGGTTGGCGAGCATTCCTGGAGAGCTCAGGAGAACAAGTGTCCGAGTGAGAGCCCGGGAGAGCTCCTCGTATGCCCGCGTCCGGGCCTTTAACGATTGGGGGAAAATTGCGCGGGCGCGGCGGGGGTGGGAAAGAGACGTATCAGGAACGCCTACAGATTCAGCGGCGCAAGCAACTCCTCGACGTTACCTTCATCCACAAGCACGTTCAACGCATCGTCGCGCAGGCTATCAAGCTCGTCGAAGGCGCGGAACAAGCGCATCTTGGCAACCGCATACATTTCATTGGAATCCAGAGCGCGGCCGTGGGCCTGCCGCCAGGCCTCCACGGCGCGTTCAGAAATAAACACCCGCAGGATAAAAGGCGGCCTTTGATCGGGGGTGACGACGAAAATGTAATCGCTGCCTGCGCCCTGCCCCTCCGGGCGGTTTACCCGCCGGCTGTTCGCGAAGAAGTACTGATACGCCGTGCCGGTTTCCGCCGCGTAAACCTTGTAACGATGCGCCATAAGTGATCGGTAGGCAGTAGGCAGATAGCAGTAGGCAGCATACAATGCTGCAAAAGCAGGAAGAAATCCGCTGAAGACCTGCGAAATCTCCCTTCTGATTACTGCTTGCTGCTTTCTACCTCCTGCCTACTGCCTTCTGCCTCCTAGTTGCCAGCCTTGGGTCCGCGCAAGAACGTAGCCTGGCCCGCACCCACCACGATCAGTGTGACGTGATCGGGATACGGCAGGGGCTTGCTCAAATCAAAATTGTAACGCGGCTGCAATACGTTCTGGATCACATAATCCACCAGCCAGCCTGGCATCGTCATGCTTCCCACCACCACGCTTTCAATCTGCACGCGCACCCCGGCATTTTCGGATTGGATCTTGGCCACGACCGTCACATGCTGAGTCCCATGGAACATGGCCGCCAGGATCTTCGGCGCCATCTCATTGGGATTGGGGTAGGTGCGGCTCAGCTCATCGAAGTCCACATCCGCCGAGGCCGTCGCGTGCTCCGGTTGGGTGCTCACTGCGGGAGTGTGGACGCCCGTGGGAAGGAATTCGCCGGAATGAACTTTCAGGTATGAGTTCGCTTCGAACTCGGTAATTATCAATGGCGGGTTGGTCGCGGAGGGTTGCGGATCTTTGCTTTCCAGGATTTGCATCTTCGCTTCCAGCGACTTGGAGGCCGCCAGGGTAGCTTGGTCAAATGTCGCGCTTCTGCCTTCCGATGCGGCGCCGAGGACGATAAGGACCGTGCCCAGCGCGGCTGCCGCCAGGAGACGGGCAAAGGGCTCCGCGGCGGGGCTCGGGATAGAGCGGTCTTTAACGAAGATTGCTCCAGCGCCTGGTTTCAAAGTGTTCTCCCGTAAGGGGGGGAGGTTACCTGACTCTCCCTCCCACACTCGCGACTCTTTCCTGCGGATTGACCACCAGGTGGTCGATCGGTCCGCCCAGACGAACCTCCTCGAAGTGCGCAGGGGGATGAGGATCATCTTCGCGCTCCAGCCAGCGGCGGCGAAGGCGGCGCAAGTCGGCGCGCACATTCAGGTTTAGCGCCCCGGCCCAGGCGTACGTGCCGTTGACTTGCAAGCTTGCTCCACTCAGGTCGAGCGCCGCGGTTTTCAGGATCAAGCGGCGATCGCGAATCTCCATATTCAGCGTGGCGGGAGGGGCCGTCGCCGGGCCGCGGGTGGGTTCGAGTTTTCCCCAATGCGCCTGCTGCGCCAAGGTGCCGAGAGGATCGAAATCCCCAAAGGAAATATCCTTGACGCGCAACTCCATCTGGCCGGTCAGGTTTTCCGCCAGTTCGTCGCGCGCCAGGCCACGCGTCTGGAAGTTCCCGGTCGCATTCACGGAACCACGCAGGTCGCGCACCGGGCCCGGGAGGAGGGCCGTCAAAGACTGCACGGAGACGCTCGCGAGCAATGCCTTGGCGGAAAGAAGGGGAGGCGAGATTGTGAAGTCCACGGCGCCTTCCGCCTCGCCGCGGCCGCCGGCGGCGCGGAACGTAGCCGTCCTCATCCGAATTGTGCGGCCCGTCACTTCAAAGGTTCCCTGAAAATCCTTCAGCGTCACGCCACGATAGCTCAAGACCGGCGTGGCGAATCGCCCTTCGGCATTCAGGCTGCCAAATATTTGCGAGGCCGCCACACGCCGTGCCGCGAAGGAGGCCAGCCCGGGAAGACGTTCAAGGAGAGGCGGCGGCCGGCGCAGGCCCAGCGCATCGAACCAAAGCGCCCCCTGTTCGAGCCTTAAGTTGTTCGCCTGCAAGTCGAACTTCCAGGGATTGGTCCGCGCGCCGTGATGCGCGAGCTTGGCGTTGAAGACACTCGTCCCCAGAACCGCGACCACCGGGTCCGCAGTGATTTGATCGCCGTTGATTTGCAAACTCGCTCGGGGCAGGTTGAGCGGTTCCGTCAGCCCGGGGAGCAACAGGCGCGCGGCCCGCATTTCCACGCGGGCGGTCAGGACCGGGCGTGCGAGCGGCCAGGCAGACCCGGCCAGATGAAGGGAGGCGGTGGCGGAGCCCGTGGCGTCAATGCCCTGAAAAGCGCGAATGCCCAGCCCGCGTCCGAATGACACGGCGTCGTGCAACGGGACGCCTTTGGCCGCAAGCTGCACGTCATACCGAGGTCCAACTTTGTTACGGCCAATTGCGCCTTGCGCCGTCAGGGCAACGTGGGGAGCCAGGCTGATTTGCACCGGTGCCAGGAGCGCACCGTGGTTGTCAATGCGCACGGCAATCTCGGAAAGGGGGAACGAACCGGAAGGCGTCTCCAGGCTGACCTGCCGCGCGCCCACAAAGCCGCCGTATCGCCGCTGATTCCAGGAGCCTTGGATGGCCAGCATCGCATCAATCCTGCCCTTCAGGTTCCAGGAGCTGGCGTTCGGCCACCAGCGACGGGCGGCCGCCAGCACATCTTCCAGGCGCGAACGTTCCAGCGACACCACCAAGTCCAGTTGCGGGGCGGATGTCAGGTTGTCCACCCAACCGGAAAGGTGCAAGTGCGAATCCGCGAAGGAAGCGTCCAGGCTTTCCATTAGCACCCGTTCACGTCCGCGCACCAGCCGGCCGCGAAAGCGAAGAGTCCACGGCATGGGATCAGAAGGCGGGAGTTCCTCCCATCGATGGAGTTGCGTAAGGTGAGTTTCTCCCTCCACGATGAGATCGGGCAAGGACCCGGTCAGGCGGACGTCGGAGTCAACGACGCCGTAAACTTGGGGATTGTTGCCGGTGACAACGGGAATCCAATCATAAAGCAAAGCGCCCTTGGTGCGCAGCCGGGCATCAATGGGGCCGCGCAAATCACCGCCTGGCGTCCAGGTGCCATTGGCCTCGAACGGACCAGGAGTGGGAATAGCGAGGTCCGAGCGCAGGGGGCTGGCGGTGATCTGGAATTGCACCTGGCGCTGGGCGGGATTAATTTGCAAGCGCGCCCGAACCTCCGTCAGGGCAAAAGGCTTTTTGTTGGGGCCGACTTGAAAGTTGATGCGGGCATCATCCACTTCCAGCTCCAGTTGCTCCGCCGCCAGGGGAGGTTTGCCCCCCGTCACCGCACCGGCGGGCGCGGTCACACCACTTTGCAGCAGCAGGTTTTCCACGTTCCACTGCCCGCGGGAGTTCAAGACAATGTTGAAGCTGGGATGGTCCAGGTGGAGGTGGGCAAAATCCATGCGCGAGCGCCAGAGGCTGTGCCAGCGAAGGTCGCAATCAATATGCTCGACGCGGGCGAAAGGCTCAGAACCGAAATCGGGATCCTCCTCAACTTCCACCTCTTCAATGGAGAACCCGGGGCGCGGAACTAAATGGAAGGATAAGGCCCCAAACTTAACCGGCCGGTGCAACGCCTGCTCCAGCCCGGCCTGGAGGCGCCGTCGATAGCGTTCGGCGCTGAAGTAAGAAGGAACAACCCACGCCGCCAGCCCCAAAAGCAGCAGGGCGACCGTAAGATTGCGAACGCGTCGGCGGTTGCGGGAAGGCATCAGCGTACAAGGTTGAAAGTGCGCCGCCAGCGGGTCTTGGTCGGGAAATGGATAATCAGGTCCACGACCTGCGAAATGCGGTCGCTGAGAGAGTTATGAGTATACTCATCGCGGGCCGTCTCAAAAGACCAGTAGATCAACACGGGGCGGCCAATAACATCGCCGCGCGAAACGAAACCCCAAAAGCGGCTGTCCCAGCTCTGCTCGCGGTTGTCCCCCATCATGAAGTATTTATCCGGGGGCACAATGAGTTCCCCATTCTTTACCATACTGGCCATCTCCGCGTCCCCGGAGGGTGAGGAGCCCGGCAAATATTCGTCATCCGGCCGCGGGAAATCGTCCTCCTGACGGAGCAGGCCGGCATTGTCAGGATCCTGGCGAACGAACGGCTCAGACTGGAGCTTCCCATTCACAAAAACCTGCCGGTGAAAGATTCGAACATGGTCACCGGGAACGCCGATCACGCGCTTCACGAAGTGCTCGCCGGGTTCCTGCTGCGTGTCGGTGCGTGTGAATTTGAACACCACCACGTCGCCCCGGCGCAGATCACGGTAAGGCAGTACGTGTGCCAGCACTCCACCCGGTGGGGCGAAAATAAATTTGTTCACCAGCAGATGGTCTCCGATGAGAAGCGTGTCCTCCATTGAGCCGGTGGGAATCTTGAACGCCTGGAGGACGAAGGTGGTGCCGAAGATGGCCAGGATGACGGTGACCACCAAGGACTCAAAGGTGTCGCGCGTTGACGACTTCTTGGAATTTTCATCCATGCGTTTCAGTCTTCCTCGGCAGCTTTTCCAGAATCAACCGGGCCGCTTCCTGCTCGGCGGCTTTCTTGCTGCCGCCGCGCCCTTGGGCAATAAGATTGTCGCCTGCCAGAGCCTCCACCGTAAAGGTTTTTTGATGCTCAGGCCCGGATTCCTCAACCACTCGATACTCGGCCGGAGGGGTTCTTTCCGCTTGCAGATGCTCCTGAAGGGCCGATTTGTAATCGACCGAGAACAGTTCGCCGGTCGCCGCTTCCAGATCCTGAGGCACGATGTAGCGGGCAATGAAATCGCGTGCCGCCTCGATGTCCCCGTCACGATAGAGCGCGGCCACCACCGCTTCCAGGGCATTCACCAGTAGCGCGGGTTTGTCGCGTCCGCCGGTTTTCTCCTCCCCCCGCCCCAGGCGCAAAAACTGGCCCAGATTCAAGCCCCTGGCCACAGAGTACAAGTGAGGCGCCGCTACCAGATGGGCGCGCGCACGCGTCAGATTACCTTCCTCCCAATCCGGAAAGGCATCCGCCAGCATCACACTGACCACAAAGGTCAGCACCGCGTCGCCCAGAAACTCCATTTGCTCATTGTCGCGCGGCCGGTCGGCCGACTCTTGGGCAAATGAGGAGTGCGTAAGAGCTTCCAGCAGGAATTGAAGGTTGCGAAATTGGTAGCCGATCGTACTCTGAAATCGCTCGGGGTAGTTTTCCGCCATGCTTTTCGGGCGCCGATTCCTCTCGTCGCGGGCAAGCCGATGCTCCAACCCTGCCCGGCAGTTCACCCAGGGAAGCGCCCCTGACCCGCAAACTTAACTTCCGTCTGTCTAGGGCTTGGGAGCCCCGGTCTGTGCCTTCAACGCTTTCAACTTTTCGATGGCATCATCGGCGTACTGTTTCACCGGACCCTGGCCGAGCTCGCTGGCTTTGGTAAAAGCCGCGATGGCGTCATCCACCTTGCTTTGCAGCCGGCAGCTTTCGCCCAGCCGATAGTAGGCACTCGGATCGGGGTGATCCGTGCCGGTAACCGCCAGCCGGTATTCGTTTTCCGCCTTGGCCAGTTCTTGCTTGTCCAACCCCATCAGGCCCTCTTCCGCGCGGTCCAAGTGAATCATCCCCAGGTCGGCGTGGATTTCGCAAATGAAGGCGGCTTTGCGACTGGCGTAATCCGCGTCCGGCACGTTAGGCGGCTTCTTAAGGTCGTTAATGGCCTGGATAGCCTGCTGGGCATAACTCTCGGCTTTGTTGAGTTGTTGATCCTCATCCCCCCCGTGCATCTTGATGAACTGCGGGGTGGGGATGGCGAAAGCAAGTTGGCCCAAGCTCATCACATTGTCTTTCTT
>JBEKNU010000256.1:0-10989 GCA_049522495.1 Terriglobia bacterium
GGTAAATCAGATTTCCCCAGCGGTCACCCTTCCAGGCTTTGACCAGAGCGAAATCAGCGGTGAGGCCCCGTTCGAGCAGATATTTCCGCCCGTCAAATTCCCGCAGCTCTTTTCCCTCCGCCACCACCGTGCCCACACCGGCGGGTGTGTAAAATCCCGCGATGCCCGCGCCTCCCGCGCGGATGCGCTCCGCAAAGGTCCCTTGCGGAACCAGCGTGGCCTGAAGCTCCCCTTTCAGCACCAGTTCCTCGAACAATTTGTTTTCGCCCACGTAGGTTGCGATGATCTTCGTAATCTGCCGGTTGGTCAGCCACTGGCCGACACCAAAATCATCGACGCCGGCGTTGTTGCTGATAACGGTAAGATTCCGAATGCCCTTGCGGTGCACCGCGGCAATCAGGTTTTCGGGAATTCCGCACAGGCCGAATCCGCCCGCCATGATCGTCGCGCCGTCAGGGAGATCGGCGATCGCTGCATCAGCATTGGGATAAACCTTGTTCAAGGGACCTCCGGGCGCAACATCCGGTTGTGGTTAAGTCAGCTCATCTCTCGCAGCTTGTCGCGCAGGCGGTGGGCCGCGAGAAACTCGCGCGCCAGTTCGCGGTCCCCCATGTGCACCCGGAGGGATTCCAATTTCTGAATCAGCGCATCTAACGCCATTTGGATATTCTCCGTGTTGGTTAGACAAATGTCGCGCCAGACCGAGTAGGGGCTGTCCGCCAGGCGCGTCATATCACGGAAACCCGAGGCCGCCAATTCCAGAGACAGGTCCTCGGCCGTGTGCTTCTCCTCAATCAGGCTGGCCAGGCCCGAAGAGAGCAATTGGGGGAGATGGGAAAGATACGCGACGGCCAGGTCGTGGGTCGCCGGATCGCTCGTGAGCGGCCGCCCCCCGACGGCCGCCACGAGCGCGCCAAACGACTGCACGCGGGCGTCATCGAGATCTTCCGGCTTGGCCGGGGTTAGCACGTAACGGGCGTTTTCAAAGAGCCGTGGGTCAGCGTTCTCAAGTCCCGAGCGCTCCTTGCCCGCCATCGGGTGCCCGCCCAAAAACAGCGGCCGCTGGGCATACAGCTCCGCCCCCCGCTCGCAGATCCGCCGCTTGGTGCTACCGACATCGGTGATGAGTGCCTGCGGCGACAAGTGCGGTTGCAGGCGTGGGAGGTGGTCGAGAATGACTGCGACCGGCGTCGCCAGGATTACCAGGTCGGCCCCGCGCACGGCCTCGGTCACATCGGCGAATCCTTCGTCAACCGCGCCCTTGCTTAGAGCCTCCTCGCGCGTCTCGGCGCGCCGGGCGCAGCCCACGATGCGCCCTGTGAAGCCCGACCTTTTCAGGGCCAGCCCCCACGATCCACCCAGCAGGCCCAAGCCGACAATCGCCACACGCCGAAATAGAGGTTCTGAAATTACGTTGTCCAAGGGATGATCTCGGGAACCTTCTTAAGTCGAAACTCGAAATTCGAAACTCGAAATTCGCTCCATCGCTCCCGAGTTTCAAATTTCGAGTTTCGGATTCCAGCCCTACACTTTTTTGCCCACCGCCGGCGCAATCATTCGTAATTCTTTCATTAGTTGCTCGAACTGCTCCGGAAAGAGGGATTGTGCGCCGTCGCTCAACGCTTTTTCCGGGTCATTGTGGACCTCAATCAGCAAGCCATCTGCTCCCGCGGCCAGCGAAGCACGGGCCATAGGAGCAACTTTATCGCGCCGGCCCGTCCCATGCGAGGGATCCACCACAATGGGCAGGTGCGAGAGCTTCTTGATGACCGGGATGGCGGAGATATCGAGGGTGTTTCGTAAATAACTGTCAAAGGTTCGGATGCCGCGCTCGCACAGCACGACGTTGTAGTTCCCGCCGGCCATGATGTATTCGGCGGAGAGGAGCAACTCCTCAATGGTGGCGGAGATTCCACGTTTCAGCAAAATCGGTTTGGCCACCTTGCCGAGCTCTCTCAGCAGGTTGTAATTCTGCATATTACGAGCTCCGACCTGGAGCATGTCAACGTAATCGAGCATCATCGGAATTTGGGTCTGGTCCATAACTTCGGAAACCACACAGAGGTTGTGCTTGTCCGCGGCCTGGCGCATGAGTTCCAGCCCTTCGTGGCCGATGCCTTGGAAACTGTAAGGCGAAGTGCGGGGTTTGAAAGCTCCACCGCGCAGGACGCGCGCGCCATTCGCCGCCACCGATGCCGCGATGCTCTCAATCTGCCCGGCGCTCTCGACGCTGCACGGCCCGGCCATCACCACCATCTCTTCGCCTCCGATGGCGACACCCCGGCCCAAATTCACAACCGTCCCCTCCGGCCGGAAATGCCGGCTGGCCAACTTATACGGCGCGCTGATTCTTAGAACCTCTTCCACCCCTTCCAGCAACTCGATGTCGCGGGTGTCAAAGTCCACCTTTGCGCCCACCGCTCCCAGCACCGTTTGGCGCGCCCCCGTGGAGCGGTGAATATCAAATCCCATTTCCATCAATTTATTGATGGCATGCTGCACGTCCTCTTCCGTTGCGCCTTCCTGCATCACCACTACCATAAGGCTTCACTCCTTTCGGAAGGAACTTTCGCCGTCCATGGAATGCCGCTCGAGTGACCGCGCCTCATCAATAATGCGTTCAAACAGGCGGCGGATGGCGGCATCATCCAGAGGTCCTTCGTTCGCCTTCACGACGTTGCGAAGGATGTCAGCCTCGCGCTGCGGTTGCCACGCTGGGAGATTCATGGTTTTCTTCAAATGCCCAATCTCCACCGCGCATTGCGACCGCTCGTTCAGAAGCTTCACCAGTTGTTTGTCGATCTCGTCAATTCGCTTGCGCCAGCCATCGAAATCGTTCATACGGGTTCACCCCCCGTCCCGGCTTTGAGCCCACGCACAAATTGTTCAATCACCGCCGGTCCTTCCTGGGAATAGTGTTCTTCGATGGCGTGCACCACCGCGCTGCCCACCACGGCAGCGTCTGCGTGCGCTTGGACTTCGCGGACCTGCGCAGCCGTGGAGATTCCAAATCCTACAGCGAGCGGCAGGGAGGTGACCCGGCGAACGCGCTCCACCAGGGGCCGAACGCTGGAAGCCATCTCGCTTCGTTCACCGGTGACCCCGGTACGCGAGATAAGATACAAAAAACCCGTGGAAAGTTGTGCAGCACGCTTCAGCCGCCCGTCCGTGGAGGTGGGCGAAGCCAGAAACACCGTGTCCAGATTCTGCGCCCGCATTGCCCGGACGTAATTCTCCGCCTCTTCCGGAGTCAAGTCCACCACCAACGCGCCATCCACTCCCGCTAGCGCCGCGCTTGCCGCAAATTTCTCCAGGCCGAATTGCAGGAGGGGATTGAAATAACTGAACAGGATGACGGGCGCGTGTAAGGATTGCCGCCAATTTGGGAATCGTTCCAGGATTTTGCGCAGCGTCGTGCCGGAGCGCAGCGCCCGCTCCGATGCCCGTTGGATCACCGGGCCGTCGGCCAGGGGATCGGAAAACGGCACGCCCAGCTCGATCACATCCACACCCGCCCGGTCGAGCGCCAAAAGCAGCTCCCCCGTGGCGTCCAAGTTGGGGTCACCTGCGGTCAGATAGACGATCAGGCCTTTGGCATTTTTCGCGCGCAGGTCGCAAAACCGGGCGGCAATGCGAGTTGTGGAAAGCGGGAGCATCTTCCAGATTTCAGTTTCTCCCCATGTTCACACCCCTCTCCCTTGGGGAGAGGGTGCCCGTCCAAGGGCGCGCAGGTGAGGGATCTCTTCCCCTGAGCGTGTGTAACTATGACCTTCAGAGAATCCCTGCCGACTGAAAAATCCCCAGATCCTTATCGCCGCGGCCCGAGAGGTTCACGATGATGATCTGATCGCGTGGCATCGCTGGCGCGCGCTTGATAACCTCCGCGAGCGCGTGGGCTGATTCGAGCGCGGGAATAATTCCTTCCACCCGC
Organism: Terriglobia bacterium; assembly: GCA_049522495.1. Taxonomy (GTDB): domain Bacteria; phylum Acidobacteriota; class Terriglobia; order UBA7540; family UBA7540; genus Bog-366. Next base: position 3,932 of record JBEKNU010000256.1, read on the forward strand.
GCCAGCAGACTTGCCGCTTCCAGCGCCTCCTGGTCGCTCACGTGGGTGTACTCCACGCGCCCCTGGCGATGCAGTTCGGCATGTTCGGGCCCCACGGCGGGGTAATCGAGCCCCGCGGAAACCGAGTGTGTATTCGAGATCAGGCCGTCCTCCGTTTGCAACACATAAGTGTAAGAGCCGTGCAACACACCGGGTTTCCCGCCCGCAAAGCGCGCGGCGTGCTCGCCCAGGTTCGGCCCGCGGCCGCCCGCCTCTACGCCCACCATCTTCACGCCTGCGTCGGGAATGAAATCGTAAAACAGGCCGATGGAATTACTCCCTCCGCCCACGCAGGCGCAAAGCAAATCCGGCAGTCTCCCCACGTTCTCCAGAACCTGGCGGCGCGCTTCCTGGCCGATGATCCGGTGAAAATCGCGCACCATCATCGGATAAGGGTGCGGTCCCAGCACCGATCCCATCAGATAATGCGTGTTATGGACATTCGTCACCCAGTCGCGCATTCCTTCGTTGATGGCATCCTTCAGCGTCTTGGTTCCGGAGGAAACGGAAACCACTTTTGTTCCGAGCAGCCGCATGCGGAAGACGTTGGGAGCCTGCCGCGCCATGTCTTCCTCGCCCATGTACACGACGCATTCCATCCCCAGCAACGCCGCCACGGTGGCGGTGGCCACTCCGTGCTGGCCCGCCCCGGTCTCCGCCACCAGGCGGGTCTTACCCATCCGCTCGGCAAGCAATCCTTGTCCCAGGCAGTTGTTGATTTTGTGCGCGCCCGTGTGCAGCAGGTCTTCGCGCTTCAAATAAATCTGTGCGCCACCCAGGCGCCCCGTGAGCCGCTGGGCGTGAAAGAGTGGAGTGGGCCGGCCGGCAAAGTCTTTAAGCAAACGCGCCAACTCCGCCTGAAACGACGGGTCGCTGCGCGCCGCGCGGTAAGCCGCTTCCAACTCCTCGACGGGAGCCATCAGCGTTTCCGGCGCGAAGCGGCCTCCGAATTCGCCGAACCACCCGCGCGCGTCAGGTCCTGTAGAAGTATCACCTTCCATCGTCGATTCCTCGATCGGCTCGCTCGACCTCTTGGAAAAAAGCCCGCAGTTTGCTGGCATCCTTTACCCCGGGCGCGGCTTCCACGCCGCTGGCCACATCCACCGCGAAAGGCCGGACTTCCCAAATCGCCTCCCCAACATTTTCGGGTGTCAACCCTCCCGCCAGAATAATGATTCCGAACCGGTTTGCGTCCCGGGCCAAGGCCCAATTAAAGGGTTTGCCCGTTCCGCCCAGGAGTTCCGCGTCGAAGGCATCCAGCAGAAATGCGTCACCACCGAGTTCGCGCAACATTTCAGGCCGGAATCCTTCCCTGACGGCCACGGCACGAATCCGAGTGAAATCTGCCAATGCCCCGTCCAGCGGCGGATACAGGGGGCCGTGCAACTGCACTACCCTGACCCGCGACTCCCTCGCCACGCGCGCCACGTGCTTGTCGTCGGTTTCATTCGCGAAAATGCCCACCGCCGTAATCAGGGGCGGAAGTTTCAAGATGATGGCGCGCGCGGCCGCCGGATCGAGATGTCGCGGCGAAGGCAAATAGAAATTAAAGCCCAACGCCTCAGCTCCCAGATCGACGGCAAGCTGCGCGTCTTCCCACCGCGTAATGCCGCAAATTTTGACGCGTGTTGGCATCTTTTCGAAATTCGAAGCTCGAAGACCGCGGGGGTCTCGGCATGAAATCGATGGCTCGATTCTCAGCGACTTTCGATTTTCGAGTCTTGAGTTTCGAATGGAACGGGCTGCCCGGCAAACTCTGCCAGCATATGGCGTAGGGCCAGGCCCGGGTCCGGTTGCGACATCAAGCGCTCCCCCATGAGTACGGCACTAAAGCCCGCTTCCTTGATGCGCTGCAAGTCCGCAGCGGTTTTGATGCCGCTCTCGCTGACGGCAATGCAACCGCGGGGTATCTTCGCCCCCAATCGCAACGACGTCTCCAGGGTCACTTTCAGGGTTTTCAGATTGCGGTTGTTCACGCCGATGATCTGGGCGCCCGCCTCCTCCGCACGGTCCAACTCCGCTTGCGTGTGGACCTCCACCAGCGCGGCGATTCGCAACTGCTTGCACAAATCGAGCAGGCTGCGCAGGACGCGCTTCGGCAACACGGCCACAATCAACAGCAGGGCGTCGGCGCCCGCCGCCACCGATTCATAAACCTGATAGCTTTCCAGGATGAAATCTTTGCGCAGCACCGGTATGTCTACGACTTGGCGCACTTCCGCCAGGTCTCGAATGGAGCCCAGAAAATAATGCTCTTCCGTCAGCACGGAAAGCGCTGATGCGCCTCCTCCGGCATATCCCACAGCAATTTCCCGGCGGCGATAATGCTGCCGCAGCAGCCCCCGCGAAGGTGACGCACGCTTGAGCTCCGCGATCACGCGCAACCCCGGCGGGGCGCCAGAGTCAGCGTTGGGAGCGAGGGCCGCAGCAAAATCGCGGCGCTCTTGCCGCTCCTCCGCCAACGGCTGCACGCGCTCCAGCGGGACAGCCAAGCGCGTCTCCTCCAGCGTCCGCCGGCGCATGGAGACGATATTGTCCAGAATCGTCCTCCCCGAATCGTCAGGCATGGGGGCCAAACTCCTCATTGCAATGTCAACGTTCTTCACAGAAGCAACCTGTCAATGTATGCCGCAGTTAAGTGCAAAGTCAAGAACCGGAGTTGCTTGACGCCGCTTCTGGCCAAAGCGCGAGACGCGTGCCGTTACGGGGCAAAGACCCAACCTGAGTGAAGCGAAAATGGTCTACAATTCCCTTTAAACATCCTATAGTAGTCGGTTGCTTGTCCAGCCCGACCCGACGTGGAGGAGGTCATGCCGGAAGTCGTAACCTTTGGTGAAGCGATGGTCCGTCTGTCGCCCCCGCACTTCCAGCGCTTGGAGCAGACTGCGACGCTGGACGTTCAGGTGGGGGGCGGGGAGTTGAACGTTGCGGTAGGGGTCGCCCGCTTGGGGTTGACGAGCGCCTGGGTTTCCCGCCTCCCGCAGAATTCCCTGGGGCGCCTCGCGGAGAATCGCGCGCGCCAAGCCGGCGTGGACACCTCGCACCTGATTTGGACCTCGGACGCCCAGAGCCGCATGGGCCTCTACTTCCTGGAATTCGGCGCGGCTCCCCGCGCCAGCGGCGTGCTTTACGACCGCCGGAATTCCGCCATCAGCGCCATCCAGCCCGCTGAGGTGGATTGGAAGCGGGTCATGGAAGGCGCGCGCTGGTTCCACGTAAGCGGCATCACGCCGGCGCTCAGTGATTCCGCGGCCGCCGTTACGTGCGAAGCCTTGCAGGCGGCAAAACTGGCGGGGCTGACGGTCAGTTATGATCTGAATTATCGCGGAAAACTGTGGCCGCCGGATAAGGCGCAGGCCGTGCAAGAACCCCTTATGGAATACGTGGACGTCCTGATCACCACGGAAGAAGACACGAACGTGGTGTTCAAAATCAAAGCGCAGGACAAGACCGGCTCGCAAGCGTTCGCGCAAGTTTCCGCGGAGCCGTACCAAGAGGTTGCGCGGCGCTTGCAGGAGAAATTCCACTTCCAGGCCGTGGCGATCACTTTACGGGAGAATCCGCTGGTGTGGCGCAACACCTGGACGGCCATCGCCTATGCCGATGGCAAATTCTACGACGATGTGAAGTACGAACTGGAAATAGTGGACCGCCTGGGAGGCGGCGATTCTTTCAGTGCCGGGTTCATCTATGGCCGATTGAGGAAGGATTCTTACCAAGCTGCCGTCCGCTACGGCAACGCCTTCAGCGCGCTGAAACATTCCATGCCCGGCGACTTTAACTGGACAACCCTGGCGGAGGTGGAAAGCCTGCTCAAAGGTTCCAGCCTGCGGGTAGCGCGGTGAAGAAAGGGTAAAGGCCAAAGGATAGATCCCTTCATACTTTACCCTTTATCCTCTAGCCTTTAGACTTTACCGCGACTGGTGCGTGGAACTGGCACCCAGCAACGGAAACCTAAAAGGGGGGCACATGCCCTGGTCAAAAGAAAAAGCGCTCAGACAGATTCACGAAGTCGGCTTGGTGCCGATAGTGCGCGCACCTTCGCCGGAAACCGCCCTGCTCGCCACGGGGGCGATTATTGCGGGGAATATCGGCATCCTCGAAATTACCATGACCGTTCCCAACGCCATTCAGGTGATGGAAAAGGTGGCGGATAAGTTCGGTGACGAGGTTCTGCTGGGCGCCGGTACGATTCTTGATCCTGAAACCGCCCGCGCGGCTTTGCTGGCGGGAGCGCAATTCATCGTCACCCCCTCGCTCAATCTCCAGGTCATCGAACTGGCGCGCCGATACAGCAAGGTGTGCATTCCCGGAGCACTGACGCCGACGGAAATCGTTACGGCGTGGCAAGCGGGCGCCGACCTGGTGAAGATCTTCCCGTGTGGGCCCGTGGGGGGCGCCAAATACATCAAGGCCCTCAAGGGGCCCTTCCCGCAAATTGAGTTCGTGCCGACAGGCGGGGTGAATCTGGAGACGACCCCGGAGTTCATCAAGGCAGGAGCAGCCGCCGTCGCGGTGGGCGGCGAATTGGTGGACCTCAAGTCTTTGCGCGAAGGCAAGGCGGAAGTGATTTCCACCAACGCGCGCCTGTATGTGGAAGCCGTCCGCGCGGCGCGGGCCTCCCTGGGAAAATAAAGAACCATGCGCCAGACGCTGCTGAACATCGCCCTGGTGGTGGGCATCCTGGGTTTCAGCGCCGTCGTCACTCAGCTATTTGCCCGCGCGATGTACCTGACGTGTTCCCAGTGCCACACCCTTAACGCCCGCCGCCGATCCCAATGCCGGAAGTGCGGCGCGAACCTCCGGGCGTAGCCCTGCGGCTTTACCTGCAAGTCTTTTCTCGCGCGTCCAGAATGTGGCACAATGGTTGCCTCGACACGGTTTTAGGGCTGAAAGCATCTAATGTATGTGGCGAGTCATCGCAACCCCAAATTTCCGTGGAGGATTTGTACATGCGATATGGATTGGCGATAGGTCTCTCACTCGTGTTGTGGGGAACTGCGCGGGTTGGCTGGGCCGACGACAAGCAAGCGGAGCGGCTGGAAAAGTCGGCGGAAGTCATGACCGAAATTATGAACACTCCCGAAAAGGGCATCCCGCGCGACCTGATGGACAAGTCGGTTTGCGTGGGCATAATTCCTTCCGAGAAAAAGGGCGCCTTCGGCATCGGCGCCACCTACGGCCGCGGGGCGATGGTTTGCCGGCGCGGAGGCAACGGCCCCTGGGGCGCGCCTTCGATGTTCACGGTGGGCGGCGTCAACGTCGGCTTCCAACTGGGCGGCGAAGCCACCGATTTTGTTCTGCTGGTGATGAACGGACGGGGCGCGGAAAAACTCCTGCGTGACAGCACCAAGCTCGGCGCCGACGCGTCCGCCGCCGGCGGGCCCGTGGGCCGCAGCGCGGAGGGCGCCACGGACCTGCAACTCCACGCCGAAATCCTCACCTACTCGCGCTCACGCGGCGCCTTTGCGGGCGTTTCACTGGACGGCCAGATGTTCAAGCAGGACGGGGACTCGAACCAAAAGCTCTACGGCCGCAAACTCGCCCCGGGGGACATCCTCTTCAAGGGGGTAGTGCGGGCGCCGGCAGCGGCTGGGCCGCTGAATACCGCGCTGAACAAATTCTCGCCCCGCGGCGGCGAGTCGTTCAAACCAAGATAGCCGGCGGTGACTTTTCCATTTACGCGACGGCCAGGTGGCCGGTTCAGGGCGTGGCTTCCGGGCATTCGCCCTCCGGCAGGAACACTTGAAAGCAGGCGCCTTTTCCCGGTTCGGTGGTCACGCGGATCCACCCGCGGTGGTCGTCAACGATCTTCGAGACGATCGAGAGCCCCAGCCCCACGCCGGTTTCCTTGGTGGTGAAGAAGGGATTAAAAATCTGCTCGCGCAGTTCGGCAGGAATGCCCGGGCCGGTGTCTTGGAAAGTGATCTCGACGCCCCGCTTGCCGTCGGAGCTCGGAGCCGCCGCCACGCGCAGCTTCCCCCCGCCGGCGCCCATGGCCTCATAGGCGTTGAGTGCCAGGTTCGTGAACACCCGCTCAATGAGGTCGCCGTCCAAGGTGACTTCCGGCAGATTCGGGGCGAATTGCCGCTCCACTTCCACCTTGGCGTCGGGCCAGCGGTCGCGCGCCGCCTTCAGCGCCCGCTCGATCAATGGGGGAATCGGCTCCTGACGCTCCTCGAGTTGGTGTGGCCGGGCAAAGTCGAGAAAGCGCGTCACCAACGCGTTCATGCGGTTTACTTCGCTCGAGATGTATCCCGCCATCTCGGTGGTGATGGGGTCGGAGTTCGCGAGTTTGCGCATCAAGGTTTCCGCCGAGCCTTTGATGACCGCCAGCGGATTCCTTAATTCGTGCGCCAACCCGGCGGAAAGTTGTCCGAGCGCTGCCAGGCGTTCTGACCGGCGCGCCTCCTCCTGTGCTTGCTCGAGGCGCCGGTTGGTCTCGGCCAGGGTTTCGGCGAGTTCCCGGTAGCGCCTTGCTTGCTGGCGGTTTTCCGTATTGAACCGGTTCACAGTGATGGCGGCGAGAAAGAAAAACAGACTGCGGATGGCTAATTCGGCGGCGCCTTCACCAGTCAACTCGAATTCACTCAACTCCCAGAGCACGAGGGACCAGTAGGCTGCACATGTTAACGTGGTCCAGATCAGGGTTGCCCACAGATCGAAGTACATGGCCGCCGTACCTACGGGCACGAAGTAAATCAGATAGTAGTCGTAATAGCTCTGGATTCCGCCGTTGTGCTCCACGAGCAGCGAGGCCAATAAGATTTTCAGGATGACACTATAGCAGCGCCCGCGGTCGGGAACCGCATCCAGGAAACGGTACTCGAAGATTTGGAACACGCCAATGGCGAGCAGGATGAGCTGTTTGTGAATTATATCCGTGCGGGGCGGCAAGATGGCCAACCCGGCCAGGAACGCCAGCCAAAGGAGATCCATCCAAGCGAAACTGCGCCGCTGATTCATGCTGCTGGATTCCCCCTCAGCAATTTAACATCAATCACGGTAGTGACCCATTT
>JBEKNU010000257.1:0-10986 GCA_049522495.1 Terriglobia bacterium
GCAGTTGACGCTGCGAAAAGCCTATGGCTTTCGTACCTTCCGCGCCGCTGAAGTCGCTCTCTACCATACTCTTGGAGCTCTACCTGAACCACAGTCTACCCACAGATTCTGCTGAGGAACCAGAGAAAAAAGGATGGTAAAATGAGGGTATTACCCAGAATGTCTTTGAAAACAAATGAGATACAAAATTGACTTGGCGCAAATTCGTTCCCAGGCCAGAATGTTTATGATAAATAAGCCACTTATCGCCGCAAGGCCAGAATGTTATTGAAAGGAAAGGAGAAAGGCGTTAGATATGAGGTGGAGAGATGAGAGCTATTCGTTTTGAACAACCTGGGAAAGTAAGCCTAGCGGAATTCCCCGATCCCGTGCCGATGGCTGGTTGGGCTCGCATGCGCATTCAGGCGGCAGCGATTTGCATGACGGATTTCGAGTTGTTGCGCGGCCGTCACGTCGTGGAGTACCCACTGACTCCGGGTCACGAGTACTGCGGTGTCGTCGACCAAGTCGGTTCGCCCTCGGACGAGGCCTGGGTGGGGCGGAGTGTGGTGGCTGACAACGAGATTACCTGCCTGAAGTGCCGGTTTTGCCGGCGGGGAGAATGGCGGCGCTGCCCTGAATATCGGCAGATCGGATTCGGCCCGCCGGGAGGTTACGCCGAGTACGTCCTGGCGCCCGTTCATAATCTGCATCCGCTCGCGGACACGGTTTCCTTTGAGCAAGGGGCGCTTTTGGAGCCGCTGGGGGTAGGCATCGCTGTGGCTTCCATCGCGGGGGCCCGACTGGGCTCAACCGCCACGATTCTCGGCATGGGCCCGATCGGGTTGAATTGTCTGGCGGTCTTGAAGGCCTCGGGAGCGCGGCGCATTCTGTGCCTGGACAAACAGCCCAAGCGCTTGGCCTTGGCCAAATCCTGGGGAGCGTGGGAGGTGACCGATGACCCTGAGCATCTCAAGGACTTAACTAAGGAACTGCATCGAGAAGGGACAGACATCGTGATTGAGGCCACCGGGTACGCTCCCTTGATTCCGCTGGGGGTCAGCCTCACGCGCTTCGGTGGCAGCCTCGTCCTGGCGGGTTTTTGCAAGCATGAGGCGCTGCCATTTGCGCCGGACTCGCTGTCGGCGCCCAACATCCGCGTGCTCGGCGCCGGAAACAATGCCGGATTCATTGAGCCCGCCGCCCAGGCTGTGGGTGACGGTGTGCTCAGTACGGAAGGAATGATCACCCACCGTTTTCGGCTGGACGATTTCCGCCAGGCATTCTCCGACGAGCAGGTGGCCGCACGGGATTACATCAAAGGAGTATTCCTGTTTTGAGTGGCCGGGGCGGGGGCGCGGGAGTGTTGTACGCCGGATCCTGTCACGACGAGGATCCCACCACCAAGTCCCCTCGCGGGGCTTAGAGTATAATAGGAGATACTAAGGAGGATCCTGCTATGAAGCGATTACTCCTTGCCATGATGGTGCTTGGAAGTGCCCAGGCGCTTTCCGCGCAAGCTGAGACGGCAAGCGAAAAGTCTCCCTTTCAGCCGGCAGAGACACTATCTGTTACTGACATTGTGGGTGCGAATCCCTGCCGCCCGAACGGGACTGTGGTGTTGGATGCCCTCATAACCGAAGCCGGAGAAGTTCAGAAGGTTGAGATCCGGCGTGATATTGCCTGCCTAACGCAAGTTGCGATCCATGCGGTAAGTGACTGGAAATTTTCCCCGGCGACTTACGCGGGCAAAGCCATTGCTTCGAGAATGCCTGTGGCAGTTACTTTCACTCCGCTTTCGTATACCGATCCCGACCCCCTTCCTACGCTGATACCCCAGACCGAGGCGGCAATCCAGGCAGAGTTCCAGCCGGCGGAAGTGACCCGTGCGGCTTTCCCGCCTTATTTTGCCGCCACGATGGTTATCCTCAGAGACGTGGTGCTGGAAGTCCCGCTGAGTGCGAAGGGGAAGGCGCAGGAAGCAAAAGTGCTTCGAGGTTTCTCCCCTCTGACCGAGAACGCCAAGGCCGTGGTGCGGGACTGGCGGTTCATGCCTGCCACATTCAACGGCCATCCGGTCCCGTCCAAGATCGTACTGGCGTTTGTTTTCCAACCGCTCGCCATCGTCTCTTGGAGGTGATCGATGCCTCAGGCTAAAATTGCCCAGATGCTGTCGGTCGATGACTTCCACGTCCCCGCGCCGGGGGGGAGTCACTGAGCGCCGCTACAGCGCAAGAAGGGACGGTCTCAGACGAGCACCTTAGGGCGTGGCGGTGGCCTGCGCAAAGTGCCGGTTAGTGCGTGGCCGATAGCCGCTCCGGGCGCGAATACGGTAGTCCTTGAGCGGCTGGCCCGCCAGTTTCACGGTGATGCTCCGCCAGCCATAATTGGGATTGGGCTGGGGGTAATAGGTGAGCGTGTAGAGATGGGCAAGGTCATCGCGGATGGAGGCGAAGGCTCTCTGCTGGTCTTGCCAGTCTTTGGCAAAGTAGGATTTGCCGCCGGTGCTGGAGCTCATCCGTCCAAAGACCGCGGTGGAAACGGGATCGAGGCGCGCCAATTGCGTGCTGATCATATAAATCGGGATACCTTCGGTTTGGGCCAACTCGCGAACGTCCTCCGGCGCCACCATGCTGGCGTTGTCAGGTCCGTTGGAAAAGGCCACGATCACCCTTCGGCCGGAAAACTGGGAAGCATCCTTGAGAGTCATCAGCAGGGCGTCGTAGAGGGCGGCATCATCCCCGGCCACGGTTTCCCGCACCCCGCTGAGCGCCACGGAGCGGTCGGGTGTGAGCATACAAATACGGGAAAAGTTGCGGCTATAGGAATAGAAGGCCACCCGGTAGGGATGGTCGAGCGTCCGGACGAATTCCGCAATGGCATCCTGGGCGTAGACAAATCCCCGGTACATGTAGTTGCTGGTATCGAAGAGGATGAAGACACTTGCTCCCGCGACCATGGAGGCAACCCGGTCAGCGGATTCCTTTCGCATGATGGGTTGGAGTGCGCCGTCGCGCGCTTGCCGGCCGGTTTTCGTGGGAGGATCCGAGCCCAGGGTGGCGGCGTTTCGGCGGGGATAATCTTCCAAGGCCCGCGGAGCTTCATTTTCCTCACCGAAACTCGCGACCTTCTGGGTAATTCCGTCCTCGTAAATCTGAAAGTCCCAGGGGCTGAGGCCGGTGATGTAATCTCCTTTCTTATCGGTCACCGCCACATCCAACTGCACCATGTTGACGTTGACGCGGAAGACGGTGTTCGGATTGTCTTGCTGGGCCGCCCTCCAAACTTTGGCGCCGGAGAAAATCCCCAGGCACAAAACCGCAACCCAAATGATCCGCTTTGCCATAAATCATCCTCCCTCATCCCCCCAGACCAGCTTCAAAACGGGGAAGGTGCGCTCTTGGGCAAGGATTCAAACTTGCCCTCTCGAAATTCCATGCCCGTTTCCCTCAGAGCCCGTAAGAGGGCGGGCCAGTCATCCAAGTGGGTGGCGAAGAGATTTTCCACCATGCGATGCGTCAGCGTGGGGACCAACTGATGAAGGTTCTCCGGAGGCAAACCTTTTTCGTCCGCCAAACGGGCCCAATAGAGATTGTTGGACTCCCAGGACTCTGCCAGCAGGTAACTCGAGTAACCGAGAAAAGTGGGGAAAGGCCGCAGATTGAGAAGTTCGCGGGCAGTGGTTTGCGCCAGAGCAGGGTGGGGGACGCCGAAATCCTCCGACAGCTTTTCCCCATTGATCTCCTCGGGGTCTTCCCGGGTGAGCGTCTGAATTTCCTCGCCGGCTTTACCCCAGCGGGCCATCTCCGCGGGATATTGGCGCTGAAACTCGAGAGCCAGGTAGAAGGTCTCGGCGGGCGTCATGCGGGGAATGACTTCTTCCGGATGCCCGGCGGTGAGAGCCTTCTCCAATTGGTCCAACCTCCGCGAAAGCATGCGGGCGGAGAGGATGTCCACGACCTTTTCCCGCAGGCTTGCCTCCTGCCCAGCGCTCGTCAACAGTTCCTCCCCGAGCTGTTGATAGAGGGCGGCGGCATGAAGTTCCTTCGGTGTCACCTGCCACCAACGCGGCAAGACCGCGCTGGTTACCAGGGACGGAACCAAATCCTCCCAGATGAGGGACTGGACGTTTTTCGGCACGATGAACTCTTGTTCGACTTCCGCCAGGACGTAGGGGAGGCCGGGAAGTCCCCCGGTCAGACGCACGCCGCCGCCGGAAGTATCCCCGCGACCGACCATCCGGGGCGAAGACCAGGGAGGTTCTGATCCGCGAGCTAATTCACCGGAGAAATCATGGCGGCGGATAAAGAGGGGGTTGTTGTGGAGCATCTGAGCCCCGGGCGGCTCATAGTAGGCGTAGTTCAGGCCGGTGAGGAAATCTCGCAGGAACGGGACGAGCCGGCCACGCGCGTTCGCCATTTCCTGGGGCGCTCCTGACGCGTGGAGGGCCTCGATGATGTTCGTATCCATTTCGGACTGGGTGTGCGCATCGCCAAAACGCCCGGATGTCCACTCGATTTTTTCACCGGTGGAGAAGATGGGCTTGGGCATTTCAAACTCGCGAAGCTCTTCGGCGAGGGGGACGAGGGTCTCCGCTTTGACTTTTCCCTGGGCCACCAGGGGGAAGCCATCCCCCAGTGCGAGCAACGTGTCGAGCGAAACCAAGCGCTGCGCTTCCAGGACCGAACGGATGCGATTCGCGATATCTTCCCTTACTTGGGCGCGATTCGGGCTGGTCGGATGGGGCCCTGCCACCAGCTCAATGAGCTCGTCTTGAGACACATGAGGTTTTCCCGTCGCCGCGCACATGAGTTCGGTGAGGGAGGTCCGAGTTGCATCGTAAAGCCCCGGGGAGGTATGGGTGGCGGCAAAGGGGTGGAAAACCCGTTGCCAGGAACTATTCTGATCCGCCGCGGGGATCTGCTTCTGGCGTGCCAGGATTTGCCAGAGGCCGCTCTGGGCTTGAAAGATCCCGATCGTCTCGGCTCGCACGGTGGCATCCGGGATGTGGTCGATGGCCTCCGCCGTGTTGACAAATTCGGTTACGGACGCGTCGTCAAGGGTATGAAACTCGGCAAAGGTCAAGTATTGGCTGTTGTAGCGCGCGAACTTCTCGGCCAGCAGGAGGGTCGTCTGGGGGCTCAAAGGCTTTCCGCCGGCCCGCGCGCGGTCGATCTCGCTGAGCGCCAAATAGGCTTGCAGAGGGCCCTTGGGCGTGTAAGCGCGAGAAAGGCCAAACAGGGCCTCAATCAACTGATCTGGAGTGTTCAAATGCCCGACTTTCTTGGACCACTCGCGGCCGAGCTTGGAATCGTTTACCGTACGGATGATCTCAGACCACACAGCCAGATTCCCCGGCACATGGGGTTGGCCGTCCGAGTCCAGCGGCATCCTGGTTACCAAAAGCAGCAGTCCGGGATCGGGACGGAAAACCGATTTCGCCGGATTGGGGGAGGTGTCGCGTCCCAGCAGCGCCTGGTAAAACCGCGCCATGCGGTGAGGTTCGGTAAAATACGCCTGCTGAGGCCCGCTCACTCGTGACAGCGCGTCATAATAAGGAGCCAGCCACCCATCATCCTTGGTGAGTAGCGCGATGACGAATTCTCCCGGTGAATGGGGGCTGACCCCTACCAAATGTTCCCATGCGGATTCGGCCTGCGGTCCGCCGGGGACCAGCATGCGCCCTGATCGAATGCGCAGTTGTTCGCCATAGAAATCCAGTTGGGGCGCGAGGGGAAGGAGCCTCTCGATGCCCGGAGAAACCCGCAGGGCAGAACGCGTTTCTTCGTCAATCTGAGCGAGCGCCCAGTAAAGACGGGCCAGCGCCGCATCGCCCAAGAGCGCGTCCAGCAAATCCTTGTGGTTCTTGTTCCGGTCGTTCTCCATCCAGACGCCCGAGTCAAACAGCACCGGGAGTTGCGTGCTGCTAAAGGGATAGACGAACGGCTTGCCGTCCTGAAGCGCTTTTTCTAAATCGGCGAGAGGGAATCCGGAATCGACAGTGGTAAAGGCCCGTTTGGAATTGGCGGTCTCCAGGGTGGCATTCGGCCCGCAGGGTTGCCGGAGCCTGTAGCCAATCACACTCAAGAGACGCTGGGCGCCATCACAATTGGCAACGCGAATGTTGCCATCCGGGTCCGCCAGCGCCTGCAATTCTCGCGCCTGATCCACGTACCGTCGGACCAGGATCAAGTACTCGGTGGGTGATGAGGATCGGCTTGACCCACCGTACCCGTCCAACACGACTTGGTGGGAAAGGAGGGGCAGCACTTCTTCCGGCGTCACCTTACGGCTGACGGCCGCCAAACGGAGAAAAGGCTGGAGGGGGCCTGGAATGGCCAGTGTGGGAGATGGGGCCGAGGGGCCTCGGGGGACAGACTTATCCGCGCCGCCCGGAGCGGCAGGGGATGGCGGCGTCGCGCCCCACGTTGTGGAAAGCAGTGACGAAATGGCGAGTAGAAGAGTCGTCAGTAGAACCGCCCATGGGCGATAGGAAGACCGCATATCTTGAGCCCCTCCCCGAGCCTTAAGGACGAATTGTTTCCGAGGAATCTTGACCGGCGGGGAGGGAGCTGAGTAACCTTAGGAACGTGGGCCATCATTTCGCTGGGCCGGACATCAAGCCTCGCGATACTATTTCCGCCCACGCGCTGCCCAATGAGTTGTCAGCGATTTCGGTGCTACCCACCCCGTAGGGGCAGTATACACCAAACTGCCATGAATGGAATGGGGTCAATAGAGTTTTTTCGAAGGGCCCGTTCCCCCCTTTCCTCCGCACATCTAATGGGCCGAGGGATCTCGATCAAGGTCGATTAAGGGGGAAGGGAGCGTGGTCAGGATTCGATGCTGGGAAGCACCGCGGGCGCCGGCGCCGCTTGCTTTCCTCGCCGGCCTAAGCGGAGTAGACGGTTCGGCCGCGCGAAATGACGCTCTCGACTCTAAGGGTGTCGGGTTCCTGCCGGAAGAGAACCAAGTTCGCGGGCTGGCCTGCCGCCACTTGAGAACAGATGGTACCTCGCCGCAGCAATTTGGCCGGGTTCATGGTCGCCGCCTGAATTGCCGCCGCCAGCGTGCACTGGGAGAATTTGATGAAGACGGCCACCCCACGATTCATGGTAAGGGCGGAACCGGCCATCGAGACGCGATCGGCCCGGACCACTTGGCCCGAAGGCAGGAGCTCAATCTCCGTTCCCACCAGCGAATACTTTCCGGGAGGCAATTGCGCGACGAGGACCGCGTCAGTAATCAGGATGCATTTATCGATTCCCTTCACGGCGACAATCACCTTGACGACATCGGGGGGCAGGTGAAAACCGTCGCAAATCAGGCTGGCTTGCAAGGACGCCGTGGCGAGTTGCGCCCAAAAGGGAGCCTTGTGCCGATGGAGATATTCCGGGCAGCCGTTCCCCAAATGCGTATTGAGGGTGGCCCCCGCTGCCGCCGCGCGATGGACGTCATCCGGCCCGCCGTCGGTGTGGCTGATCGCCACGATCACTCCCGCGCTTTGCGCCTTGCGGATAAAATCCTCCGCTCCGGGCAGTTCCGGGGCCAGGGTGACAATTCCAATTCGGCCCCCCGCGGCGCGTTGCAGCTCCAGGAATTCATCCCAATTGGGGGACCGCATCCATTGGGGATCGTGCGCTCCGTGCGACCCGAGCGGGGAGATATAAGGGCCCTCCAGGTGGTAGCAGGGAACCGCATGAGCAAAATCATGGTTCATGCGCGCCGCCTGCTCGAGGATGGCGAAGTTCCTTGCCAACTCGGAAAGGGAATTGGTGATGAGGGTAGGGCAGAACGTTGTGGCGCCGGTGCTCCAGATGGCAGGGAGGACGCTGATCGCTTTCTCCACGTCCAGGTCCGGGGCGGAGAAATCGACTCCCGCAAAACCGTTCACTTGAATGTCAACCAACCCCGGACTGATAAATGGCAAATCAGCGCTCACCGCGCCGGTCATGGCAACCGAGCTTATATGTTCGGCCGTTATTTCCACTTTTGCGCAACCAAGCCCGGGAATATTTCCTTGCACCTGCATGCTTTTGTCCCCCATTTTTTCGGATGCCGGACAATGCGGCTTTGCCGGCGCAAGCACTTTCCTACAGGCGGCCACATCCTGTCAAGAAACTCCATCCGTGAGGCTGCGAGTTGCTTCCAGGGTTGGTGCTATACTTCCCGACTTTCATGGAGGTAAAGACCAAAATGCGCATCCTCACGCTATCAAACCGAATTCGCGTTTCCCTTATGGCTCTACTTGTGGCCTTGCCGGTACTCATGATGCTGCCCGCTCCGGCTCGCGCGCAACAGAAGTCGCCGGAGGAGATCGATCGCCAGGTGGAAGAGTTGCTCAGCAAGCTGACCCTGGAGCAGAAGATCGACCTGATTCACGGGGCAAACAATATGTTCAACCCGCCCATGCCGCAACTCGGCCTGCCACCTCTTAAAACCTCGGACGGGCCGATGGGCGTTAAGAGCTGGGGCCCCACCACTGCGTACGCGATCGGAATTGGGCTGGCGGCTTCGTGGGACAGGCAGTTGGCCGAGCGGGTGGGCGTGGCATTAGGGAACGACGCGCGCGCCCGGGGCGTACACTTCCTCTTGGGGCCGGGCGTCAACATCTACCGCGCGCCGATGAATGGCCGTAATTTTGAGTATTTTGGCGAAGACCCCTACCTCGCCGGACAGATTGCCGCGCACTACATCCTGGGCGTACAGAGCCGGAATGTGGTGGCCACCGTCAAGCACTACGCCGCCAACAATTCTGAATATCACCGTCGCCTGATCAATGCCATCATCGATGAGCGTACGCTGCGGGAAATTTATTTGCCCGCTTTCGAAGCTGCGGTGAAAGAGGGGCACGTCGGCGCCGTGATGGATTCCTACAATCTGATCAACGGCGAGCACGCGACTCAGAATAAATTTCTGAACACGGACGTCTTGAAGAAGGATTGGGGATTCCGCGGCATCCTGATGTCCGACTGGGGCGCGACGCACGACGGCATCGCCGCGGCCAGCTCCGGACTGGACAGCGAACAGCCCGGCGGCGAGTTCATGAATGCCAAGACGCTCTTACCGGCGATTCAAGAGGGCAAAGTTTCGGTCGCAACCATTGACGATAAAGTGCGGCGCATTCTCCGCGTCGTTGTGGAATTTGGCTTTCTGAACCACGAGCAGCAGGATCTCAGCATTCCTCTTTACAACCACAAAGCTTCGCAAGATTGGGCACTGGTCTCGAGCCTGTGCGGCATGGTGCTGCTCAAGAACCAAGGTCCATTGCTCCCGCTCGACCCGGGCAAGGCGCACACGCTGGCGGTAATCGGGCCCAATGCCTATCCTGCCGTGGTAACCGCCGGCGGCAGCGCCAATGTTGACGCCATCGCCCCGGTCAGTTTCCTCGCAGGTTTGGGAAATTCCTTGGAGGGGGGGCTTTCCAAAGTGCTTTGGAGTCCCGGCCTCAAGGATCTGAAGCAGCTTTTCAAGGGACGCGGATTTTCCACCGACCCCCAGGGCCAACACCCGGGCTTGAAGCAGGAAGAGTTTGACAGCGGAGTTATCGCCGGTCAGCCTGACCGGGTGAAAGTCGTCGACAGCATTAATCATTGGAACAACGACTTCGTCCAGCCTACTGGCAAAACCCTCGCCGTGCGCTGGTCTGGCTACTACACGCCGCAGACGTCCGGGCCACAGCTCTTCGTTACCGCGGGTTTTACCGCGGGCTACAGCGGAGACGTGTATCAACTCTATGTGGACGATAAACTGGTCCTCAAGGAAACGCCCGGCGACGGCGAGCCGCAAACCGCCGAGGTTAACATACCGGCGGGCAAGGCGGTGCCGATTCGCTTCGATTACGTTTCCCAAGCCAATTTGATTCGAGCCGGGATGGTCGCCCTTCCACCGGAGGAGGTGCTGGCGCCCAACGTCAAGAAAATTGCAGCGCTGGCCGACGTCGCCGTGGTCACCGTGGGCTTCAACTCCGACACTGAGGGCGAGGGCCATGACCGCACTTTCCACATGCCTCCCGGGCAGGAGATTTTGATCAACGCCGTTGCGGCCGTCAATCCGCACACGATTGTGGTGCTAACGGCGGGCGGCAGCGTTTCCACAGCGGGCTGGCTTGAGCACGTTCCCGTGCTGTTGCACACGTGGTATGCGGGGTCGCGAGGAGGCACGGCGTTAGCGCGGGTGCTTTTCGGCGATAACCCCAGCGGCAAGTTGCCCATGAGCTGGTGGGCTCGCGAGGAAGACGATCCCACATTCAGCAGCTACTACACTGCGCCCGGCTCGGATGACTCGAAGTATGCTGAAGGGGTTTTTCTCGGCTATCGCGCTTACGGCAAGGACGGAAGGAAGCCCGAGTTTCCGTTTGGGTTCGGCTTGTCCTATACCACTTTCGCCTTCAGCCATCTCACCGTCACGCCGGCTACGGCCAGTCCCGAAACGCCCATCACCGTGAGCTTTGACGTCACCAATACGGGCAAACGTTTTGGCGCGGAAGTGGCGCAGGTCTACGTGAGTGATCCCTCCGCCACCGTGCCGCGTCCGGAGAGGGAACTGAAAGGATTCGAACGCGTCACCCTCAATCCCGGTGAGAGTCGCCACGTAAGCGTTCCGCTCAATCGCCGCTCGCTGGCTTACTGGGATGTGAATTCCCACGGGTGGAAAGTTGACCCGGGCAAGTTTGTGGTTCGAGTCGGTGACTCCGTGGAAAACACTCCGCTGAGCCAGGAGTTCACGGTGAAGTAAGGCTAGGGTTTCGAAGGCGCGGGAACTTCGATGACTATCGTGTTCGGGCCAGTAGCGGGGAAGTCTAGCACGATTCGTCCCTCATCGATTTCCGCGTGGCCATCTTTTGTGTAGGGGTCGTGGGGCAGGAGCGGCCAGAGTGCGACCACATCCGCCGGCAAGAGGAAACGCACGTCCGCGTGTTCAAACCAGGCGGCGGGATGCCATACAAAGGGTGTGGCCGACAGGGTACTTTTATCGCCCGCCGCCGTTGCGACGCTCGCGCCGAGG